>CAYOYX010000077.1:0-17199 GCA_964408275.1 uncultured Occallatibacter sp.
ATCGAAGAGAAGGTGGAGTTCGACCGGCTAGGTCTCGTCGTCGTCGATGAGCAGCATCGCTTCGGCGTCTTGCAGCGCTTCCGTCTGATGAAGAAGCCCAATCAAGCGGAGCCGGATGTATTGGTGATGACGGCCACGCCGATTCCGCGCACGCTGGCGCTCTCACTCTACGGCGATCTCGATGTCAGCGTCCTCGACGAACTGCCGCCCGGTCGTACGCCCATCGTCACGCGCCGTGTTCCCGGAGAGATGGCGGAAGAGGTCTGGGATTTTGTGCGCAAGCAAGTCGCCAAGGGACGTCAGGCTTACATCGTCTACCCGGTCATCGAAGGCAGCAAGGAAGATCAGCCTGAGTTGGATTTTTCTCGCGATGATCCGGAGGCGGGAATCGAGCAGCCCGCTCTTCTCGCATCCACGGTTTCAAAATCGAGGGTTGCCGCGGCCACAGCAAAAAAATCTGTGCGTAAAGGAAAATCAGCGGAGTTGTTCGCAAAATCCGCGCAGCAAGCCAATCCGAATGCGAAATCCGGTCTGAAATCCGCGGTCGAGATGCATGAGAAACTGCGCGCCGGTCCGCTCGCCGGATTGCGCGTGGGCCTGCTGCATGGGCGGTTGGACGCTGATGAAAAGGAGATCATCATGCGCCGCTTTCAGCGCGGCGAGATCGACGTGCTGGTAGCGACCACGGTGATCGAGGTCGGCGTCGATGTGCCCAACGCGTCGGTGATGGTCGTCGAGCATGCCGAACGCTTTGGCCTTGCGCAGTTGCATCAGTTGCGCGGGCGCGTGGGACGCGGCGCGGCCAAAAGCTACTGCATTCTCATCACTGGCGACCGCGTCTCTCCGCTGGGCGAGGAGCGGCTCAATGCGATGGTCCGCACACAGGATGGATTTGAGCTGGCAGAACTTGACCTCTCGCAGCGCGGACCGGGCGAGTTCTTCGGAACGCGTCAGGCCGGGTTGCCTGATTTTCGCGTCGCCAATCTGCTGCGCGACCGCCAGTTGCTGGAGCTGGCCAAGATCGAGGCCGCCCGTTTCGCCAACTCACCCGGCGCGGACAAAGCGAAGAGCAGCGAGGCAACCGAGTTCGAGCGGGCGCGCGTCTGGGCGCGGCTCAAAGATGCATGGCAGCGCCGCTATGGATTAGTCGAGGCTGGCTGAGTATTTTCATAAATCGTGTACGGTCCGGGTGCCCCACCCTTCGCGGTCTTTGCGGGTGGAAAGCCACACATGATCACTTCTTTAGTATATTTTTACGATTCTGCCAGTAACATATTCGCAACCGATAGCTCGCTGCCCCCGGCGACGGTCTGCCAGTGAGCCAACAGAAATCCCTGCAACCCAAGGCTGTTTCAACCAACAGGAGGCACAAAGAATGATTCGAGGTTTACTTATCTTCGCCGATTCAATGGTCTTCGCATTGATGATTGCAAACGGCATTGCAAACGGCCAGATGGTCTCCAACAGCGCAATTCAAAACGATCCGGCGAAGGAGGCGCTCTGCGCAAAACGCGCCAAGGTCAAGCCGGTTCCGTTCCTGATCGATCAGAACTATATGAACAGCGTTAGAGCTGTCCATCCCGAGACAACATTTATCGCGGACGACGGTATTGTTCCCCTGCTGTATGAGTGCCGCGTGAACGAGCTGTCGGGAGTCTATGAACTTGACGCGCTGAGTTACGAGGAGGATTCTTACTGGCACCTGGTTCGCCCCGAGCCCTTCGCCCCCGCTCTCGATCAGGCATGGCAGTTGCAGGCGGACGATAAGTGTTTCAAGGCGGCTCGCGACAAGGTGAATCGCCCGGACTTCGATTATAGCTTCGGTTTCCCGACAGATGTGAATGTGATTACGCTGAATGCGGCGCCGTGGTATAAGCCCGGCGTGAGGGTTGCGGGAACGAAGGCAGAGCGCTACGACATCGCTGTGGTAGGCAAGCTGTTCTACAAGTCCTCAGGCTCCGATCTGACTGCCTTCCGCGCCGTTTGCCTGCTTACGCCGGCTATGGAAGTGAAAGCGGTTCAGGCAAAAGAGGAGAGCGCGGATCGGGAACTCAAGATGGAGACGCGCTTTGAATCTCCGTTTCGAAAGTAAGACTCGGAATACAACCTACAGTTGGGATTCCCTGGTTCCTCGCTTTTAGGGACCTGGGAATCCACAAACCCGGCAGGATGCCCTCTCTTAAAAGTTAGGTGGGAATTTACGAACCCAGGAATTTTATTGATCCCTGACCACTGCTTTTGCACATGATTACTATCCCTCAGCGCACAATCAAACAATGAACAGCAACCGCATCCCGGGCTTTTTTACTGACAACTGAAAACTGACAACTGAAAACTGGCCCCACCCCCTACCCCCCTCTTTTATTTTCAAAACATTGCAGATAATTATAACTATCCTGAAATCAATAACTTTCCAAATCTACCATCACCAAATTTACCGCAATGTGAGATTTACATTTTACTGAAAGCCTCGCGAGCAGCCGAGATCGTAGTAGCAATTTCAGCTTTTCCATGAGCTGTGCTCAAAAACGCCGCCTCAAACTGCGAAGGCGGTAGCCAGACGCCTTGCTCCAGCATTGCTCGATGAAAGCGGCCAAAGGCTGCTGTGTCGCTCTCGGCGGCCTGCGAGTAGTTAGTCACAGCTCCGTTCTTGAAGAACCATGTCCACATCGAACCAACACGATTCAGCTTCATCGCAACTCCAGCGCGCGCAGCTTCAGCGCCAACGCCTTCGGCAACAGCCTTCGCGGTTGCTTCCAGCCGTGGGTAAATCTCGTCCGCGTGCTCCTGCAAATGGCCAACGGTTGCAATCCCAGCAGCCATCGCCAGCGGATTGCCGCTCAATGTTCCAGCTTGGTAAACCGGCCCAAGCGGCGCCAGCAAATCCATCAAGCGGCGCTTGCCGCCGAAGACGCCGACCGGCAATCCGCCGCCAACGATCTTGCCCAGCGTCACCAGGTCGGCGTCGATTCCATACAATTCCAGCGCGCCGCCGAGCGCCACGCGGAAGCCGGTCATCACCTCATCGGCAACCAGCAACGCGCCTTCGCGCTCGGTCACCGCGCGCAATCCAGCCAGGTAGCCGGCGGCGGGCGGAATGCAGCCTGCGTTGCCCACGACTGGCTCCAGAATTACCGCGGCAATCTCTCCGGGATGCTGGGCGAATGCGGCTTCAACAGCGGCGAGATCGTTGTAGGGCAGCGCCAGCGTTAGCCGCGCCGTCTCCTCCGGCACGCCCGCCGAGCCGGGAATCCCAAAGGTCGCGACGCCTGAGCCTGCCTTCACCAGCAGGCCATCCGCGTGGCCGTGGTAGCAGCCTTCGAATTTGACGATAATCTTGCGGCCAGTCGCCGCCCGCGCCAGCCGGATCGCTGACATCGTTGCTTCCGTGCCGGAGCTGACAAAGCGCAGCTTCTCGATCGCCGGATAGCAGGCGACGATGCGCTCGGCAAGATCGCCCTCGGCAGCCGTCGATGCGCCGAAGCTGGCTGAGTTGCGTGCTGCGCGCTCGATAGCCTCCACCACCGGCGGAAAGGCGTGGCCCAGAATCATCGGTCCCCACGAGCCGAAGTAGTCGATGTACCGGTTGCCGTCGGCGTCGGTGAGCCATGCGCCCTCGGCGCGCTCCACAAACGGCGGCTCACCACCCACCGCGCGAAAGGCTCGCACCGGCGAGTTCACCCCGCCGGGAAAGAAGCGCTCGGCACGCAGTTGCAGAGCTTGTGAGCGTGTGCGAATGCGGACTGGAATCGGGGAACTCATCGTGGGTTCAGTATAGAAGGCCGATGCGGAATCAATCGATTCAGCCCGCGCATCTCAACCTGCATGAGTGAACTAAACGCAATCGGTGACCGTCTGCTGGTGGTCTTTGATGGTTACTGCGGCCTGTGCAACGGGTGGGTGCGTTGGCTGCTCCGTCACGACAGGCACGACCGTCTCCGTTTTGCTGCGTCCGACTCGCCTGCAGTAGCGCAGTTGATGAAGCATCATTCCGATCTACTTGAGCCGGACGGCGCTCCATCCACTGTGCTGGTCTTCCGCAATCCACTGCAAGCAGATGAACGGCTCTGGCTTCGATTCGCGGCAACGCTGGCTCTGCTCCGAGAGCTGCCGCAGCCATGGCCGACGGTTGCCTCGGCGTTGGGCTGGATTCCGGACTTCTTGAGCGACCCGATTTACCGCCTCAACGCTCGCTGGAGATACCGTTTCTCGGACCAGCTGGAACGCTGTCCGCTGCCCGCCGCCGAAGATCGTTTGCGGTTTCTTTAGCATCGAATACACTGTTTGCATGATGAAGCGAATCGGCATCCATCTCGGCACAACCGGAGGCGCATCCAACGCCGTAGAACAGGCCGCGCAGATTGGCGCCAACACCTTCCAGATATTTTCGTCGAGTCCGCGTATGTGGCGCGCGCCCAAAGTGGACCCCAAACAGGCCGTGCGCATGAAGGAACTGCGCGCCAAGCTCGACATTGGCCCGTTGGTCATTCATACCAGCTATCTGGTCAACGTTTGCAGCCAGTCGGACGAGGTGCGCGAGAAGAGCATCGTTGCCTTTCGCGGTGAGATTGAACGTGCGCTGGCGCTGGGCGCAGAGTACCTCGTGCTGCATCCCGGCTCGTGGAAGGGCCTCACGCGCGACGAGGGCCTCAAACTCGCCGCCGACTCCATCACCCGCGCTATCGACGGTCTTAATTGGCAGGGCACTCCATTCCATATTCTTATCGAGAACACGGCTGGGTCTGAGTTTTCCCTTGGCGGCAGCTTTGAGCAGGTCGCCGAGTTGGTTGAGCGGCTCAAGCCCTCAGCTCCGGTCGGCGTCTGCCTGGACACCTGTCACACTCACGTTGCCGGCTACGACTTCGTCACAGCCGAGGGCTACGAGGAGACAATGCGCCAGGTTGCCGCAACGGTGACCTTTGAGGCGGTGCGCGTCTGGCATTGCAACGACGCCAAGGCCGCGCGCGGCTCCAAACTCGACCGCCATGAGCAGATCGGCAAAGGCACGATAGGCCTCGAACTCTTCCGGCGGCTGCTCAACGACAAGCGCTTCGCTTACTCCGCCTTCATCGCAGAAACCCCTGTGGACGCTCCCGGCGACGAGGAGCGCAATGTGAAGGCGCTCAAGAGTTTGGTGGAATAATTTCTGATTTCTGACTTGCGAAATCCCCGGCTAGGAGTCAGACTGTGTGTGTCGCAAAAAATTACGTTATGCGCGGAAGCATCGGTGGAGTGATGGCGCTGGTGGCGCTCTGTGCGCTGCCAGAATGGGGACAGGGACAAGAGGAACGGTGCGGCTACTTGGAATTGCCGGTTCGCTATTTCGCCTCATCCGTGCATGAGCCTTACACGATCGAGTACGCTACAACCTCGCAGCGGTTGCTCACCGATGGAACCACTAAGACCCTGGATTACACGGTTATGGCAGCCTTCGACTCGCAGGGCCGCTGGATGAATTCAAGAACAGCAGTTTCATCGCCGGAGGATGAATCGCCGAGTACGTATGTATGCGTTTACGATCCAATAGCAGGTATCAGGACCACATGGAGCGTACCTGGCAAGGAAGCCACGCAGATGAAAATTGCCGAGATTGAATCGTCGCATTCCTCCTGCGTGAAAGACAAGACGCCCGATACGGAAGTTTCTCACTCAAAGCCTGTGGTGGAAGATTTGGGATCGGCAACGATTCTCGGCTATGTGGCAGAAGGATTCCGAATTTCCAGATCACTTCCAATCAGCACAAGCACGAACGGCAAGTCTTATCTGCGCAAAGTTGAGATATGGCGGGCACCGGTCCCAGGCATAAACTTCAATCCGGGCATCGAATTGACGGATCATTATGGTGCTTACGATCCGTGGTACTGGAGCAAGTCCGAGATGCTGGAGAACTTCGGCCAAAAACTGCCGGATATTTTCGCATCGGAAGGTAGGCACACCGGTGTGTTGGTGCGATCAGTTGTTGAGTATCCCGGTCAAGGGAAGATATCCGAGGAACTGCAAGACATTCGCCAGGGTAATCCCGATCCTGCCGTCTTTCAACCGCCTGAGGGTTACAAGATTGTGTTGAAGAAAGCGCCACCTACCGTATGTCCTGCCGAAAAGACAGAGGCTCCTACTGAACCACAACCTGCGCAGTAGCCACTTCCCATTTACACTAAAAAGGCTATGGCTGAAGAGAACGAACTGCGTTACGACCCTGCGGCGATTGAACCCAAGTGGCAGCAGCGATGGGCTGCGGACCCTAAACTCTACGCGGCTGAGCCAGCCTCCTGCGGCAAGCCCAAGTACTATGTGCTGGAGATGCTGCCGTATCCCAGCGGCATTTTGCACGTGGGCCACGTGCGCAACTACATGATCGGCGATGTGCTGGCACGGCAGATGTGGATGCGCGGCTACAACGTGCTGCATCCGATGGGCTGGGATGCCTTTGGACTGCCGGCCGAAAATGCCGCGCTCAAAAACAATATCCCTCCGCGCGAGTGGACGCTCTCGAACATCGCCGCGATGAAAATCCAAATGGACCGGCTCGCACTGGGCTTCGACTGGGCGCGCGAGGTGACCACTTGCCTGCCGGAGTACTACCGCTGGAACCAGTGGTTCTTTCTTCGGATGTACGAGAAGGGGCTGGTCTATCGCAAAAAATCCAAGGTTAACTGGTGCCCGGAGTGCGCCACCGTGCTGGCCAACGAACAGGTGGTCGATGGTTGCTGCTGGCGGCATGAGACCACGCAGGTCGATCAGCGCGATCTCGTCCAGTGGTTCTTCCGCATCACGGCCTACGCGCAAGAGTTGCTCGACGGCCTCGACAAGCTCGACGGCTGGCCGGAAAAAGTTCGCACCATGCAGCGCAATTGGATCGGGCGCAGCGAAGGTACGGATGTGGACTTCTTTCTCGATGAAGACGCAGGTCCTTCGACTTCGCTACGCTACGCTCAGGATGACAATCGCGTTAGAATTCGCGTCTTCACAACGCGCGTGGACACCATCTTCGGCGCGACCAGTGTGCAACTAGCGCCGCAGCACGCGCTGGTAGCTTCTTTTACTGCCGTCGATCCCGACCTGGACGCAAAAGTTGCGGAACTGCTGGACCAGCAGAAAAAGGCGCGAGAAGCCGGCGATCTGGGAGCGATTGAAAAGCACGGCGTGCCCACAGGCCGCTTTGCCGTGAACCCCTACAACGGCCAGCGCGTGCCCATCTGGGTTGCCAATTACATTCTGGCCGACTACGGCACCGGCGCCATCATGAGCGTTCCGGCGCACGATGAGCGCGACTTCGAGTTTGCTACTAAATACGGTTTGCCGATTGTGCAGGTCATCAAGTCGATCAAAGAAGATGAAAGCGCGGTGCTCCCATTCTGCTCCGAAGAGGGAGTACTGATCCACTCCGGCGAGTACGACGGCTTGACCTGCGCCGAAGCAGAAAAAAAGCTTCAGGAAAGTGCCGTCGCTCAGAAATTTGGCGAAGCCAAGGTCACCTTCCGCCTGAAAGATTGGGGCGTGAGCCGCCAGCGTTTCTGGGGCACTCCGATTCCCATCATTCACTGCGAAAAGTGCGGCCTCGTTCCTGTTCCCGACGATCAGTTGCCTGTGCTCCTGCCTGAACAGATTGAGATTACGCAGCAGGGCGGATCGCCGCTGAGTCGCGTGCCGGAGTTCGTCAACGTCACCTGCCCCAAGTGCGGCGGCGCGGCCAAGCGCGAGACCGACACGATGGACACCTTTGTCGATTCGAGTTGGTATTTCTATCGCTACACCGACCCGAAAAACTCGAACGCACCTTTTGATCCGGCGATCGCGCAATATTGGTTTCCCATCGATCAATACATCGGCGGCGTGGAGCACGCGATTCTGCATCTGATTTATTCGCGCTTCTGGACCAAGGTGATGCGCGACCTGGGGCTGATTACGAACGATGAACCGGCGCAACGGCTCTTCACGCAAGGCATGGTCATCAAAGACGGCGCGAAGATGTCGAAATCCAAGGGCAACGTCATATCGCCCGACGATATGGCGGACCAGTTTGGCGCCGATGCGACGCGCGTCTACTCGCTCTTTGCAGCGCCGCCGGATCGCGATTTGGATTGGCAAGAGGACGGAGTCGCTGGGGTGAGCCGCTTTTTGGGTCGCGTCTGGCGGCTGGCGACGAAGTATGCGCCTATGGCTCGTTCTGCCGGCGAACAGAAGGTTGAAGCGCCCACAGGGCTGTCACTCAAACTGCTGCGCAAGCTGCACCAGACCATCGCCAAGATCACGCTGGACTTCGAGGGCCGCTGGCACTTCAACACCTGCGTAGCGGCAATCATGGAATTGGTCAACGAGATTCAGGCCGCCGACGCGCAACTAGCGGCAGGTGAAGTTCCAGCGCCGGTGGTGCATGAGATGCTTCGTTCATTGGTCCTGCTGCTGGCTCCATTCGCGCCCTATCTTGCTGCGGAGTTGTGGGAGGCGCTGGGCGAGGAAGGTTCTGTTCTTCGCGCGCCGTGGCCCAAGAGCGATCCTGTGCTCGCTAAAGAAGATGAACTAGAGATTCCCGTGCAGATCAACGGCAAGCTCGTCGAAGTGGTAAAAGTCGCCGCCGATGCCAACGCCAAGGCAATCGAGGCTGCTGCTCTCGCCGGCGAAAAAGTTCTCGCTCGCACGGCAGGCAAGACGGTCGCCAAGGTCATCGTTGTCCCCGGCAAGCTGGTGAATCTGGTGGTGAGATGACCGCGCCGCTGCGCGGAACCCAGTCGCTGGTCGGCCAGATGGGCTGGGTCTTTGCGCGGCCTTCGCTGACGGTACTGGAAGTGGCTTGGCGTTGGCTCTTCGGCGGTCCATTGCTTCTGGTTTGCTGGATCGAAGCGCAAAAGATTCTCAGTGAGCTATCTTCTGATGCTGCGGGACTCAGCAATCTTGATCCGCAGAATCCTTGGGTTGCTGTCCGGCAACTCAGCGGTGCGTGGGCAATTTACCAGCCTCATGTTGTTGCAGTTCTGCATTGGCTTCTGCCGCTGGCCGCTCTTGCTTGGGTGATCGTCTCCGGACTCGGTCGCAGTCTGGTTTTGAAGCGCATGGAACCGCAGCTGCGTTTCCGGCCGGTTGCAATGATTGTCTTGCAGGCCGTCTGGCTGGCCTTCTTTGCTGCCTTCTGTTTTTGCTGGCTGCGTTCGATGCAGTGGGTTGCAGCCACGCACATTACGCCGGACGCCGAGCCGGATCTAGTTGGCTTCGCCGCATGGGCGATCTTCCTCTCGCTGGGCTTCTTCACGGCCTGGGCGCTCGTCAGTTGGATTGCCTCCATCGCGCCGCTGATAATGCTATTGGAAGATCGCTCCGTGTTCTCTGCGCTCGGTCAAAGCCTGCAGCTTGGCAAAGCCTTCACCTCCAAACTAATCGAGATCAACATGGTGATGGGAATCGCCACACTGGCGCTGATTGTGGTGTCGATGGTTCTCTCCGCAGCACCGCTGCCCTTCAGCGATCAGCTTGGCCCGGATGCTTTGCACTCGGTGTGCAGCATGGCTATTATCTTTTACATCGTCGCAAGCGACTACTTTCAAGTCGTGCGCCTGAAGGGCTATCTGGAGTTCTGGAAGTTGTATCGCAGCCAATGAGTCGATTTGGGATGGTTATCTGTTCAGTGTTTTTGTAGTCAGTCAGGCGATGCGGATCGTAGGTGCCTGTTCGCCAGTGGATTTCTCGAATGTGAGGAGATTGGCGGAGGAGTTGATAGCGACAACTGCTCCAATAAAAACTCTCGTGGAGAAGCTCGCGCCGCCGGAATTTTCCTGCCAAAAAGAGCCGCCGGAAAGCATAGCCTAACTCTTATCAGGACATCCGACGTGTAATGTAGAGGCAGGAGAATCGACACGTATGTCCAGCCGGCTCCAAATCAAGTATTACGTCGAGCCTGACACCGCTGCCCTGGCTCGCCGCGCGGCGCAGTACTTTGTCGAGATGGCAGGCGAGGCTGTCGAGGCGCAAGGCCGCGCCCGGATCGCCATCAGCGGCGGGACGACTCCAAAATTTGCGTTTGAGCTGCTTGCCGATACCTCGCAGCCCTGGCGTGGCCGTATGCCTTGGGAGCAGATCGATCTATTTTGGGTTGACGAGCGCTCGGTCCCGCCCGACGACCCGGCCAGCAACTACCGCATGACCCGCGAGGCTCTGCTCGACCTCGTCCCGCTCCACCCAGAACAGATTCACCGCATCGAAGGCGAGCTGGAGCCCGAAGCCGCCGCCGCGCGCTACGAGTCGGAGCTGCGCTCGAGCTTCCGCCTGGAGGGCGCCGAGCTCCCCCGCTTCGACCTCATCGCCCTCGGCATCGGCGACGACGGCCACACCGCCTCCATCTTCCCAGGCACAGCCGCCGTCCATGAAGTGAGCCGCCTGGTGGTCGCCAACCACGTGCCGCAAAAGGACACTTGGCGCATCACCCTCACCTGGCCAGTCATCAACCGCGCCCGCTCCGTCTTCTTCCTCGCCGCCGGAGCCGATAAAGCATTTATTTTGAATGAAGTACTGACAGGACCGCTCGATCCTGAACGCCTGCCCAGCCAGCTTATCCAGCCCTCCAGCGGTATACTGACATTGATGCTGGATAAAGCCGCCGCGACGCTGTTACCCGCCATTGGCGAGGATGGCTGCGGAGTTCTGGAGAGGTAAAAATGATTCTGGCAGGCGACGTGGGTGGCACCAAAGTTCACCTTGCGCTGTATGACTTCACGGACGGAAATCTGAACTGCTCCCGCGACGAGCTATACGCCGCCAGAGAGCACTCCGGCCTGGAAGAGATCGTTATGGATTTCCTCGGCGCGACCAAGGTCTCCGCGGCCTGCTTCGGTGTGCCCGGCCCGGTGCGCAACGGCCGCCTGCGCCTCACCAACCTTCCCTGGACGCTCGATAGCCGCGAACTTTCCGTCAGCCTAGCCATCAATCATGTCTTTCTCATCAACGACCTTGAGGCTCACGGCTACGGCGTCGCCGAGCTTTCCGTCGACCAGATATACACCCTCAGCGAGGGCGACGCCAGCCAGATCGGCAATCGCGCCCTGATCGCCGCTGGAACTGGTCTCGGCGAAGCCATGCTTATCTGGAATGGCCGCAGCCACACGCCCTATCCCTCTGAGGGCGGCCACGCCGACTTTGCGCCCCGCAACGAAGACGAGATCGACCTGCTGCGCTTTCTTAAGCAGAAGTACAATGGCCGCATCAGCTCGGAGCGCGTCGTCAGCGGCCTGGGCCTGACCAACATCTATGAGTTCCTGCGCGAGGTCCGCGGCCTCGACGAGCCTAACTGGCTGGCCGAGCGCATTGCCGCCGAAGACCCTAACGCCGTCATCACCGAGCTGGCGATGGCCGCCAAAAGCGAAATCTGCGAGAAGGCTCTCGACATCTTCGTCTCCGCTTATGGCGCCGAGGCCGGCAACCTTGCGCTCACACTGCTCTCCGTCGGCGGCGTCTATGTTGGCGGAGGCATTGCGCCCCGCATTCTGGAAAAGCTCAAAGACGGCATCTTCATGAAGGCCTTCACGGATAAGGGCCGACTCAGCCAGTTGCTCGTCAATATGCCGGTTCGCATCATTCTCGATGACCGCATGGCGCTTGTCGGCGCTGCATCGTATGCCGAAGCCCGCGCTGCCGAACTCAGCGGAATTTCGCCAAGAGCCGCATCGGTCAAAATCTAATTTGCATAACACCTCGCGACCATGCCCACCCCTGTGCTGCTCCGATAGACTGATACTGCGATGCGTACTCCACTTCAGCTTCAAGTAGTCGCGCTAACCGCCCTCGCTGCCGTGCTGGCCACCGGACTGATTTTGGCCGGCTGCGGCACTCCTGGCGCGCCCCAGCCGCCTTCGCTCAACCTGCCCGCTCCTGTGGATGATCTGACCGCTACACGCGCCGGCAATCAGGTCGCGCTCACTTGGACGATGCCCAAGAAGAACACCGATAAGCTGCTCCTCAAGGGCAACATCGCCGTTTATATTTGCCATCAGGAAGGTACATCTGGCTGCGAAGCAGCCGGTGCCGATCTCTCACTTGCGCCCGGAGCCGCCGGAGCATTCACGGATACGCTGCCCGCCCAGCTCGTCTCTGGCCTGCCGCGACCGCTCACCTATTTTGTCGTACTCAAAAACCGCAATGGCCGTTCGGCGGATCTCTCGAATGCGGCCGTTGTCCTCGCCGGGGTCGCTCCTCAGCCGGTTGACGGCCTCTCCGCCGAACTCCGCAAGCAGGGCGTCGTTCTACGCTGGGCAAACTCCGCCGCGCCTGACTCCTCCGCTATTCGCCTCCATCGCAAGCTGCTCACCCCGCCCGCCGCCAAGCCGCACGACGGCCTGTTCGCTCCTTTGCCCGAACCGGTTGAGCAGAATCTGCTCGTCGAATCCGCCGCCCGCGGCCAGGTTCTCGACAAAAACATTCGCTTCGGCGAAAGCTATGAGTACCTCGCCCAGCGCATTGCTCGCGTCATAGTTAAAAATCAGACTCTGGAGCTGGCCGGCCCGCTATCGAACCCGGTGCGCATCGATGCGCAGGACATCTTCCCCCCGGAAGTCCCCACCAGCCTTGCCGCCGTCGCCACCACCAGCAACATAGCGCCATTTTTTGCAATCGACCTGAGCTGGCAGCCGTCACCCGACGCCAACCTCGCCGGCTACATCGTCTATCGCCGTGAGGGAGACTCCCCCTGGCAGCGCATCTCGCCCGCCCAGCCGCTCATTCCGCCGGTCTTTCATGACACCCAACTCCAGCCCGGCCACACTTACAGCTACGCCGTCAGCGCCATCGGACAGAACGGCCATGAAAGCCCACGCTCCGCCGATACCGAGGAGACCGTCCCCAACCCATGAAATACTGCCGCTTCCAATTCGAGGATCGAATCCACTACGGCAAGGTCGATGACCGCGACGGCGAACTGTGGATCATCGATCTCACCCGTGCCCCTGAAGAAGACCTCACCTTCCGCCTCCAACATCACCGCTCCACCTCTTTCAGCTTCGACTTCAAGCCAATGCCACTCAGCGCGGCCACGCTGCTGGCGCCAGTCACGCCCTCCAAGATCGTCTGCGTAGGCCGCAACTATCGCGCCCATGTCAATGAGCTGGGCCACGAGCTTCCCGCCGAACCGCTCATCTTTCTCAAGCCCGTCTCCGCGCTGCTTTCTCACGGCGGCGTTGTCCGTATGCCCGACCTGAGCGCCCGTGTCGACTACGAGGGCGAACTCGCTCTCGTCATCGGACGCCGCGTCCGCCACCTCCGCGAAGGAGACTGGCACTCGGCCATTCGCGGCTACACGCTCGCCAACGATGTAACTGCCCGCGACCTGCAAAACAAGGACGGCCAATGGACCCGCGCCAAGGGCTTCGATACCTTCTGCCCCGTCGGCCCCATCGTCAGCGATGAACTCGACCCCGCCGCCGGCCTCACACTCGAAACCCGCGTCAACGGCAAGCTACGCCAGCGCGGCTCGACCCTCGACTTCATCTTCCCCATCCCTAAACTCCTCGCCTGGATCACCGCCGTCTTCACCCTTGAACCGGGCGACCTCGTTCTTACCGGCACTCCCTCCGGCGTCGGCCCACTCAACCCCGGCGACAAAACAGAAATCTCCATCCCCGGCCTCGCCACCCTCACTAACACCTTCCAGCCGGAAGAAATCTGATTACTCTCGCGCAGAAAGCGCATACGATGTTTAGTTTGACCTTGGGTAGCTTCTGTTCCTTGGCGAACAAGACGAACTTGCACTGACCGGGTTTAGATGAGACCGCAATCGTTTTCGCTCGAACATATACATACCAGTGACCAGAAGCAATGCAACTCCACTCACTGAACGCCCTGCCACTACATCGCCTGTTGTGGTCCAAAAAACTGATACCTGAACATTTCCCCGAGGTACCGGTATGGCCATTAAACCGCGCTCTCGCTCGGCCGTCGTTGCTACCGGAATTCCATTCACCTTGACGCTCCAAGCCGGGTAATATCGCAGCCGCAGTATTAAGTACCCTGCGTGCTCGGCGACACCCATGATCCATTTTTGTTCTGGAAAATACCGGGTTTCCCCAGGAATAGATGAATCAGCGGACAAAACTAATTGACGCCAGCTCGAACTGTTGCAGTTGTTTGATTCGCCATGCCACGCTGGAGCTGAGCTGTCTCCACCCAGAACTGAAGATTCTGGAGAACTGTCCAGCAGGCAGGCGATTGGCAACTTCTGCAAGAGAGGGTTTCCCTGAGAGTCCACACGGGGACTTCCTCGAAGGTCTACCAAGGGGTTCCCCTGAAGGTCCACCAGAGGATTCAGCACCGGAAATCGGATGTCGGGCGGTGCATACTCAGGTTTTCCAGGAACGCCAATGTTCTCTGTTACAGATTTTTGAAGTGAGGCTATCACGTTGCCGCATTCGGAGAACCACCAATATGGCGCCGCAAAGCTGATTCCCACAAAGACGGCCGTACACGCGGCTATCACGAGAAAGCGCAGTGTTTTTCGGTCGAACCAGATGGCCGAGGCAAAACAGATGACCATCGGGGCTTCCAGAACCAAGAGCCAGCGCCAGGGAAACTGTAGCAGTCGCAACTCGGGTAATAGATTCCAAACCGGCTGCGAGACTGGAAGAAGCAGAAACAGAACTGCCGGTGGTATCAGAGCAATAGGAATCCACCACCTGCGCTCGCCAGGAACGACGCCGCGAATCCAGGCAATGGCACCTCCGCCGAAAGCGATCACGAGCATGGCGACCGCGACCTGTGAGACCTGATGCAGCAGTATGTCGTGAGGAGCCAGATTCGGATCGGCATGACTGGCAAAGAGCCAGCTATTTTCCACTACATAATTACTAGGGTTCATAGCATTTTGAATACTCACCCAATTCCTTTCCCAGACTGCGGGAATCAGATAAAGCGCAGCCAGTCCCATTCCCACGAGTGTGCATACAGCGGCACGCACTACGGGGGCCAGCGACTTTTCAATCAATGCAGAGATCAACGCAACGGCAATCAGCAAATAGCTGGCCATAATTCCCACCGGGCCGTTGCTCAGCCAGATTCCCGCCACAATGAGCGTCAATGGCGCAGCCGAGCCATCGAAGGCTCGGTCCCAGAAATTACCCGAAAGATATCGCCTTCGCAACGCAAATAAAAGGAGCAATGGTATCCAGAATCCGCCCGCCAGTTCTGCAAAATCACCACGTTCGTAGACGCTGAATAAAGAGTAGCCGAGGAAGATTGAAGCACAACCGGCCAAAGTTGCCGGTCCATCCGTCATCGTCTCTCGGGCAAATGCGCGATTGGCTATCCCTGTTGCGGTAAGCAACAAAATGAAAAGGGCGGGCGGAACAAAACTCCACGGCAAAAGCATTCCCAAAACAGCTCCCCCCATCCAGGTAATCGGGGGATAAAAAACAAACTTTGGTTCGCCTGCTCCGAAATTCGGGCTATTCGCCCAATGCGGGTAGAGGAGGCCGCTTGACATACTGTGCTCAGCATCGATCCAGGAGATATAGTGGAAGCTAAAGTCGGAAGTGCATGAGGGACCGCGCAACAGGAGCGGTGACACCGCGATAACAGCCGCAATTAGAAGGATGATAGGTCCCGCCCAACCAATCTGGCTCGACAAATTACGCGTTGTAATTTTGGACTTTTTCTCGCGGTGTACTCTGCTCATGCTTAGATCTCCATCAACTTGCGATGCTAGCATGGCAAAGTCATATGCCGTCGAGTGGTGCTGCCCCTTTATGTAATCACGAACTACAGTGCGCAAGCACTTTCCGCATGGTCGGCCAGTCACCACACGGCAATCCTTTACGCCATCGCTTCCTTGCTCATAGCCTCAAACTTCAACTGGTTCGTCTTGCGATCCACATCGATGCGCACGTGCGCGCCGTGCAGCACTTCGCCGTTGAGAATCTTGATCGCCAGCGGATCTTGCACCATCCGCTGCAAAGCCCTCTTCAGCGGTCGCGCTCCATACGCAGCATCGGAACCAGACGCCAAAATTAGTTGTCGCGCGGGTTCAGTAAGTTCGAGCGAAATCTGCCGATCTTCCAGCAGCTTGCCCAACTCCGCCAGCCGAAGGTCGAGAATCTGTGACAGTTGCGCCGCGCCCAGCGGACGGAAGATCACCATATCGTCCACGCGATTCAAAAACTCCGGCCTGAAGTGCTCGCGCAGCACGCGCAGCACCGATTCACGCGCCATATCAAAATCGTGTTCGCTCTTGAGCGCGTCGGTCACCAGCGCATGAGCGCCCAGATTCGACGTCATAATAAGCACAGTATTTTTGAAATCGACAGTCCTTCCCTTCGCGTCCGTCAACCGCCCATCGTCCATGATCTGCAGCAGAATATTGAAGACATCCGGGTGCGCCTTCTCGATCTCGTCGAAGAGAATTACGGCATAAGGTCTGCGCCGGACGGCCTCTGTCAACTGCCCGCCCTCGTCGTAGCCGATATAGCCCGGCGGTGCGCCGATCAGCCGTGCCACCGCGTGCTTCTCCATGTACTCGCTCATGTCGATGCGCACCATTGACTGCTCATCGTCGAACATGAACTCGGCCAGCGCCCGCGCCGTCTCCGTCTTGCCCACGCCCGTCGGACCGAGAAAAATAAACGACCCAATCGGCCTTCGCGGATCGCTCAACCCTGCCCGCGACCGTCGAATCGCATTGGCGACAATCGTCAGCGCGGCATCCTGCCCAATCACTCGCTCGCGCAGCCGCGTCTCCATCTCGACCAGCTTCTTCACCTCGCCTTCCAGCATTCGCGAAACAGGAATCCCCGTCCACTTGCTGACGATGCCGGCGATGTCCTCCTCATCTACCTCTTCCTTGAGCAAGCGCGCCACGCTCCCGTCCTTTGCCCCGTCCTGCTGGGCGCTGAGCTTTTTCAACTCCGCTTCCAGCTTCGGCAGCTCGCCATACTGAATCTGCGCGGCGCGCTCGAGCTGGCCTTTGCGCGTCTGCTCCTCGGCCTCGAAACGCAGCGCTTCAATCTTCTTCTTAACCTCGCTGATGTGGCTTATCGCCTCGCGCTCTTTGGTCCATCGCGCGCGCAGCGCTGTAATCTTTTCCTTCAGCGCGCCCAGCTCGCGCTCCACAGCATCCCTGCGCTCGCGGCTGTTTGCGTCCGTCTCGCGCTTCAGCGCCGCCCGCTCAATCTCCAGCGACGTAGCCTCGCGCTCCAGTTGATCGATCTCCGTCGGCACCGAGCCAATCTGAAT
>CAYOYX010000078.1:0-17180 GCA_964408275.1 uncultured Occallatibacter sp.
TACTGGCGTATCGAATGTGCGCTCCTGGGTCGGCGGTCTTTGCAATGAACCATGCCTTGACCACATTCTTCTTCGCTGTCGCAATGTCGCCGAGCAAGAATGCGGCAATTCCTTGCTCGCCCATCGCCCTGGACGCCAGCAGATAATGGTGTTGGCGGATTGCGAGTGCTTCCACATCAGCCCATGTCTTACGCGCCATCCCGGCGTCATAATTCACTTCAAGCATTCCGAGAATGGTCAGAACGCGAAGCCGGGTCTCTGGTTCCTGCGCCTCTGGCAGCGCCAGATCATGCGTCAGCAAAGTGATCTGCGCGGGGACGCTTGTTGACGACTCGCTGTGCGCCGGCATCTCGCTGACACGCGCATAGAGCGCCTTCGAGAGCTGATGCCTCTGCGTGAATTGAAGTTCAGCTTGTCGGTAAAGAGGTTCGGCCCCAATCCAGCTATTGAGCCACGACATCTCGTCGGCTCGCGCCAGGAGCGCCTCGGGAGAGACAGGATTCCTCCAGCGGAGGACTTGGCATCCAACCACACCCAACAGGACGACCAGCAGCAAACCGGCAGCAATGCGAAAGGAGGGGAGGAAAGCGATTCGCATGACGCCTCGTATACTTTGGACGTTCAGTTTGCCAGAAAGGGGGGAGCAGATCAAGGAGAAATCTATTTAACTGTTGATAAATAACATTTTAGACTTGTGAGTATTTGGAATATCGTTGTTTCTCTGTCGTGCACTCAGGGCGAGAGAATATCATCGAAACCAGCCACGGAAATTCGCACATTTCAACGCGAGGTCCCGACGGGTTGGCCCCTCCCAATTCATCAGATGGATGTAGGTAGTATCATGTTCCAAACTGCAATTTAGTCAAGAATATGACGATGTTCCCTTTAGGATCGCTTCTGTCGAGGATCGACGATAACGACGCCGGCCCTGCGCGCCTAATCCATTCCACTGGGCCACATAGAGGCCGAATCCGGTTCCTTTGGACCAAAACTGAGTGTGAGATGAATCTGGTTGATGCCCCGCTTGGTCGGCTTGAACTCTTCAGCGGTAGTCCTGTCAGCCTGTATCGGATTTCAGGACCCTGCGGTGGCGAGATTGTCGAGAATTTGGGAGTTGGTCCAAAGGGGCTCTGGCGGTATCTTGTGAGGGCTGATGACGGTGACGTGATTCTGGAAGAGACGCAACTTCAACCTCTTCCGCCGGACCGCGCAGATCCAATTTCGATGTTCCGGACCAACACGTGGGTATCCTCGAAGGACTTTCGCAAGCGTCAATCCTTCCTCAAAATGATCGAATTATGGCACGCCCAAACTGCAGGCATTCCCAGCCTCATGGGGGTTAGGGTCGAGCCGATGGGGCATCAACTATACGCACTGCGCCGCGTGCTTTCGAGTCGCAGGCCGCGCTTCATCCTCGCCGATGAAGTGGGACTCGGCAAGACGATCGAGGCTGGACTGGTACTTCAATCTCTCATCCAGGAGAAGCCAAATCTCCGCGTCCTGATAATTGCGCCAGGATCCATGAGCCGGCAGTGGTTCACCGAGATTTACCTGCGATTCGGAGCCCGAGCCTTTGGACTTCTGGAAGCGGAAGACCTGACCAAGCGGGGAGCAGATGCCGGCAAATTTGTTCTCGAACGCCTCGCAGAAGGGCGTGTGATCATCTCGACTACGGCGCTGATGGGTTCCGCCAAACTGTGCAATTGGATCATCGAGCGGCAATGGGATCTTGTGGTGCTTGATGAGGCGCACCGAATCGCCGCCACCCACCAACTCTATCCATTTGTTGCGCAACTGGCTTCCCAGTCTCCAGGCTTCCTTGCCCTCTCCGCGACACCGTCGAGTAAAGAACTTGCCGGACTCTCCAGCCTGCTTGCGTTGGTATCTCCTGAAGCTTATCAGCCAGGCGATACTGCCGCTTTAAATCAGCGCATCACGGAACAGAAACGGATTTGGCAGGCTCTCAACGGCACGATTCGGTATCTCGACGCTGCCACGCGAGAGTCAGCTGAACTCGATGGCGACGATCTCGAATTCCTCGCCAGCCTCTGGAAGGGGGTTGGGGATGAAGATCCAGTCATCGCCGAATTGACTGCTGAAATGCGCAACGGATCAAGCGCTGCTGTGGAGGATTTGGTCCCATACGTCCAGGAATTCCACAGGATCGACCAACGCCTGGTCCGAACCAGGCGAACGACGCTTTCGACTGAGGGCAGGCAGTGGCCAGCGCGTCGTCTCGACATCATCGAATACGAGCCCAGCAATTCCGAGAACAACTTGATCCACCATTTGGCGGACTTGCAGGTGCCGGAGGATTCAGAATCTTCTCCCGCGGGTTTACGACTACTTTACGAACGCATCTGCGTTATCTGTCCCTCGCATGCGCTCGAATTGCTGGAATTCCGCCGCGGAAGACTTGATGCAGGAATACTGGAACAGGCGGACAATTCCTTTGAGCGGCTGATTCAAGATCCTGAACCCGGCTACGAAGTCTCTCTACAGGGAAAGATTCTCGCGAGGACTATTCCTCTCGACGATGAGCGGCGTTGGATTTCGACGGCAATAGACCTTGCAAGAGAGTGGAAAGAGCGGGACCGTAGCATTCCCTCCCGATTTCATGCGGTGGCGAAATGGATTCACGCACATCTCGGACTTGAATCGAACAACAAGGTGCTTGTCTTTTGTCAGGACGCGGACATCGTTGTCCGCTTTGCAGATTTCGTTCGAATCGGGTTGCCCGACGCGGTTGAGGTTTTTCATTTTCGGATGAATGAGGCGGATCTAAGTAAGGTCGCCCTCCGGTTCCAGCGAGTCAGTGACTGCCGAGTGCTCGTGTCCGACGAACTTGGTGGAGAGGGGCGCAACTTTCAGGTTGCTAGCGCTGTCGTTCATTTGGATACGCCATGGTCTATCTCACGAACAGAACAGAGAATCGGAAGGCTTGACCGAATCGCCCGGCCAGCGGATAGGGATGTTCTTTCAGCAGTGGCCCTTGGCCCAGCGGAAATGGAACGCGCCGTTTTCGAGACCAGTCGCGACATATTTCGTGTTTACAATCAGTCAATTGGCGGGTTGGAATTTGGCTTGCCGGGGCTTCAGAGGCAGATCATTGGCGCGATGCGCCGTGGGGCAGGAGTTTTGAACGACATCCGTGACGAATTAAGGGAAGCAGCCACCGCCGAGGTGAATCGCAGCGACGAGGCTTTCGAGTGCGCCATGGATTCGTCAAAACGCCAACTCTCCGAGGGTACAGCGCTGGCGAAGGGCCTGATCGAGGCTCAACAACTCGGAGGAGGTCGAGATGCGTTGCTCACTTGGGCCAAGCACCTTGGTTTTCGGGTCAGGGAGCTAGAGGGGTCTGAAGTCGAATTCGTGGCAGATCCGGAGTCCTTTCGCGGCCCCAAAGAGAGATTCCTCTACAAGGGGCGAAAGATTGTTTCCGGGACATTCAAGCATCGCACAGCGATGCAAAACGACTCTGTTCAATTCTTTGGACCTGGCCATCCCCTAGTCGACTTTCTGGTCCGCGAGTTTGAATTGGAAGGAGAGGGACGTTCGGCCGCAGCAAAGGTGGCCGTCTCCCGGCAATTTGAAGGCAGACTATTCCTGACAATTGCGCTCGAATGTTCGCCGAACTTTGATGTATTCGGAGAAGATGGATTGCCCCCAGCGCTGCGCCTGCGCGTGCTCGAGGTGACTCCGTCCCAAAGAGAATCCCTGCTGATTGAATTGCTTCCCAACGAAGATCCTCCGATTCGAGAGATTTCAGCAGAAGAACTGGAAGCCGTGGCTAAGATGTGCGCAAGCCAAAATGGCGAAAACCTGACACCAGCGGAATTGAACGCCATCGCGCCGCTCTCGCGAATCTGGCTCGCTACTTCCGCGGCAGTCGCCCACACTATCACGCATACGCGTGCATCGCGCGAGGAGGTGCGACGGAATGCTTTGCAAAAAATCCAGAACAGTCTGAGGTATGACAATAGATACTTGACATGGCGAGCCTCTCAGAATGATGCACAGTCGCTCCTGGATCTGGAATGCTTGAGCCGGATTCCGCTCACAATCGAATCGGAGAAGATTGAAGTCGACTCGATATACCTCGTTCTTGGAGTGCAAACCTGATGAGCACATACAAGGCGGGGACATTTGACGAACTCCTAACGGAGGCTGAATCCCGGGCCGAGAACGCGCCCCACGAATCGAGTGCTCGATGGCGTCTTTGTGCCCTAGTTCGTCATTTCCGAGCCCTCGCGGCTTGTAAGTTGCCAGCCGACTCCGGTGCGATTCTAAGAGAGATTCTTCGAATAGAAGACTGGGTATTAAGTGTGCCCCGCTCGGGTTTCCCAATTTCAGCTGAAGTCTGGCCCTACCTCGCAAGCAGATTCGGTATATCGATACAACTGAGAGACGATTCTCTCGTCCTGATGGCGAAGGCCAGGCCTAACAGCGATACTCTGCCGCAAGAGGTCTGGGACGCTGTCGCGTTTGACCAGGCAGAACGGAGG
Source organism: uncultured Occallatibacter sp. (assembly GCA_964408275.1). Taxonomy (GTDB): domain Bacteria; phylum Acidobacteriota; class Terriglobia; order Terriglobales; family Acidobacteriaceae; genus Telmatobacter. The sequence goes on from CAYOYX010000078.1 coordinate 4,506, forward strand.
CCTCAGGAGCCAGCAATTCCAGACAAGGTGCTGCTGGAGTTTTTTCCGCAATACCACAGTTACCAGAGCCCAACTCAGAAAGCGGCGGTTCGTGCGCTGCTTTCAATGCCGCCAGGAGCCTCAATGTTGGTTACTATTCCAACGGGTGGGGGTAAGAGCCTGCTCTTTGAACTTGGTCCCCTCTGGTGGAGAAGGTGGACGGCAAATGAAAAGCCGACCGCAGTCGTAGTCGTGCCGACTGTAGCGCTGGCAATTGCTCATGAGGAGACCCTTCGCTCCATTCCAGGCCTTGAAGGAACTCGATCCCTGAGGGGGGAATTAACGCACGATGCACGAGAAAATATAAGACAAGAGTTTCTCCGAGGAGAGATTCCAATCCTTATCACTTCTCCCGAGATGCTGCTTGGCACGGCGAATGGCTGGATTCTCAATTCAGCGCTTCCAGATACGGCGCGGGTGCTCGCAGCTCAAGGCAGACTGAGCGCGATATTCGTCGATGAGGCGCACATTATCGAGAGCTGGGGCCGGACATTCAGGCCGGATTTTCAGAGATTTCCAGGACTCGTTCAGAAGCTGAGAAGCATCAATCCCGCAATCCGTGTTGTCCTGCTGTCAGCCACAATCGGCGACGCGGCACGTAGAGAGTTGCGTCGCGGTTACAGTGGAGTTGCTACTCAATGGATAGAGATTGACGCTAAGGTTCCTCGATACGAATTTGACCTTGTCTCCGTAAGGTTTGACTCCGTCGAGGAGCGGCGTAAAGCTCTACTCGAAGCGATCGATTATGGGCCCCGGCCGATGATCGTGTATACCACGTTGATTGAAGATGCCGAGTCTCTTCATGAGGATCTTCGCAACAATAGAGATTACCAACGAGTAGGCCTCGTTACAGGCGATTCCTGCTGGCCAGGTTCCCGAAAGGAAGTCGTCGAACTATGGATGCAAGACAAACTCGATCTTGTCATAGCGACTTCAGCTTTTGGCATGGGCATCGACAAGCAGGATGTTCGTGCTGTGATTCACGCATGCGTTCCGGAAAGCGCTGCACGCTACTACCAGGAGATCGGCCGCGGAGGGCGTGACGGCCATCAGGCATTGGCGCTTTGCCTTTGGTGGAAGCACAGGGGTGCCGACTTTAGAGAACGCAACGATGACCTTGGATTCGCCTACCGGCTCGGCACCAACCAGTTTCTCACCGTAGATCGGGCCGCCCTCCGCTGGCGTGCCCTGATTAAGGACGCGGGAGACCGGCATTCTGCCGCCTCCTTCGATTCGCGTGGATTCCGTATCTTCGACCTATCGCTCGATGCGCACCCTTCAGACATGTCGAACGAAACGGGCAGACACAATCGTGTCTGGAACATGGTTTTGTTGAACCAACTTCAACGCACCGAGTCGCTCGAAATACTCGAAGTTGACCCCGAGTTGCAATCAAACCAATGGAAGGTTGTTCTTGTTGACCCACGACTCTTAGAGACCAGCGCAGATGGTGATCGGCATCTGAAGGAGGTCCTTGAGTCGCGCACTTTGGAACAAAAGGAGATTTTTCAGGATATCCAGGCACTGGAGGGTGTCCTTACGGATCGCTCCCGGGACGCAGGGTGCGTGCTCGTTCGCCTTTTCGAAGCCATTGAAAGTGGTGTCGTTGATCCAGATTTCTGCGGTCGATGCTGGTGGTGCCGGAGTGCCCGCATAGCGCCGCCCACGTCGACCCGATATCATCTTGGTCAGTTCTGGGAAAGGCCAAACCTCTCGTTCGGCGCCGTACGGGCGTTGGAATCATGCATCATTCCAGAAGATGATCATTACGGGTCCGGCCGCGAGCGCTTGTTGAGACGCTTGGCGGATGTGGGCGTGGAGCAATTTGTGGTTCCTGACAGCTTCGGGGCGGCCGCAGTCGAGTCGTTGAGAGACTGCGGGACGCGGGTTGGGTTTTGTCTCACTCACTCCGACCTCCTTGAGCGGGGCTGGAAGATGATCGCCGCGCCGACAGCGGTGATCTTCCCAGTCTTTGGCACTCCGCAATCGATCGTCGATCGATTTTGGAATGCCATTCGCGGACAACGCAATTCGATGTCAGAAGCGCCAAGGCTGTTGCTCTATGTCACACCGCGGCGCCTTGAATTGGAAGGACGGCCGGCCATGCAGATTGCCTTTCGCGGAGCATTCAGAAACGAATCGGAGTTGGATGCATGGAGAAGTAACTCATGAGCCTGTTGACCGACACTCAAGGTACACCAAACCGCGTCTATGCACTCCTTCGACTTCTCGATGAGGCCGGTGCGCCCCTCCCTCTCGAAACAGTCGCAGGTTGGCTCGTTCCGCGTAACAGGACAGAGAACGACGAAGTACCCCGGCCCAAGGATGCTCTTGGACAAACCTTGGGCGCTGCCCGCAGCCTGGATTTGATTGCAGACGGTGCCCCAATCACGCTGAAGGTGAAGACGCCTCCAACAATCGGGGAGTTCGCCGACCTGGCACATCGCCAACTTTGCAGCTTAAATGAAGCAGACGCGAACGGCGTGATATTGAGGGTCTACGCCTGGTTTGTGTTGCGCGCAGATCGCGAAGCAGCGGGATTGCACCGCGTGGGCCGCGAGGAACTGGTGGCTGAAATTGATGGCGTCTTCTCCCGCGTAGAAGAAAGCGAAGCAAGGACCTTCAATACGACGAAACTCGCACCTTGGGTGCGGTGGGTGTCATTCCTTGGACTAGGAACGGACTTGCCAAACACCCCCTTCTTCCCATCCCCAGTGGAAAGGGTCCGTCGAGAGTTGCGGGGCATTGCTCAAGAGATGGGATTTGATCGAAGTCTTGATTTCCGCGAGGTTCAAGGGGAACTCTCCAAACGTATGCCTTATCTTGATGGGGGAGAACTGTTCTCTGAGATGGCAGAACGCGTTGGATGGAAATCCAGAACAGTTTCCCGCATCCTGAGTAGCTCGGTTCGCGACTTGCATCTTGAAGGTGAAATCAAATTGACGGCCTTAGGAGACTCGGCAAAACGTGTGGCCTTTCCCACCGATCCGAATGATCTCACAGGGTTGACCGGAGCAGACACGATCCAGATCCTCGAGGGGGTACCGGATGCCGTATAGAATCTGCTGGCGAAAGGAATCGGTCGATCAGGTCCTGCAAACTGAGGCCCTGGCAGGGAACGACGCCGTTTTCATGGCGACCCACTTCCCGATCGAGGGTTTTGAGGTGGGAGGGAACCGAGCCGCTGAAGTTGCCGGCTCGAGCGAGCAGAGTCTTTTTGATGCGCTCTCCCGCGACACGGTTCGTCACGCCTTCTGCGTTGTGCGTGGAGAACCAGGCTCTGGGAAGTCTCACCTGATCCGGTGGCTGAGCATTCAATGGAAGCGAGCGCAAAAGGCAGACCTGGTTCTGCTTGTGCAGCGCGCTGATGGCAGCCTGCAAAGTACATTGGAGCAGCTCCGAAAATTGATTCCCGTGGAGGGAGACTCCGCCCTCTGGCAGGGCATTGATGCGAGCGATGGGATACGGTTCGAGGGACGCGTCAAGCTCTTTCACGACGCACTCGGCCACTCGTTGGGTGCTGGTTTCCTCGAAAAAGAGATGGAGGATTTGAAATGGTGCGAGGGTTGGGAACTTTCCGAACTCCTGCTCTCATCCGAGGTGCGGGACCGTTGGAATTCGCCGTCCCGGATACTGGAGACTGTTTGTGGCCAGAGCGGAGAGAGAAACTCCGAACTGGCGCAATTCCAACTTCAGGATGCTCGCCAGTTGCTTCAAATCAGTCAGGCCATTGAGCATCCGAAACGAGCTCACATTCGGTTCCTCCAGAAACTAGGCGCCGAATTTCAAGCCATCGATGATCCTGCGAATGAAGAAAGACCGCTAAACGAGGTTGCTCCTCAAACATTTCAGTTTCTGCGTGCGCTCAATGAGCGCCTCAACCCCGCAATTCAGCGGTTTCTGGGCATCTCCCCAAATGGGATGAGGGAACTGTTTCGCCGCTTGCGGCGGAAGCTTCGTGAAGAGAACCGCCGGTTGGTCTTATTGCTGGAAGACGTTACGAGTTTTCAAGGGGTTGATAACCTTCTGATTGATGTTTTGATCACCGACAGCCAGACGCGCCCAGACGAATGCGATCTCATCTCGGTTGTCGGTCTCACTCCGGCGTATTTTGAGAAATTCATCGGAGGACTCGGCAACATCGTCACCCGAGTGACGCACATGATCAGGCTAGGACGAGGCGATCACGGTTTCGAAACTGTCACTTCCCTCGCGACAGACGAAGCCCGGGTCCGGTTCACAGCGAAATATCTGAATGCAGTCCGCATCGGCATTGACGGGTTGCAGGACGGCTCAAATGTTCCAAATGCCTGCGATACCTGCCCGGACCACGACCCCTGTCACCGTTCGTTCGGTTCGTGCGATGGATTTGGGCTCTATCCGCTGTCTGAGACTTACATCAATCGCAATTATCAGCGATTGGTCGACCCGGAAGGGAAACTCACGCAGAAGACGCCGCGGGGATTGCTTCAAGGCCTGGTGCATCCCGCGCTTTACCACGTGAATGATCTTGTGGGGGGAGATTATCCCCCGCCTGAATTCCAGATTGGACCCATCCATCGAGCAACAGAATTGCCCGGTCCAGTAGCAGATCGACTGAGTGCGATCGCCAAAGGCAACGAAGTGGTCCTGGCACGCCTTCGCTTGCTCGCGGGCTTATGGGGGACACGATCTGGGTCCGTGGCAATTTCCCAATCTGCGGATGGGGAACCAGAATTCATTGGGATTCGAAAGTCAATCTTCGAAACCTTCCAATTGCCGTGGCCAGAAGGAGCGAGCGTCCAACCTGCCATCCAGGATCCGCCAAAAAAGGAAACACCGGATGAGACGCAAAAAAACGAACAGTCAAGAACAGAATCGCGTCCTACAAGGGCGGCCTCCAAGCAGGGACCAGGAGGACAAGCGGCGCGGCCTCTCCGCACAGGAGATTTGGGCCGCCGGATGGAACAACTAGCTGCCTGGGAGGCCGGTCGCCCACTCGAGGACGAGCAATTCTGGAACGGCCTGGCCTGGAGGGTCATTGAGGAATTGCCGTGGGCCGACCTGGACATTCCCTATTACCTTTGGAAAAGGTTTTTCACTGACCGTCTCGTCTTGTTGGCTGGAACTGGGCAGGCGAGGGCTGGTCATCTGGTCATACCCCGGGAAGCATGGGTGTTTCGCGGACTGTTCGGCTACCTGGGGCTTCGAAACCCTGTAGATGGCGCCGACGTCGAACTGCAACTCCAATACGGAGCGAGGTTTCGACGTAAATTACAGCAACTGGTGATCGATCACCTGACGGCCCGGTTAAAGCCGTTTCAAATGCAATCGGGAGCAACATGGCGGCCGGAGCATACCGCCGTCCAACTGCTAACCGCTAGAGCCTGGCTAAGAGGAGATGTGAAACCTCTTGAGGCGGAGGTCGAGATCTGGCGAACGATTCTCAGCGATGAACCGCAAGCCACAAGTGCGCCGCGCCAACGGGTCGAGAGTTGGGATGAGTTTGTTGGAGTCGAAGGTACAGGTTCCACCCACTCGAAGATTCGCGAGGTGCTACGGGATTGGATTACGCTTCCACAAGGCGCGGAACCAGGCAAGGATATGGTTGGAGCAGCAAATGCGTTCAGGGCTATCCGCGAGCTTAAAGAAAAGGTCGCGTATACAGAACTACTTCCACAACCGCTAGCCACTGCGGGGAACAGCCAGATAAGCGAACTGGTGACTCTTTCCGACCGCGCATTCGAGACCTCCACGAAGTTAAGCGGTTTGCCGGGTCGCGAGTCAACCAGGATACGCAGGCAAGCGGACCAAATCCTCGAGTATCTTCGCGGTGGCAGTGTGCCGGCCCACGTTGTGCGCATCGAAAACGCCATCTCTGCCGTGATTCAGCTTCTCCAGAATGCGGGAGCGGCATCGATTCAAGAATGGAAACAGCATTTGGGGAAGCTTCGCAGCGCTGGATATCTGAACGATGGTTCACCGGAGATCCGATCCCTCGAAGGATTTCTCATTAGCCTGGAAGACGAGCCGAAGACCTCCCAGGTTGCGATCCTTCAGTGGTGCTTGGAGGCGCCAGTGCAATCGATCGGGCTTTTGATCCCAACTCTTGAAGCCGGAGAGGCAGCGATTCATAAGCTGGCGGATCATGTCTCGGCATACCTCGATCTGAATGCCGGGGCGGGGCCATCCAGCATCGAAGGCGTCCATACTGTGGGGGACAGGTTGAGCGGTGTGACAAAGGCCATCCTGCTGGCTGTGAGGTCAAATCATGAGTGACCAGTTGGAACTTCTCGAAAAGCTCATTCCGCAGATCGCACAGGCGCGCACCCAGGAATTATTTGGGGAAGCCTTGCAGGATGCGTGGAAGTATTCTCAGGAGTTGGTCCCCGGAGTCGAACGCCTGGAACGCTGGAATAAATCCGTTCACCTTCTCAAGGCATTTTGGGAGGCAGAGGAGAAAGTCGAAGCCATTGAAGCTCTGCGGAATCTACAGTCGGCCGGAGAGAAGATGGCCGCAGTTCAGGATTCCAACCAATTGGCTGCAATCCGTTCGATTGCTACGGTTGCAAAGACGCGACTCGAAACCGTATTGCGTGACGGGTCTCGGGCATGGATGCGGCGGATCCATGCCGACACAGGGTCCCTCGAAAGTCTCGGGGCTCTCCTGTCTGAGTTTGCGGACACGCGCGACTTAGGGCGCAGGATGGCTTCAGTGGCTTCGCGCGGATCCGATCTGGTGTTGCAATTTCCTCCAACCGAAGAGCAGGTCCAAGCGCACGGAAAATTGCTTGAGGACGCGATCGCGATTCGGCAGAAGTTGGCCGACGTCGGTGCAGGCGCGTCCGTCGAGGCTTTCCTTATCGCATTGGCAAATGAAGAAGCGACGCTCGATATGGCCGACGATGCTGTCCTGGAGTGGATTCACAAACGAAAATCAGATCGCCGATTCCGGATTTCGTTGAACCGCGTTGGGACCCGTTGAGCCAAACACGAAATCCGAATAGTGACTCAATACGATCCTGCTTACCGCTGCTTCACCTGCAAATGCATCTGAGACGCTTCCACTCGAGTGAAGGCACGCCTGGCAACCGTCGATGCAGAGGCAAGCACTCAACCGGTAAACCTGATCGGCCACTCGGGCCCCGGCAGAGAGCGACTCTTCCTGGGAAGCATCGGGAAGTCCCAAGTACACGCGGTGCAGGGAGGACAACGATGGTGTTTCGGGAGAGTTCTCAATCGCACGTCGAGTGGTTGCGCTGACAACTTCCCACACGGTAGGCATTCGGCTTATTTGTTGACGGAGTTGGGTTTTGACATGCCGGATCTCCTTAAACATCTCGAAAAACTCGAATCGCTCATCGCCGATCAGTTCTGAACCGAACATCATCGTTATGACTCGATCAAGCGGGGTCATGTCTCCGTCGACGCCAAGGTCGGCTGACAGTTTGCGCATATCTGAAAGTTGGCCCGGATCGAGTTCATGCCATTCCGTGTGCATATCTACTCGGCTGGCTGCCTGCTCCAGTAGCGAGTCCTCCAGGGCACTGGGGCACTCCGGGAGGGAGCCTCCGCTCCACGACTGTGAAATCTCATCAAGGTGCCTAAGGAAAGTGCGGGTCGTGCCGTCCCCGTGCATCCCATTTTCAAACACAGTAATCGTGTCCGATGAGTCGCTACCGAAGTCCATCGGCACCTTAGCATGCGCCAACACGCGGCTCTCATCTCCGCGCCCGTACAGCACAAAGGCTTCATGCAAGCGCACAGCAACACTGTTCAGAACTAGAGAACGCAGGTATCGCTTGAAAACGTCGGGGTCCGCCGCATCCTTGTACGACGCCTGGACAACCTGGCGATATGAATTTCCCGCAACGGCGGCGCTCAAGGATTGAATGCGCCTGCTGGTTAACAGAGGATGAAATGCGAGGACGTCGGTGAATGCTCGTTCGAGAAGAGTTCCAAGCCGCGCACTGTCCCAGAACCTCATCAGCAAGCGAAGCTCATTGCGCAGATCATCACGCCCCGCCGCGCTCTGCAGTACTTCCGATAAACGAATCGCGTGGTAGGCATTGAGTCCCGCTGTTGCACTCCTGGTACTCAGCAGGTAGCGAAATAACCGTCCTTTAAGCCATCTCTCGTCCTCGGATTCGTGGAGTCTCTCCACCTCTTCGGCCACGAAGCGGTTGAGCATTGCGCTATCCAAATGCAATTGCACGCCTTCGGTCTCAATGGAATAGCCACTGAACATCGGCCTCTGGGTCTCAGGATGGACAAAGTACTGGGTGAGCGATTCCTCCGGCTGATTGCGATCATCGACCTTGAGAGTGGCATCCGCTCCCCAGAAGAGGCGCGAAGCTCTGATCCCAGGACTCGATGGCTGACCGGAAGAGGCTACAAAGGAGGACAATGTGCCGAAGGCTGCGGGTAATGGCCACAATTCGGTCGCTGCCTTCTTCTCATCTGTCTGGACTACCAAAAGGCCGCGCAGGCTTGCCTGGGACTTTTCCTGGATCCTGATTGGATTTGTCTCGTTTCCTTCCAAACGCACCACAGTCCGCAGCGCCCGATCGAAACGCCAGTTTGCGATCCAGTCGCCGCGGCGAGTTCCTGCAACCTCCAGCCGGATTCGCGTTGGGCGCGAAAGCATTCGATGGAAGTCGCTCCCCATAACCGTCCGGACCGTCTCAGGAATCTCACGAAGGAATGAAGCTACATCGTTTCCTTGAAGGAGGTCTTCCTCCTCGACAAGGTGATCAGTTCCGGCGAACCATGGAGCCCGTCCATCTTGGGGAACGATCCAGTGGAACTCGTCGAAGGAATAACGGCGGGTCATATTTCCCGGGGCCACTGTGGACAAAGCAAGAGCAATGTCCTCAGAGTCGGGATCCTGCTTACCTTTGATGACTACGTCCAGTACCGGGAGGTTCACCGTTTGGTATAAGAGGCGCGGCGTCATTTGGAGTTGCCAACCCCAGTATCGCGGCGCACTGTTCAAGTTAATCTCTCCGGTACGCACCGAGTAGGCCATCGACCAGAGTTGGGATACGTTCTCGACTCCAAGTTCTCGATAAATATCAGGGCCAAAGACTCCCTGGATAAACTTGTCGGCGGAATCGACGGCTTGCGGAATCAGTCTCAGAGATCCGGAAGATTGAACAACGGGTACCTGGTCCTGATTCTGGGACTTCCATCGAGCCAGAGCATCCAACAATGCCGAAACGGCCTGACCGCGCCGCACAAAGTAGTTATTCATGTTCAACGGGATTTCGAATCCGGTTGCATCCAACATCAATTCCGGGCGCCGGAAATACCAAGAATCCCTGGGCGAGTATGGCGAAAGCGTAACGCCGGTCACGGGACGGTCATCTGTGCCCCGACCGCCTCGGCCTTTCCGCTGCACAAAACTTGCGAGGTTGATCGGCGCGTAGTGCTGATAGACAAGCGCCATATCCGGGTCGTCGTAGCCAACTTCCAGAGAAGAAGTCGAAAAAATAAGATCGGAATTCTGCATCATGGCGGCCGTCTTCTCTTTTACTTTTGAACTCACCGGCCAATCCCCAACCTTAAGGTTCTTATCCCTCTCGTACGGCCCGTTTGCAGTCACCTGTCGCGGATCGTTTGCAGCAAAGTACCAGCACTCCCCGTTGCGAAATCGCGCGCATGAGCAGGGTTGTTTGCAACACGAAGTTCGAGGTTGTCCGGTCCCGGGATCGTCGCCGTAGAGATAGGTGCGGTAGCGGGCGAGTTTCTTGTTCTCCTCCGCGTCGCGATAATCGCTGTGAAGCCTCCTCACCTTGTCGATTGAATCCAGAAAGACCAGACCGCGAAAGCCTCCCTCTTTCCCTTTGCGGCGACGTATGCCGTGGGCCAAGGCCATCAAACTCTGAATTGTGGTTGAAGCCCCGGCGATGTCTTTGCCGCGCGACTCGACTTCCGGCTGAACGAAATAGAAGTATTCCCGTCCCTTTGCATTTGCGCTGCGCTCGGCCGCTGACGGTGTCAGTTCAATCACCCCTTGTCTGCCGCAGAGACTGCCCCACACCAGTTCGGGACGCCCCAATGTGGCGCTCATTCCGATGGCAATTGGCTTGCTGTGATCCGTCGAATTGAATTGCGCGCGTGCAAGCAATCGGCGCAGAGCGTAACCGACATTGGCTCCGTGGGACAGGGCGTAGAGGTGAATTTCATCTGCCAACACGGCCCGCGGTGCCGAGCCTTTGTCTCCGAAGATGCGCGAATATTTCGGTTCCTGCATCCACCCGTGGAGCGATTCAGTCACGATAAGGAGAATCGACGGCGGCGAAACAGCCAGCCGATTCTGGGTACCAACCCAGCCAGCAAAGCTCCAACCGCAGGGATGGCAGGACAACTTGTCAGAACCATCTTCCCCCCTCTCCGGGGTGAGCAAAAGGTCGTTGCCACAGACCGGACAACCAAAAAATGGGAAGGCGAAGCCCTTGCCGCGAGGTTCCCACTCCGCCGGCATTTCTCGATCGAATGTAGGCGGGACCCCCGATGTCTGTACACCGAGAGTCAGGGGAGGTGCGCCGGGAACCGCTGCGAAATGAGCCAGATAGTTGGCGAGACGCTGGGCCTGGTTATGGGCCAGGCGGATCCTGGGGTACACCAGAAGAGCCCGTGTACCTTGAACCCCTCGCAGACGGTCCCACGCCGCGCCGGCGATCATGGGCAGGCAGGCGGCTTCCGTTTTCCCAGAACCGGTTTCGGCCGTAACCACGTATGCGTCACCGTCACCTGTTCCAGTCCAGGCTCGAAAAATCTTCTCAATGGCGCGTTCCTGAAAGCCGGCAAGGATAGGATCGTCTGATTTCCATGCCCGGCGCAGCATTTGGTCTACGCAATCCAGAGCTCCAGCAACGGCCGGATCGCTCGAATCTTCGTCTTTCATGCGGCGCACCAGTTCACTGAGCGCTCGATCCCTCGCCGGCTTATTGCGGTCCTTGATGGCAAGTTTCAAAGACCTGACCAAATAAGGCTGCTGCTGTGCATCATTAGCCCGGAAGCGTTGCTTTACATATCGAACTTCACGCGCGAGTTCGGCCATCCTGCTCCTGCATCTGTCGTCATCCCCCAGGAGAAGGTATCCGTTTGCGCGAAGACGCTCGGCACTTTGAGCCGTGGAGATCTGGTCCCATGCCAATGCCGCGCCCAAGGCGCGCAGTGTAGTCCACGACTCAAAGATCCCGAAGTTGATCCGCTTTTTCTCCTGATCTTCGAGGAAGTTCAAGAAAAGAAAATCCTCGTCACGCAGTTCCTCCTGCGGCAGCAGTTCGGGTTCATCGTCATTCTGATGCTGTTCAGATAGAGTCAGCGATTTGTCATTCACCCATTCGAGGAGTCCTTCACGTACGTACTGGTCCACGAACGGTCTCAGCGCATCTATGCCGTCCGCGGTTGGCCACAGGAATCGATTACGAAGTCGTAAATAGGGAACAGAGCGATATCCCTGACGCATCTCTTCAAGGACTGAGATAATCCGCTGTTTGATATCGTCAGTATCCAGTTTGTAAGGCTTCAGGGGCGGATCAACCGGTTGTGCTGTCCAAAAGGGAGGAGCCCCGAATTGTGCGAGTGTAATTCGCCCCAGAATGAGCAAGTCGCGCAATTCTGAGAAGGTAACTTCTCTCAGTGCTTGGCGGTTTATCTCAAAATGCGGGGCGTTGTGATAGTCGCTCTTGAGCGCAATCTCTCGAATAATCCGATCAATATCGAGGAGTGACTCCGTCAATTCAGGATATTCCTCATCCTCCACTGTCCGCGGCACAGGCTGTAAAGCGGGCGGAAGAGGCGCAGATTCAAATCGGCGCACACGCAACTCAACAGGCCACTCTCTCCCTTCCCAATCCGGAAGCGACAGAGTTCCTTCCACTCGCTCTGTGCCGAACACAAATCTACGAAGAGTTTGGGCGGCATCGATTACTTCTTCACGCGGTGGCACAACTTCGAATAGTCTACGACTGACGATGAAGACCAGCTTTCGACGAGCTCGGCTTGTCGTTACATTCAACCGGTTGCGACTAAATAAGAACTCGCCTTCTGCTTGAGCGAATTCCGTGTCCGCCACCGTATACGATGCAATAATTGCGTCCCGTTCCTTACCTTGAATCCGATCGACGGTCTCGACGACGCAACCATCTCCCCAGGGTTTAGCTGAGAAATTGGATCGAAGAGCGGCATTTTGAGCGCGATGCGGTGTAATGACTGCCATTCTCTCTCGCCAAAAGACCTCCGGTGACAGGTCAGTCTTTCCTTCGGGAGGGATCATCCGTCCATAGAACAAATGCACAAGCTCAAATGTGATCGCTTGTTCAAATGGGTTCTCCAAACCGGCCGCAGGCCCATCGTGTAGCAGGATCACAACCGGGTAGGCAGGATCGAGAGCGATTTGCTGCCATGGGCTTAACCCCTCGCGCCAATTTTCTCGCAAACGCAATTGTTCTTCGGCGATGTCTGCTGCAGGGTAGAATCGATCCTCGTAGAACTCGCGACTGCCAAATGCAGCCAACGGGCGGTTCATCCTTCGTGTTTCTTCAAAACGCACTTCCGGAGCGCTTGCGCTCTTAAGAAACTCATAAAGCGAAGAGCCAAGTTGCCGTCCATTGATCTCTCTGTCGAACATGGCCTGCACCGGAGGCA
>CAYOYX010000079.1:0-16935 GCA_964408275.1 uncultured Occallatibacter sp.
GTAGAAGAAAGTCTCCGCCCAATCCCAGGCGGCGTGGGAGCCGATGGCCCACCAGGCCGAGCCGGTGACGTAGACGCTGACGCAGAAGACAAAGCCGATCAATGCGGCGGCAAAGATTCCGATCCAGTTCTCGCCGCCGTTGCTGGTGTGGACAAAGCCGAAGAGCGTCGATGTAACCCAGGCCGCTTGCCAGAACCCGCTGCGTGGGGCTTTCCTCAGGTGCAGAATCAGGCAAGGAAGCAGTCCGAGCAGTGCGGCGGCATAGACGCCCCAGAGGCCGTTGCCTATCGAATGCAGGAGCAGGCGCAGGCAGATGGCAGCGATGATCGCGAGCGCCCACCAGAAGTTGATGCCGCGGGCGAGGGTGAATTGCAGGTAGCAACGGAATGTGCCTTCCTCGACGCAACCTACGAGCAGAAAAGCGCAGCCCCAGAGAGCGCCGTAGCGGAAGATTGCCGCACCGGAGAGCGCGACAGGAGTGAAGTGCAGCCAACCGCCGCAGGCCATCGCGCCCACCAGCGCGGAGAGAGCCAGGAAGCCCGCCGCAAAGCCGGAGAAAAAATGGAGCGTACGGCGCGGTCCGGTCAGGTTGTAGGCCAACAGGCTGCCGCGGCGGCGCTCGATGAATGCCATGATCGCGGCTGCTGCGATAAGCACCAGGAAGCCACTCAGTTCTCCGAAGAAGGCTGAAGAAGCAGTAAACCCTCCCTCTTTGCCGAGAAGATGAAGCCGGGAGAAGACGCTCACCACACCGGAGCTAAAGATGTCGAACAGGAAGGCAAAGATCAGTATCGACCAGCCGGAGCGCAGGCCTTGCGAGCCGATGAAGCTCCAGCGCAGCCAGTGAAACGGCTCCGTCATTGGTGTGGGAGGATGAGTCTCCGGGACGATGGGATTCTCGGGCAAATCCATTGAGGCTCCTGGAAAGTGAAAGGAAATTACGCTGAAATGTTCTGTAGACAAGATACTCTACGAGCCGGAGAAGCGGGAAGTTCCTCGGACTGAGCAGAACGCAAATGGAAGCGAGCGTCTGGGAAAGTAGAACCTTAGCCTTGACACAATCGCCCGCGGCCTTGATGCTAGACAGTTCCGGTCTTTTATCTTTCGGCACAACAAGGGAGTTCAAATTTTGCGGGTTCGAGTTTTCTATCACGACAAATGCTTTGATGGAGCTTGCTCCGCCTCGCTCTTCACGCGCTTTCACCGCGAGTGTGTAACGCCCGGCGCGAGCTACGAGTATCATGGGCTGGTGCATCGCGCCGGCGCTCTCTTTGACGAGAGCGAGTTCTGCGGCGACGAGAACGCCATCGTGGACTTCAAGTACTCTCCCTCGCCGCGCATCACCTGGTGGTTCGACCATCACCTCTCAGCATTTCTCACGCCCGAGGATCACCAGCATTATTTGGCCTGCAAGCGGGATGTGGTCTGCGGCGCGCATCGCTTTCTGGATGCGGATTACACCTCGTGCACCAGCTATCTGGCGCACATCGGCGAAACGCAATTCGGCTTCAATACGGCGCCGGTCGCCGAGCTGATTCACTGGGCAACAATCGTGGATGGGGCAAAGTACGAGAGCGCCGCGTCTGCCGTCGAGATGGCCGCTCCGGCAATGAAGCTGACGCTCATTATCGAATCCTCGCAGGATGATGTCTTCATTCCGAGGCTGATTCCGCTGCTGACCGAGATGCCGCTGGCCGAAGTGCTCAGCCAGCCCTTTGTCGCTCTGCGTCTGCCGCCGCTGCTGGAGCGTCACCAGCAGGCCATCCAACTGATCCGCGACCGCGCGGAGGAGCGCGACGGCACAATTTTCTTCGACATAACCGACCAGCCGCAGGAGGGATACAACAAGTTCATTCCCTACTATCTGCATCCGGAGGCTACGTACTCGATTGGGCTCTCCAGTTCCAGCTTCCGAACGAAGGTTTCGGTCGGCTCAAATCCCTGGACCACGGCTGATCCGGCGAAGATGACGAATCTGGCGGCGATCTGCGAGCGCTACGGAGGAGGCGGCCATGCACGTGTGGGCGCGATCAGCTTCCCGCCGGGTGAGGCGGATCAAGCGCGCGCGGCGGCGGCGGAGATCGTGGCGGAGCTGCGGACGAAGAACCCGATGGGGTGAAGCTTACAGATTTATTGAAAGGCAAAGGATTCTATTATTTGGCTAAATGAGCTACAATGTAGCTCAGGAGCATCTTTATGCCTGCCAATGCCGTTGTTCGCGCCCGAATCGATGCACGTGTGAAGGAGGAGGCCACGGCGATCTATGCCGCAGCCGGTCTCACACTTTCCGATGCCTTTCGCATGATGCTGATGCGGACTGTTGCCGAGCGCGCGCTGCCCTTCGAACCTCTGATGCCCAATGCGGAGACAGTTGAAGCTATGAAAGCTGCACGTCGAGGTGAACTGGTTACTGTGGGCAGCATCGACGATCTTCTGGCTGACCTCCATGCGGACGATTAAGCGAACCAACAAATTCAAGAAGGATTACAAGCGCGAGGCGAGAGGTCAGCATCGCGCGACTCTGGATGCGGATTTGTTGGCGGTTGTTTCCCTGCTTGCATCGGACAAAACCTTGCCGGGAAAATTTCGTGATCATCCGCTGACCGGCGAATGGATCGACCATCGCGACTGCCACATCAAGCCCGATCTTGTACTCATCTATCGTGTGCCGGACTCAGAGACGCTGGAGTTGGTCAGGCTTGGATCGCATAGCGAGTTGAGCCTCTAATCGCGTGAGAGCATGATCACGCTTTGACGCGCAGGCTGGGCCAATGCGCTTTGCGCCGCTGCAAGAAGGCCTGGCTGCCTTCCTTGAAGTCCTCGGTCGAGCGCTGCTGGGCGTTCACTTCAATGGCGTCCTCCAACTCCTCGTTCAGCCGCCTGCGGGCGTGGCGGGAGAGCAGCATTTTCAGCGCATGCATCGCTTGCGGGCTGTTCATCAGCAGCGTCTGGGCCAGTGCGCGGGCGGTCTGCATCAGCTCTGTGGAGACCACGACCTGCGTCACCAGCCCCAGTTCCAGCGCTTCTTCGGCTTTGAGCAGCTTGCCGGTCAGCAGCAGTTCGCGGGTGCGCTTCTCGCCCACCTGGCGCAGCAGGAATGAAGCCGCCGCCGCGGGCACAAAGCCCACGCGCACCTCGTTGAAGCCGAACTTTGATTCGGGCGTTGCCAGCGTGAAGTCGGGGATGGTGGCCAAGCTCATTCCTCCGGCGATTGCCGGCCCGTTGACCACTGCGATCACCGGCTTGGGAAAGTCGTAGAGAGCGCGCAGTACGCGGGTCATCCGTTCGGCGTCGCGGCGGTGCTCATCGAGCGTGCGCGCATTCAGCGTCTCCAGGTGGTCAAAGTCCAACCCGGCGCAAAAAGCGGGACCTGCGCCGGTGAGAATAAGCACGCCGTTGGCATCGCTTGCCGCCTCGTCGAGCGCCGTGGTCAGCTCCTCAATCAGCGCGGGCGTGAGCGCGTTGCGCTTCTCCGGCCGGTTCAGCGTGATGGTCAGCACTCCGTTCGCGGATTGGGTAAGGATGGAAGAGTAGCGGGCCATTGCGGTCTCCTCATGCGCGGACCGAATGCCTACTGGTCCATGCGGGAACGAGCTTATCGTAGCGCAAAACTGCTTTGCCGGGGCGGTGATTGGTATCACCGAGGCTAAATCACGAAACCAGGATTCCGATTCCGAAAAATACTGAAATTGCGGGAAAGCTAATAGCCTCGCACCCACTCCAGAATCGAGCGAACGGCAACGCCGCTGGGGCCTTTGGCGATGTAGGGCTTCGAGTCTTCGACCCAGGCAACGCCGGCGATGTCGAGGTGAATCCACGGAGTCTCGTCGGCAAAGACTTTGAGAAATTCGGCGGCGGTGCTGGCGCCGCCCCAGCGTCCGCCGGTGTTCTTGATGTCGCCGATATCGGACTTGATCTGTTCGGCGTACTCCTCGCCCAATGGCAGCCGCCAGAATTTTTCGCCGGAGGCTGCAAGCGCGGAGCTGAACTTTGCCCAAAGCTCTTCGTCGTTAGAAAAGGCGCCGGCGTTGACGTGGCCGAGCGCGACAACGCAAGCGCCGGTCAGCGTGGCGGCGTCGATCAAATGAGTTGCGCCTAGCTGGCGGGCATAGGTAAGGCCATCGGCTAGGACCAGGCGGCCCTCGGCGTCGGTGTTAATGACTTCGATGGTCTTTCCCGGCTTGCCAGCTTCAAAAGGCATCGCGGTCTGCACGTCTCCCGGCTTCTGCGCCGTGCCGGAGGGCATATTCTCCGCCGCGCAGACGACGCACAGCACACGCACCTTCGGCTTGAGCAGCGCGATGGCGCGCATCGCGCCGATCATTGCCGCGCCGCCTGCCATATCGTACTTCATCTTTTCCATGTAGTCGGCGGGCTTGATGGAGATGCCGCCGGAATCAAATGTGATGGCTTTGCCGACGAGGCCAAGGACTGGACCTTCGCTCACACCCTCCGGCTCGTAGCGCAGGACGATCAGCGCGGGCGGTTCGGCCGAGCCTTGCGAGACGCTCCAGAAGGCACCCATCTTCAGATCGTGCAGCTTTTCGGTGGAGTAGGTCTTGCAATTGAGCTTGACTTCTTCAGCCATCTGCACGGCGCGCCGAGCGAGGATGGTTGGCGTCAGCTTGTTGCCCGGTTCATTGACCAGTGAGCGGGTAAAGTTCTGGCTCTCGCCGATGATGACGGCCTCGGCGAGGACGGACTCCAGGGCGGATTGGTCCGCGCCCGTGGGAGCGGCAAGTGTGAAAATGTTGATGCTCTGGTCTTTGCGGTCGCTGCGATAGGTGTCGGGGTCGAAGTCGCCGACGAATGCGCCCTCGACGGCGGCTCTTGTGTTGGAGGCGGCGGGAAGCACTTCCAACTCAGGCAGCGCGAAGACCAGTTCGCGAATGCCGCGCGGCTTGAGAAAGCGAACGGCAGTTCCAGCAGCATTGCGCACCTTGTCGGCGGTGACTTTGGCTTGTTTGCCAAGGCCGATGATGAGCAGGCGCTTGGCGGCGATGCCGACCGGTGAGTGCAGCAACATAGTCTCGTTGGCGCCAGCCTTGAATTCGCCGCTGGCCAGGACAGCCTCAGCGGCGCGCAGGACGGCGGCGTCGGCGGTCAACAGGACGGGTTGCGGCTTGGCGTCAGGGGATTTATCGGCTTGGGCATCGGCGGCCAGAACGGCCAGCACTTCGGTTTCGATTTTGGCGAGGGGAACGAAAGAGAGTTGGGTCCGCATGAAGACAGTTTACAGGAACTGTGGACAAGGCTGGTCCATTTCAGTCGGCAACATTACATTTGTGTTAATATGGATTCTCAAGGAGCTGGCAGCCTCCCTCTCTCGACCTTGCCAGCCTCATCCCGATGAATCTTTATCTGATGCGCCACGCCAGCGCCGGCCTTCGCCGCGGCAATCCTGCTATTGACGAAAAACGCTCCCTCATCAAAGAGGGCAAGGAGCAGTGTGTGCTGATGGCGCGGGTGCTGGCCGAGCTCAAAGTTCAAATCGACGTGATCGTCTCTAGCCCGCTGAAGCGCGCCTTGCAGACCGCGCAGTTTGTGGGCACGGAGCTGGGTTATGACGCCAAGGTGGAGATCAGTCCGGCGCTCGCGCCTGACGCCGATTACACAGACTTTCAAGAGATGCTGGCGCATTACGCCGGGTGCGACGGCTTGCTTGCGGTGGGACACAACCCCAACGTCTTCCAGTTTCTGGGCCGCATGGTTACAGGCAACGGTGGCGCGGCGATTCGCATGAGAAAAGGCTCGATTGCGCGCGTTGATCTACAGCGCCATCCTCCGCTGCTGCAATGGCTGATCGATCCGCGCTCGGCGCGGGCGATCTACGCCAGCGTACAGAAGAGTTCGCGGTCAAATACCTCGCGGAAGTAATCGGCCTCTTTGCGCAGCGACCAGAGTTCAAGCTCCGCGCCAGTTCGCCCCGGCTCGACCTCCAGATAAACCCGCTTGGGATAGATTTTGGCGGCGACGCGCAGCACGTCGCTGGCGCGATCCTGATTGAGCGCGACGGCAAGGCGCAGCAGCACCACTGCTTCATGCACGTACTGGTGCTCACTGAAGGGAATGTTGCGCAGAGCGCGGTCTCCGGGCTGCGGACGGCTCTTGCCCAGGTAGCGCGCGATGGCCGAAACCAGCGTCCGCTGTAGCGGCGTGTAGCCGTAAAGTTCAGAACTGGAAACGATGTACTGCGTGTGCCGGTGATGTCCCTGGTGATTGATGAACTTGCCGGTGTCGCGCAGCAGTGCGGCGGCTGCCAGCCAGTTCTCGTACTCCGGCGGCAACTGATGCAGCTCAGCAAGCTCGCGATAAAGCTGCAGGGCGTGGGCGCGCACCGGCTCGGCCTGTTTTGGATCGACTCCATAGCGGCGCGCCGTGGCGAGTACGCTCTCCCAGCGCTCGTGCTCGAACTCGCGATGAATGCTGGCGCGGGCATCCTGCTCGGCCAGCATCTGCTCCAGAATTCCATCGCGCAGGCCCAGCGGCGAGTAGTGAAAGCCGGGAAGCGCAAAGCTCTCCAGCAGTTCGGCAAAGACCAGCGCGCCGGCAACGATAATCTCGGCGCGGCGCGGACCGATGCCCGGAATCGCCACGCGCTCGGCGAGTGTCAGGGGCACCAGTCGGGAGGCCAACTCCCTCACCTCGTTCGTGGGTGCAATGCCGCCCATCTTGCCCCCGCCCTTCTTCGCGGATTTGCCTTTGCCCGCATTTCCCTCTGCGGCAATCGCTTCGCTGAGCGCCGCCGCCGTGCCCGAGGTGGCGATAATTTGCGTTACCCTGTCGGGATGAATTTTGCCGCGAGCCTCGCGCATCTCGCGGGCAATGAACTGCCGCAAGCGCGCTATGCCATCGGCGGGCGCTGGATCGGCGGCGATGAACTCCTTCGAGAGCCTTACCGCGCCCAGAGGCAGGCTGACGGTCTCCTTGATGTGCTTGTGCTCGGAGAGTGTGATCTCGCAGCTTCCGCCGCCAAGATCGATCAGCAGCGCTCGGCCTGTCGCGCCGGCTTCGGCTCCGGCAAAGTCCTGGCCCATGACGCCGAGATGGATTAGCCGCCCTTCTTCGAGGCCGGAGATGATCTCCATATTCCAGCCGGTCTCTTCCTTGACTCGCGCCTGAAAGACCCCTCCATTGCGCGCGTCGCGCATCGCCGAGGTGGCGACGACGCGAATCTGATCGACCCCATGCTGCTGTGCCGCCCGATGAAAGCGCTTGAGCGTGCTGAGTGTGACCGCCATCGCCTCCGGCGAGACCATTCCCGACTCAAAGACGCTCGATCCCAGCCGCGTAACCTCGCGGTCTTCGTGGATCGTCTCCAGTTTGTGATCCACAACTTTGGCAATCTTCAGTCTGCATGAGTTGGAACCGATATCGATGGCGGCAAAGGTGGGCATGAGGGCGGCGCTCCGTGGAATAAAAAGATGCTCTGGGGCCAAGATACACGACCGGGCTAAAGCTGTGCAGCGGCTTGCGGAAAACCTTACAAATCAAGGTCATTAACCAGCCCAAAAATATTCCTGTGTCCCAGATTGCGAAACCCGCTGTAAGCTGTCATTCTGGAAATAGAGAAAAAAGAAAGAATTGAAGCTTTTGCTGACGACCCTGAGCGGAGCCGATGGGAGAAGTCTGTATATATCTTCTCTTTTGATTCTGTTTCGAGCAGGTTTGGCGGCGCAAATTTGACAAGGAGACCACTGTGTTAAGAATTCTTCAACCATCATTCACCGAAAAAACAAGCAAGCGCTCAGGGCTTTGCCTGCTGGCCTGCTTTATCGCCGCGCTGATCCTCAGCGTCGCCGCGCGCGCAACCGAGAATAGCGGAAGCGTTTATCCCGTCGGTGCAGAGACCGTGCTGCAAGGCATGATGCCAGGGCCACATGAAACCGGGCTTTATACCTTCCACCTCCTCTACACGCCAAACGAACTGGATGGCCCTGCAGGCCAGAGCGAAGTACCGGTCTTTCACTTGAGGGTCTTTGCCAATGCCGTGAAGATCGAGCACAACTGGGGAATTCCCGTGCTGGGTGGAAAGCTGGCGAGCACAGTTGCCGTTCCATTTCTGTATGAACAACTGCGCATACCTAGTTTTTCAGCACCCAAAGTCACGCAGTTCGGCCTGAGCAATTGCCTTCTGGTTCCCGTAGGCGTCACCTACAACAAAGGAAGCTGGCACGGCTTCTATCAATTCGATTTCTACACTCCCGGCGCGCCGTATACCCAAGCCGCTGAACTCAATGTCGGCCAGCATCATTTGGCCGCAGGCCCGACCGGAGCCATCACCTATCTGGCTCCGAAGGCCGCTTGGGAGCTTAGCTCCAAAGTTGACTACATCATTAACTTCACAAACAATAGCCCGGCACCGTTGTATAATGCCAAGACCTATCGCAACGGCAACGAACTGACCTGGGAGTACACCGGCATGAGAGCAGTCTCTAAAAAAGCTGCGCTTGGCGTTAACGGTTACCTCTATCAGCAGACAACGAACGATCAATGCACGGGCACAGAATGCGTGGTCAACGGCAAAGGCCGCGACCTGGCCATTGGTCCCGAGTTCCGCTACTTCTTCGGCGAACACAAGGCCTTCGCGATCAAATACACCCGCGACACGCTGGTCGAGAACAAGTGCCGCGGCAACTCCTTCTGGTTTCAGCTCGGCATTCCGCTCGAATTCGGCAAGAAGAAGTAGAGGCTGTTGCATCCTCTGCTCGAAACGCGGGACGGCCTTTTTCAAGGCCGTCCCGCAGCTTTTGAAGACCTGACTTCCGATTCCCTCGCTTTAGCGGTACTTGCGCAGGACGCCGAGGACGCGGCCCTGGATGGCGACCTCCGCGGCATTGACCATGATGGGGCCCATCTCAATGTTGGAGGGTTGCAGGCGCACCTGAGCGCCTTCAGGGTAAAAGCGCTTGAGGGTGGTCTCAGAGCCGCGCACCAGCGCCACGACAATCTCGCCCTGTCGCGCCGTGCGGGTGCGCTCCACCAGAACATAATCGCCGCTGATGATGTGCTCGTCGCGCATGGAGTCGCCGCGCACTTCCAGAGCGAAGACATCGCGGTTGCCGACCACGTCGTGCAGCGAGATGCTCTCCTCGGTCTCCATCGCTTCGACAGGCATTCCGGCGGCGATGCGTCCGGCCAGGGGCAGGCGGTCGCTGGAGCGTGTGCGCGTCCCCGGCGGCAGCAGGTCGATGGAGCGGCTGCGATTATGTACGCGGTCCAACAGTCCCTTCCGCTCCAGATTGGTGATGTGCTTATGCACGGTCGCAAGGCTCTTCAGTCCCATGCCGCGCGCAATCTCCTCGAAGGACGGCGAGTAGCCGTTGCGGGCCACAAATGTTTCGAGGAAGTCGAGTATCTCTTTTTGCCTTCGTGTGACAGCCATGCAGGCATTATAGCGAATAAACGGCGAACCATAACAATTATTTCTGCTATTTTTTCACTTTGGTAAACATCTGCGAATGGCGGCAGACGGGATTTACCCTGCGCCGGAGACGCGGCTGGCACAATTGAATTCTGAACGATCTCCCAAACCGGCAGCCTCGACAGAGGATTTGCGGATTTCTCAGTAGAGATTGCTCTTTGGCGCACCGGCAGCAAGCGCGCAATCGCCGTTTGGGGATTCCAGAACGGCGGAGGCTTCGACCTGGATTCGAGCGCAGGAATCGGAGCTGGCCGCAGCTACGCCGGGTTCGCAAGCTGATTCGCTTTAGAAGCTGGGAATGTGCCATAACATATCCAGAACCGGGATCGCTGCCTAGCTTCTCAATCCGCGCTCATAATGAATTCGTGACGGGGCCATTGCGTATTCTACACCCGCGTTGATTCGATTGGTCAAATTATTCTTAGTGCTGGTGGATGGCTCAAGACTTAACTGTACTTCTCCAGAGATGGCAAAGCCCAACTCCACCGAGGACAAACATCATGGGGAAGCACTCCAGCGTATATCGCGTCTCTGGAGCTTCAAGTGTCATCAGCAGAGCGCAGCGCAGCAGGATATAGGCGACCATCCAGAGCCATAGCCTGGGACGCAGCCAAAGCCCAACCGCTGCCAAGAGGAGATAGAGGGCATTGAGAGCTGCGCAGGCCCAGCTTAGGCGCGTTTGGGCGGGATGATGGGCATAAACCCACCAGTCGAGGTCGTCGTAGAATATATCGATACGCGGGCGCAGACCCATATCGGCTATCCGTCCCAGCGGAAGCCAAAGGTAGTAGCGAAGCGGATGAGCATGGATGCGTTCATCTGCAAGTTTGCCAAAGCGCGCATCTACTTCCGGAATGATGTCTGTAGCATTGTCTCGAATGTTGTAATCCGCTGCAAGCGCCGCCGTCTCAGCGTACTGCGCGGGTGAGTCAAAGGCGCGGCTGGGCAGTTCGCTCAGATCCAATGGCTTGCCCGGCACTTGCCAGTAGATGTCGAAGGTGGAGACAAAGTCGAGACTCCAGCTTTTTACCCAGCGCTGCCAGCCGGGATAGCTCGCCTGATCGGGGTCGTTGGCATAGCGCGGCGCCAGCGGCTGAAAGAGATGAAAGACCTGCCAATTGCGCAGGCTCCAAGCGGCAAAGGGAGCGAAAGCAAGCAGCAGGCAGACGAGGGCGATGCGGGCTTGCTTGCGGGGGGAGATTTGATTTCGTTTGAGGCCAGTCAGCAGTGCAGGGGCCAGCGCAAGGCCGACCAAAGCGCCGTCGGGCCGGAGCAGAGCGGCAGAGGTGAAGGCAATGGTAAACCAGAGCGCCGGCATCCACGCTGGGCGCTCACGGAAGCGCGCCACCGACCAGAGCGCCAGCGCGATCATGAAGAGCGTAAGCGACTCGGTAAGCGGCTGGACGGAATAAATTGCGGTAAAGGGGCAGAGCGCGGCCAGCCAGAGCGTGCACTGCGCGGCTCTTCGACTGAGCGAGGCAGGCGCAATGCGGCCGGCAAAATCGGCCAGCAGCAGGCAGCCGGCCAACTCCAGCGCAACCTGTACCCAAACCGCCGAGGCGTAGTTTTCCATTCCGAAGAGCCGGAAGCAGAGGGTGAGAAAGAACGGGTAGCCGGGGAGGCGAATCAAGGTGGGAAGAGTCTCGCCGCTGGGCCGGGTGAGGAGGTATTGGCCTTGCTGGATCAGGTGCTTGGCTATTCCGCCGTAGATCAGCGAATCGTAGTCGACCTGAAAATAATGCCGGAACATCCATAGGCGCAGCGCGAGACCTGAGGCTATAGCCAGCAGAGTGGAGAGAGCTGGAGAGCCGGGGAGCAGTACCCTGCGCCCGGTCTTCGATTGACTAGTGAAGGCAGCTTCCATAGGATTCGTAATGTACAGCGTAGACTGTTTAACCGGGTTTTGTGGCCGGATTTTGCAGTCCCGGTTTACAAGAAGGATAATCCAGAAGTTCCTTTATGCCAGATAAACAGATATTCTACGATCCGCAGCGCAAGCGATGGAAGCGGCTGCGCCGCGTCATCGACGTGGCGGCGGTGGTCTTCACGCTGGTTCTGGCGATTTTTATATTTGATGTGCTGCGTTTTCAGGCGTTGCCGAAGCTGATGCTGCCCACACCCCGGCATAACTACAAGGCGTTGCCGGAACGCACCGTGATCAAAGGGCAGCGGCCCGCGCGCCGCAAAAGCAGCCGAAAGCCCTCTGAAATTCCCTTCAACACGGGTGAAGGCTTGCGCGCAGCTTTTTACGTGCCTGACGATCCAGCCAGCTACTCATCGCTCAAGCAGCACATCCATCAGATCGATCTGCTCTTTCCGGACTGGCTGCATATCGATGCTCCGCAGCCAACGCTGCTGGCCATCCACAGCGACACCCACCTTGAGTATCCGGTGATCGATGGCAATACCGTCCACGACCCCGATGATCTTGGCAAGGTGAAGCGGGTAATTCTGGCGGCCAAAGACGATGCGGAAATCTTTCCTCACCTGAACAACTTCAATCCGACTACGCAGAGCTGGGATCCGGCGATCGGCAAAATGCTGGCCGATCCGGGGAAACGCACCCAGCTTTGCCAGAATATCGTGCGTTTTCTTGCGACATTTCCAACCTATCGCGGTCTTTCGCTGGACATTGAAAACCTGCCTGATGAAGCCAGTCCGGCATATGTCAGCTTTTTGCGCGAGCTCTATGCGGATATGCATGGTCGCAATCTGCGGCTCTATGTCAACACGGAGATTTTGACGACAGACGATGATTTCCGGCAGATCGCTGCCAACTCCGACGGCCTGGTGCTAATGAACTACGACCAGCACCAGATCGAAAGCGAACCGGGACCGGTCGCCAGTCAGGATTGGTTCGTCAATAATCTGAAACACGTACTGACCCTGGTTCCCAAAGAGAAGCTGATCTGCGCGGTGGGCAACTACGGCTACGATTGGACGCTTTCGATTCCCAATCCAAAAGCCAAGCGGCACACCAAGCCCCGCGTGCTGCAAACGGAAGACCTGCATGTCTCGGAGGCATTGCAGCGCGCCGCCGACGCCGACGCCGATTTGGACCTTGATTACGACACGCTCAATCCGCACTTCGAGTACATCGACGAAGACCAGAACCAGCGCCACGTTGTGTGGTTTCTCGATGGCGTGACAATGCTCAATGAAATGCGCGCGGCGCGCGGACTGGGCTTGCAAACCTTTGCGCTCTGGCGGCTGGGCATGGAAGACAGCTCAATGTGGAATGTCTGGGACAAGCCCAGCAGTCCGGCTTCGCTGCAAGCTCTGGACACCGTAGAACCCGGCCATGATGTGGATGACGAAGGCGACGGCGACATCATCCGCGTGACCGGCCTGCCGCAGCCGGGCAAACGCACGATTCAGGTGGATACCGATGAGCCGGACCCGCGTAGAAAACAGATCATCGACGAGCACATGGATGTCTATCCGCGCACCTATGTGATCGAGCAGTACGGCTATCACGCAAATGAAGTGGCGCTCTCATTTGACGATGGTCCCGATCCCAAGTGGACGCCGAAGATTCTCGACATTCTTAGAGACAAGGGCGTGAAGGCCACATTCATGCTGATCGGAGCGGAGGCCTCGCAGTATATTGGCGTGATGAAACGCGTGGTGCGAGAGGGCCATGAGATCGGCAACCACACTTGGACCCATCCCGATATCAGCGAAATCTCCGACCGCCAGCTTAATATCGAACTAAAGCTTACAGAGAGGCTCTTTGAAAGCAAACTGGGCGTTCAGCCGCTCTACTTTCGTCCGCCTTACGATATCGATGAGGAGCCGGACACCGACGACCAGGCCGCGCCGGTGGAGTTCATTCAGCAAGCCGGATACACCATTATCGGCAACAAGCTGGATACCGACGACTGGAACGAGCATCCGCGCAAGTCGCCCGAAGAAATTACCGAAACGATTCTCAATCAGTTGGAGAAGATGAAGACCAAGCCGCAGTTTCGCGGCTCGATCATCCTTCTGCACGACGGCGGCGGCGACCGCGCCGCGACTGTGGCCGCGCTGCCGGTACTGATTGACACGCTGCGCGCGCACGGCTACTCGATTGTTCCTGTCTCTGCACTGATGGGAAAGACGAGCGCCGAGGTGATGCCGCCGCTTACCTGGTTTGGGAAATTAAAAGAACTGCCGGATTCCGTTGCGTTTTCCAGCCTTGCCTTCGTCGGCCAGTTTATTTTTCTGGTCTTCTTCGCGGGCAACATACTGATGGGTACTCGCCTGCTGCTGATTGGCGTACTGGCGATTATTGACCGCCTGCGCCGCCCCCACGCGCAAGCCTCTGTCGGCTTCAATCCACGCGTCGCTGTCCTCATTCCGGCATACAACGAGGAGAAGGTCATCGTGCGCACCATCCGCTCAGTGCTCAACTCCGACTACGCCAATCTGCGCGTCCTCGTGATCGACGACGGCTCCAGCGACAGCACCTACGAAGTGGCTCGTCAGGCCTACGCGGCGGAGATTGCCTCCGGGCGGGTCGAGGTTCTCTCCAAGGCAAACGGTGGCAAGGCTGCTGCGCTGAACTTCGCCCTCGACCGCCTGACCGAGGAGTTCTATGTCGGCATTGACGCCGACACTGTGATCGCTCCTGACGCCATCAGCAAGCTCATCCCGCACTTCGAGGATTTGCGCGTCGGCGCCGTCGCGGGAAACGCGAAGGTCGGCAATCGCGTCAACCTATGGACGCGCTGGCAGGCACTCGAATACATCACGAGCCAGAACTTCGAGCGGCGCGCGCTGGATTTGTTTAACGTCGTCGTCGTTGTTCCCGGAGCCATCGGCGCATGGCGTACTGGTCCCGTCAAATCCGTCGGCGGTTATCCCATCAACACCGTCGCCGAAGACGCCGACCTCACGATGGCGCTGCTGGAACAGCAACTGAAAGTTGTCTATGAGGATCGCGCACTGGCCTTCACTGAAGCGCCCATCGACGCCAAGGGGCTGATGCGCCAGCGATTCCGCTGGTCCTTCGGCATCCTGCAAGCCGTCTGGAAGCATCGTCTGGCCTTCGTCCGCAACCGGGCAATGGGTCTCTTTGCGCTGCCGAATATCCTTATCTTCCAGATGCTGCTGCCGCTGGTTTCGCCGTTAATTGATCTGATGTTTGTCATGGGCATCGCACACTACTTTGTCGACCGTTATTACCATCCGGAATCGGCCTCCCCGGCTGACTTCTACAAGCTGCTCGTCTACTTTCTCGGCTTTCTGATGATCGACTTCATCACTTCGTCGATAGCCTTCAGCTTGGAGCGCCGCCATCCCGCCAACAAGGGCGATGGCTGGCTACTCTTCCACATCTGGCTGCAACGCTTTGCCTACCGCCAGGTCTTCTCCATCGTGTTGCTGAAGACTCTCAAGCGCGCCATCGACGGCAAGCCCTTCAACTGGGACAAACTGGAACGAACCGCCAGGATGAGCAAGAGAACCGAAGCTCTGACAGAGACAATGTAAAGCTCGATCAACTGCGACGGCGGTCACAGTGATTTCCCTTCAGCATCCTTATAATCGAAGCGATTTGCAGAATTGCGCTTGTTTCCTGCTTTACGGAAGCTGATGAAACAAGAACTCTTAATCCAACCAGACAACCAAACAAGGGAGCTAAACTCCAGATGCATACACATGAAATCGAACAGATGTGCGTAGTCGCCAAGGGTCCGCATCATGGTCCTGCGCCTATTCCACAAGAGGGCCGCTGGACAAAGGTCAAGGAAGTGACCGATGTCTCTGGCCTCACCCACGGCGTAGGTTGGTGCGCTCCCCAGCAGGGAGCCTGCAAGCTGACGCTGAACGTCAAGAAGGGCATTATCGAGGAGGCGCTGGTCGAGACCATCGGCTGCACCGGAATGACTCATTCCGCCGCGATGGCCGCGGAGATTCTTCCCGGCAAGACGATCCTCGAAGCTCTCAATACCGATCTGGTTTGCGACGCGATCAACGTGGCGATGCGCGAGCTGTTTTTGCAGATCGTCTATGGCCGCACGCAGACGGCGTTTTCCGAAGATGGGTTGCCCATCGGAGCGGGCCTGGAGGATCTGGGCAAGGGCTTGTGCAGTGTGACTGGAACTATGTACGGCACCAGCGAAAAAGGCGCGCGCTACTTGCAGTTGGCCGAGGGTTACGTGACGGAGATCGCACTCGACGCGGACAACGAGATCATCGGCTACAAGTTTGTCCGGCTTGGACCGATGATGGACTCGATTGCAAAAGGCGTGGATGCGCAGACCGCGCTGACCAAGGCAACCGGCACTTATGGCCGCTTTGCCGACGCCGTGAAAACCATCAACCCGCGCAAGGAATAAGGAGAAGATCATGGCTTTATTTGAAGGATACGAAAGAAGAATCGCGCAGATCGACTCCTATCTTGCCGCGTCCGGCATCGAATCGCTTGAAAAAGCGGAGAAGATCTGCCTGGACAAGAATGTTGATGTGCGCAAGATCGTGAAATCGATTCAGAATATCGCATTTGAAAATGCCGGCTGGGCTTACCTGATCGGCGCGGCTGTTGCCATCAAGAAAAATCAGAAGGTCGCTGCGGAGATTGCCGAAACCCTCGGCACAGGCTTGCAGGCTTTTTGCATTCCCGGTTCGGTTGCCGATGATCGCAAGGTCGGCATCGGCCATGGCAATCTGGCCGCGATGCTGTTGCGCGAAGAGACTGGCTGCTTCGCTTTTTGCGCCGGACATGAATCCTTTGCCGCCGCCGAGGGAGCGATTGGCCTGGCGCGTTCCGCCAACAATGCGCGCAAGACGCCGCTGCGCGTAATTTTGAACGGCCTGGGCAAAGACGCGGCGCTGATTATCTCGCGCGTCAACGGATTCACTTACGTGCAGACCGACTTCGACTACGCGACCGGCAAGCTGAAGGTCACGCGAGAGAAGGCATACTCCAAAGGCGAGCGCGCCGCAGTCCGCTGCTATGGAGCCGACGATGTGCGCGAAGGCGTGGCGATCATGCACCTGGAACGCGTCGATGTGGCCATTACCGGCAACTCGACCAATCCCACGCGCTTTCAGCATCCGGTGATGGCGGTCTACAAAAAGGAGCGGCTGCTCGACGGGAAGAAGTTCTTCTCGGTGGCATCGGGCGGAGGAACGGGCAGAACGCTTCATCCCGATAACATGGCAGCGGGGCCAGCCTCCTACGGCATGACCGACACCATGGGCCGGATGCACTCGGACGCGCAGTTTGCCGGATCTTCCTCAGTGCCAGCGCACGTCGAGATGATGGGCCTGATCGGCATGGGCAACAACCCGATGGTCGGCGCATCGGTCGCTGTCGCCGTTGCCGTTGAAGGCGCGATGAAGGCGTAAAAAGTTAACGCCCCATTCTTTCGCGGTTATCTGGCGAAGGTGTGGGGCGCTTGCTTAACGTATCAGTTCCAACAGCCTGAGATGATAACAAGTTGTCAGGTGCGCAATGTTACACTACGTGATTTGGTGCCCGGAGGGGGACTTGAACCCCCACGACCTTGCGGTCTGCGGATTTT
>CAYOYX010000080.1:0-16844 GCA_964408275.1 uncultured Occallatibacter sp.
CTGCCCAGGATCAAGACGCTCGAAGAGTTCGACTTCGCTCAGTCGCCGCACATCACGTAAACGCGTTCCCAAGGATCAATTAACTTTCACTCTGACCCAGCAGGAAATGGATCGGTTAATTGCCGGAATTTCTGATCCACGGGATAAGGCGCTTATCTTGTTCCTTCGGGATAGTGGACTTCGTGTCGGCGAGTCCGTAATGCTGGACACTTCTATGGTCAAGTTCGAAACCGAGGAGCTTGCAGACGGTCGCGTTGAAACGACCGCTACCGGCAGTTTGTCACGTTCAAAGTCCGCCAGGCAGCGCGTGTTCTATATTCCCGCCAAGGCGGCCGAGGCTTTGAAAGCCTATCTCGACACCAAACGTGCAGAAGATGACAGCCCCGCACTATTTACAACTAGAAGTGGAGCCCGATTGAGCA
Source organism: uncultured Occallatibacter sp. (assembly GCA_964408275.1). GTDB lineage: Bacteria > Acidobacteriota > Terriglobia > Terriglobales > Acidobacteriaceae > Telmatobacter. The sequence continues at coordinate 423 of CAYOYX010000080.1, forward strand.
CTGAGCAGGTTCGCAGGATGGTTCATGGCTATTGCGATCGGTTGAAAGTAAAACGATTCCCGCTCCGCGAGTTCCGCCATCGCTTGGCATTGCGCCTAGCTAATAGTGGATGCGACCTCGTGACACTCTGCGGGGTACTCGGGCACTCCACCGTAAACTCTACAATTCGGTGGTTCCCACGGCTTGATCTGAAGGTTCGTTGATGCCTATCTGCCCCCCATCATCGTGAGTACGTCGGTGATGGGGTCCCACCCTGGTTTCAATCGACCGACTACAACCAACGAGCTCGGCAACGTCGAGATCACCAACATGAATAGAGAAGGAACCCTGATGAACGAGAAACTGAAGTTGATGCCGCAGCCGGCCGCAAAGCTGGACTGTCCTCCCGCTAAACGAAACCCGCTGACGCCAGTTGAGGCAGCGGCACTGCTGCACATGGATCATCGGACGCTCATCCGCTGGGCTCGCGTGGGATACACCCCTGCCCACCCGCTGGGAGAAGGACACCGCAGGATGTGGCGGTTCTTTGAGGACGAATTGCTAGCTTGGGTTAAAAGTCAATCCAATGAGCGCACCTCTGTCCTTCGGGTCGCCGCTTGAGCAACCGGTTCCAGAGGGGTTCGCTCCTCAGGGAACCGCGGAAGGGAAAACCCGATGTTTGGGTATTTCGCTTCTATGAATACACAAATGGCAAGAGACAGTATCGCAGACAGATCATTGGGACGGTCAGTGAACTACCGTTGAAACGTGACGCTGAGAAAGCCGTTGCCACACTTCGCGCTAACATTAATTCTGTTATCCGAGTGCCGCAGACAGTCGCGGAACTTATCGTGCACTATCGCGAGCACGAATTGGGTCGGAAGGCCTTCGCCAGCCAGGAGAACCACCTCGTCCTGACCAAGCGATATATCGAACCGCGATGGGGGAGTACTCGGCTTTTTTCAGTGCGCACTGTGGATGTCGAGAACTGGTTGGATGGCCTCAACCTAGCCCCCGCGTCGAAGACGAAGATCAAGTCTACGTTCTCCGTTCTTTATAGCCACGCGATTCGTCAGCAATGGATGACGTTCAACCCCATCAGTAAAGTCCGCACTTCGTCGAAGCGCCTCCGGGAGAAGGACATTCTCACCCCGACTGAATTCCAGGCACTGGTTGCTCAGCTCTCAGTACGGGATCGGGCGATGGTCCTGCTTGCAGCAAGCACGGGGCTACGACGTTCAGAATGGATCGCCTTGACTTGGGCCGACGTGAACGCATCGACACTGGAAATTAATGTGCTGCGTTCGTGTGTACGCAACCACTTTGGGGAGACAAAGACTGAGTGTTCGCGGCGGCCGGTTCCGCTGCATCCGTTCGTTCTCGAAGTGCTCATGGCATGGCGAGAGGAGTCGCTCTATAAGGAGACGGGAGACTTTCTCTTTCCATCGATTCGGCTCAACGGCAAGAAGCCACTGAGCCCTGACAGCTTGTTGAAGAGGAGCATCAGGCCTGCGCTTGAGCGGGCTGGTATCGTCGACAAGCAGATCGGCTGGCACAACTTCCGGCATTCGCTGGCGACAAATCTGCGGGCTATGAAAGTTGACATTAAGGTGGCGCAGGAGCTCTTAAGGCACGCTAATTCCCGAACGACCATGGATATTTATACGCGGGCGGTATCTCAGCAGAAGCGAGATGCGAACGCAATGGTGGTTCAGATGATGTTGCCAGTGAGCAAGAAAAAGCCCCAGCGGGTGACAGCGCCTACACAACCGGCTGTTGCACACAGGTAGATTCGGTGACCGTTGATCGAATTTGGGAACTCTTCATGGAATGCAAGTTCTAACACAGCGCCTCAGGGCGCAGCTCCAGCACCGGCGCGGTGTCCGATAAACGTGCAAATTGAGGCTGTGCAAATATCTCCAATGTTTATATGGCTATAGACAGATCGGGTGTATAGTTATGCCGACACTGAAATAGGCTGAATAGCTGTACTGTACAGCCGGGAGCATTCCGCTCGCTTTAACGCGGAAGGCGCTCGTCAAAGAGGGAAGGCCGATGCTTCTCAAGAAGCTGGTCGCGGCACGTCTGACAGTGTGCTCCGTCGCATGGACGACACTGCGAACACTCAAAGCCCAATCGACGCTGAACGACAACATCGTCATCAAGCTGGTGAAGGCGGGGCTTTCTGATGGCCTGATTCTCTCCATCATTCATTCCCGCCCGGAGCCTGACCCTGGGCACATAAGAACAATAGAGCAGTCTGATGTGCTGGTGTTTACCGAATAGGGGGTTTCATGCGTGCCTTGGTACAGAAGTGGAGCAGCACAAATCGTTTCATCGGGCTGGCGTTAGTCATATTGTCGTTGCTGTTCGGCACTGTACCCATGCATGCGCAGCCTTCTCCGCCAAACAGACCGATTCTATTTGTGCATGGCTGGTGCGGAAGCGCCTATGACTGGGCACCCCTGCTTTCTTCGCTTAATCTTAATACGGCACTGAGTGCAATATATCCCAATAAAGCAGAATATATTATTGAATATAATAGCGTTCTGGATTCTTATGCTTATTATCAAGTAAGCGACCAGTCTGGAACTCCCCTAGCCACTGGTCCTATCCAACTATTTAGCCTATTCGGCCAAGAGCCAATAGGTTCCGATGCACGCTTCTTTGCGATTCAGTTTTATGATCCGATTGGACAAGACACTGACCCGGATAACGTCGCTAGGATATCAATATTGAATAAGGCTTATGAAATAAAAAAGGTTGTCGAGAAGATCAAGGAAATCACCAACCCTACCGGAGGTGTAGCGAACGCTGCAAGTGTAAACATCATCGCTCACAGCATGGGCGGACTTGACGCACGAGCCTATGTTGAGAACATGGCTTCTGTCGGCTCCTGCTATGACTATGCCGTTAGTGATTTCATCAAAGGGGCCCCAGACTACCAACAATCGAGTTGCTTACCTGGAACTCCTCAAGCTGCCTACGCCAATGATGTTGCGAATATCATTACCCTTGACACGCCTCATTCAGGATCTCCGATTGCAACACCAACTCTGCTTGCAGAACTCGCATCATCTGCCGACCAAGGGCTTCAATGCAATGCATTTGAATCAACAAACATGAAGGAGTTACTTCCGGAATCAGATGGTGGTGCGGGCCTTCTTGAGGAACTTAACTTTATTGGCTCGCCAAACTTTGGCGTTACTCCATCCATGAATACTGTGCCTATCCAGGCGGTAGCAAATTATATCGGGGATCAATCCCTATCGTGGCTTGGAATAAGGGGATACTCAGATGAGATCGTTCCGTTAGATAGTCAAGCAGTCCCAGCACTCGGACCCCATAGTGCCGTAGTCCTCCCGGCACCGGCACAGTTCTCACATACCGGTTCTGATTGGGAAGTCCTATCGAACCTAGATTGCTGGGTATTTATTCCGATTCCTGAGCTTATGCTCCACAGTGTGAGATGCCTTGGCGCACTGTCTGATCCGCAAAAAGAAATCGCTACGCAATTGATCAACGACAATATGCTGTGGATCAACTCGTGGTCTGTGACGCCGTCCACCATATCTGTCAATGATCCAGTCAAGATTGGATACAGCGCAGTTGATTCGGGGTCTACGACACTGTCGAGCGTCACCCTGTGGAAAGCTACCGACAACAATGGTCAGCCGGGAGCGTGGACGAATTTCGGTACCCAGACTCTTTCTGGAGGCACTACCGCGTCAAGCACCTTCACAGACAACACAATTACGGTGGCGGGTACTTATTATTATGTAGCGGATATGCTTGACAGTGCGAACAGGGAGGCTCGGGCACCCGTAGTGACTATGGTGACTGTCAGTCCTGTTTCGACCAGCGGTTACACGCTGACAGTGAACTCTACAAACCCGTCCAGTGGAGTGGGGATCACGGTCAGCCCGGCGGACAACAATTCGTCAGGCAATGGCACGACCAGTTTTGTGCGCACTTATAACAAGAACGCGCAGGTGACCTTGACCGCGCCATCTACTGCCAGCGGAAACAGCTTCTCATCCTGGACGGGCTGCGATCTGGTTTCTAGCGCCACATGTACAGTGACCCTGGCCGCGAGCAGGACGGTGACGGCGAACTACACCACATCGACATCGCCGACATTGACCGCCCACTTCAGCTATGCCCAGGTTACGTTGGGCAACGGCTTTAACTCGCCCTCGGGCGTTGCGGTGGACGGGAGCGGCAACGTCTATGTCGCTGATTCAGGCAATAATGCTGTTAAGGAGATACTGGCGGCGGGTGGCTACACCTCGATGAGGACACTGGGCAGTGGCTTTAGCTCGCCCTCGGGCGTTGCGGTGGATGGAAGCGGCAACGTCTATGTCGCTGATTCAAGCAATAATGCCGTTAAGGAGATACTGGCGGCGGGTGGCTACGCCACGGTGAGGACGTTGGGCAGCGGCTTCAACTTTCCCTTAGGCGTTGCGGTGGACGGGAGCGGGAACGTCTTTGTCGCCGATGCCCATAACAGTGCGGTGAAAGAGATTCTGGCGGCGGGTGGCTATACCACGGTCAAGGTGTTGGGCACCGGCTTCAACTCACCCGAGAGCGTGGCGGTGGACGTAAGTGACAATGTTTTCGTCGCCGATGACGGCAATTTTGTTGTCAAGGAGATTTTGGCGGCGGGCGGTTATACCACGGTCACGACGTTGGCCAGCGGCTTCGGATTAATCAAGGGCGTTGCGGTAGACGGAGGCGATAACGTTTTCGTCGCTGACGATATGGCATTCAGAGGAGTGAAAGAGTATCTGGCGGCAAGCGGTTACACCACGGTTAAGACGTTTGCCCCCGGTCTCACCTATGCCTTTGGCGTTACGGTGGATGGAAGCGGAAACGTCTTTGCCTGCTTTCCATTCAGCAACAACAGTGTGGTGGAGTTTATGGCGGGCTCTGCTAACTTCGGGACGGTCTCCATCGGCCAAACGAGTGCCACTATTCCTTTTACCTTCACCTTTGACACAGCCGGGACGCTGGGCAGCTTTGCGGCCCTCACCGGAGGCGTAACCGGGCTGGACTTTGCGACCGCGACCACGGGCACATGTGCGGCGAACACGGCCTACGCCGCTGGCGCTACCTGCACGGTGAATGTCACCTTTACGCCGACGCTCACAGGCCTTCGCGACGGGACCGTGGTTCTGAAGGATGGCAACGGCAACGTCATCGCAGCGGCCAACGTATACGGCACAGGCTGGACAGGCTCCTCCACCGCGCCGACGGAGCCGGTGGGTACGGCAAGTGGAACGCAGACTGCAACGATTTTGTTTTCGAGCAGCTTCACGCTGGGATCGATCAGCGTAGTGACCCAGGGAGCAACGGGGCTGGACTTCAACTATGTCAACGGTGGCACCTGCACCGTCGGTACAGCCTACACGGCAGGGCAGATATGCACGGTGAATTACACCTTTACTCCAATTGCGCCTGGGCAGCGCATGGGTGCCATCGTGATTACAGATGGCAGCGGCAATGTGCAGGCCACGGAATACATCTCCGGCGTGGGAACTGGACCGGAAGCGGTCTTTGCTCCAGGCATCATCAGCACGGTGGCGGGCAATGGGACCCAAGGTTATAACGGTGATGGCATCGCGGCTACCAGCGCGGAACTCTACAACCCGTGGGGGGGAGCTGTTGATAGCGCGGGGAACATCTATATCGCGGATTACTATAACAATCGCATCCGGAAGCTGAGCGCCAGCACGGGTCTGATCAGCACGGTGGCGGGCAATGGAACCCAAGGGTACAACGGAGATGGTATCTCGGCAACCAGTGCCGAACTTTATTATCCACATGGGGTCGCTGTGGATGGCGTTGGAAACATATACATCGCAGACTACTTCAACAGTCGCATTCGGAAGATAAGCGCTCGCACGGGGCTCATCAGCACAGTGGCGGGCAATGGAGGAAACGGATATAACGGCGATGGCATCTCGGCAACCAGCGCGGAACTCTACGGACCCGTCGAGGTTGAGGTAGACAGCGTCGGTAATATCTACATCTCGGAGGTACCTGGCGGACGTATTCGGAAGGTGAACGCCAGCACAGGTATCATCAGCACGGTGGCTGGCAATGGGACCCAAGGTTATAACGGCGATGGCATAGCAGCGACCAGCGCGGAACTCGTGAGCTGGGGGAAGGTAGCGGTTGACAGCGCCGGGAACATCTACATCGCGGACGATCATAACCACAGAATTCGTAGGGTGAGCGCAAGCACGGGCCTGATCAGCACGGTGGCTGGCAATGGAAATCTCGGATATAGTGGTGACGGCATGGCGGCGACCAGCGCGGAACTCGGCGGGCTCGGCGGGGTTGCGCTTGATGGTGCCGGGAACATCTACATCGCGGACTACACCAACAATTACATTCGTAAGGTGAGCGCCAGCACAGGTCTGATCAGCACGGTGGCTGGCGTCAACGGCTCAGATTGCTCGCGAGAGATTGATACAGTGGGAGACGGTTGCCTAGCGACCAGCGCGGAACTCGACGAACCCTGGGGGATTGTAGTAGATAGCACTGGGAATATCTACACCACGGACGTCAGTAGCAATCGCATCCGAAAGATTAGCGCCAGCACAAGCAGTATGAGCTTCGCATCGACGGCTGTAGGTTCGACGAGCAGCGACAGTCCGCAGACGGTAGCCCTGTGGAACAACGGAAATACAGCACTGACACTTCCGATTCCGTCGAACGGGAGCAATCCCAGTATCGCGTCGAACTTTACACTGAACAGCACTGGCGGAACGGTCTGCCCTTTGATCGGAAGCACGGCCTCGTCCACAGGAACTCTGGCAGTGGGAGCATCCTGCACTCTGCCGATCAGCTTTGCACCGACAGCGGCAGGCAGTATCAGCGGGTCGTTGGTAGTCACAGACAACAGCATGAACGGCTCCAACGCCATGCAGACGGTTTCGCTGAGCGGGACTGCAACACAGGCATCGCAGACGATCACCTTTACTGCGCCGAGTTCACCCGTAACCTACGGTGTTGCGCCAATCACGCTGTCGGCCAGCGCCAGTTCTGGTCTAGCAGTTACCTTCAGTGTTCTCTCCGGGCCGGGAACGGTCAGCGGCAGTACTTTGACGATCACCGGCGTAGGCACCATCGTGGTTGCAGCGAATCAGGCCGGTAACAGCAACTACACAGAAGCATCGCAGGTAACACAGAGCATCGTGGTCAACCAGGCAGGAGTTGCCGCCGCGCCGACCTTCTTGCCCGTGGCTGGCACCTACACCACCCCGCAGACGGTAACGATCAACGATGCAACGACAGGTGCAACTATCTACTACACCACCAACGGCACCACACCGACGACAAGTTCGTCTGTATACAGTGGCGCAATCACCGTCTCGTCGTCAGAAACGTTGGAGGCGTTTGCCATACATAGCGGCTATACCAACAGCGCAGTTGCATCCGCCGGTTACACCATCTCACCTCTGGCAGGGGGCGGCGCGCTGGATTGGATCTGGATGGGCGGAAGCAGTACGTTAATCTGCTCGAATCAAAGTAATGCGTGTGGTCAGCCGGGTGTATATGGCACGTTGGGCACACCTGCCGCTGGAAACATACCTGGAAGTCGAGAGTTCGCGTCAAGCTGGACCGACAGCGACGGCCATCTCTGGCTCTTTGGGGGCAATGGAAACGACCTCTGGGAGTTCAATCCTTCTACGAACCAATGGGCTTGGATGAGCGGAAGCAGCACTGGTGCAGGCCAGTCTGGCGTATACGGCACGCTAGGCGTACCTGCCGCCGGAAACACCCCAGGATCCCGTAGTAGCGCAACGAGCTGGACTGACAGCAGCGGTAATCTATGGCTCTTTGGGGGCTTAGGCTATGTTACCGGAGGTGATTCTGGCGATCTCAACGACCTTTGGAAGTTCAACCCCTCCACTAACCTGTGGGCATGGATGGGTGGAAGCAGCACATACAACCAGTCTGGCGTGTACGGCAAGTTGGGCACGCCTGCCTCCGGAAACATGCCTGGAAGCCGTCAAGATGCAATGAGCTGGACCGATAGTAGCGGTAATCTCTGGCTCTTTGGGGGAGCGGGAGGCTCCGGAAACGACCTTTGGCAGTTCAATCCTTCCACGAATCAATGGACTTGGATGGGTGGAAGCAGCTCTGTTAGCAGCCAGTCTGGTGTGTATGGCAGGCTGGGCACACCTGCCGCCGGAAACATCCCAGGAAGCCGTAGTGGCGCAGCGAGCTGGACCGACAGCAGAGGCACTCTCTGGCTCTTTGGGGGCGGTGGCTACGATGCCAATGGCAATGGTGGTCTTCTCAACGACCTATGGGAGTTCAATCCTTCCACAAATCTGTGGGCGTGGATGGGAGGAAGCAGCACGGTGCCGACCGTCACTGGCGTATATGGCCAGTCTGGGGTGTATGGAACATTGGGAACGCCCGCTGCCGGAAACATCCCAGGAGGCCGTAGTGGCGCTGCGAGCTGGACCGACGGCAGCGGCAATCTCTGGCTCTTTGGGGGCAATGGTTATGATGCCAAGGGAAATGGTAGCTCTCTCAACGACCTTTGGGAGTTCAATCCTTCTACAAACCAATGGACCTGGATGGGCGGAAGCAACACGGCCAACCAGCTTGGCGTGTACGGCACGTTGGGAACGCCTGCCGCCGGAAACATCCCAGGAGGCCGTAATAGCGCTGCGAGCTGGACCGACAGCAGCGATCGTCTCTGGCTCTTTGGGGGCCAAGGCTATCGTGCGCCCAGCTCTTTGAATTTATACAACGACCTATGGGTGTATCAGCTTCCTACTACAACGCCGACCGTGACGGTGATCCCCTCCTTTACCAGCATTACCCCCACGCAGGGGTTGTCGGTGACGGTGTATGTGAGTGCGGGAAGCAACAATCGGACACCAACCGGTTCGGTGATTCTGACTGGTGGTGGTTACACATCTCCCTCTACATCTCTTAGTAGCGGCAGTGCTCCATTCAACATCGCCGCTGGATCGCTGGCATTGGGCAGCGACACCTTCGCAGCAAGCTACACGCCGGATTCGCCCAGTTCCTCTATCTACAGCAGCGCTACAGGTTCATCCCCTGCGGTGACGGTTGCTTTGCCAGTCACTGCGACTCCGGTCTTCAGCGTACCGGCTGGCAGCTACAGCTCTACCCAGATGGTCTCGATCAGCGATGCGATGTCTGGCGCAACCATCTACTACACCACCGATGGAACGACGCCGACTACTTCGTCCACCAAGTACACGGCTGCGATCACCATCTCATCGACAGAGACGCTGGAGGCGCTTGCTTTGGCCACTGGCTATTCCAACAGCGCCGTGGCGTCTGCCAGCTACCTTATCTCACCTCTGGCCGTGGGAGGCATATTGGATTGGACCTGGATGGGCGGAAGCAACACGGTCAATCATCTCGGCGTATACGGCACATTGGGAACGCCTGCTGCCGGAAACATCCCTGGAAGCAGATATGAAGCTACAAGCTGGACCGATAGTAGTGGCAATCGCTGGCTCTTTGGTGGCGTAGGCTATGTGACTAACGGCACTAGTGGCAGTATTATTGTGGGCAATCTTAATGACATATGGGAGTTCAATCCATCCACAAACCAATGGGCGTGGATGGGCGGAAGCAGCACTGCGGGCCAAATACGAGGTGTGTACGGTACGTTGGGCACACCTGCCGCCGGAAACATCCCAGGAAGCCGATATGGAGCTACAAGCTGGACCGACGGCAGCGGCCATCTCTGGCTCTTTGGGGGCTGGGGCTACGATGCCAACCGCTGTTCTGGCGATCTCAACGACCTTTGGGAGTTGAATCCTACCACGAACCAATGGGCGTGGATGGGTGGAAGCAGCACGATACTCTGCTCGAATAACGAGTATGGCCAGCCGGGAGTGTACGGCACGCTGGGCACGCCTGCCGCAGGAAACGTCCCCGGAAGCAGATATGAAGCAACAAGTTGGTCTGACAGCAACGGCCATCTCTGGCTCTTTGGGGGCTTTGGCTACGACGCCAACGGCAATTTAGGCAATCTTGACGACCTTTGGGAGTTCAATCCTTCCACTAACCTGTGGATGTGGATGGGTGGAAGTAGCACAGTGCCGCAGACCACAAATGGCTCTGGCGGCAATTCCGGAGTCTACGGCACGCTGGGAACGCCTTCCGCAGGAAACATCCCCGGAAGCCGCATGTCCGCTGTGAGCTGGACCGACAGCATCGGCAATCTCTGGCTCTTTGGAGGCAATGGCTACGATGCCAACGGCAATCCAGGCAATCTTAACGACCTTTGGATGTTCAACTCTTCCACGAACCAATGGGCGTGGATGGGTGGAAGCAGCACAGTGCCGCAGACCACAAATGGCTCTGGCGGCAATTCCGGAGTCTACGGCACGCTGGGAACGCCTTCCGCAGGAAACATCCCCGGAAGCCGTAGTAGCGCTGCGAGCTGGACCGACGGCAGCGGCAATCTCTGGCTCTTTGGTGGTTCCGGGCTCAACGATCTTTGGGAGTTCTATCCTTCCACCAACCAATGGGCGTGGATGGGCGGAAGCAGCACCGTCAACCAGTCTGGCGTGTACGGCACGTTGGGAACGCCTGCCGCAGGAAACATCCCAGGAAGCCGTAGTAGCGCTGCGAGCTGGACAGACAACAGCGGCCATCTCTGGCTCTTTGGGGGCGGTGGCTACGATGCCAACGGCAATGGTGGTATTCTCAACGACTTTTGGGAGTATCAGCTTCCGACAATGACGCCGACGGTGACGGTGACGCCTTCCTTGAACAGCATCCCCGCTACGCAGGGGTTGTCGGTGACGGCCGCGGTGAGTGCAGGAAGCGACAGCCGGACACCAACCGGCTCGGTGATCCTGACCGGTGGCGGTTACACTTCTACTTCTACGGCGCTGAGTAGCGGCAGCGCTACATTCAACATCACCGCCGGATCGCTGTCCGTGGGCAGCTATGTCTTCACAGCAAGCTACACGCCGGATTCATCCAGCTCCGCAACCTATAACAGGGCCACGGGCACATCCTCAGCCGTGACGGTCACCTCGGTTGCGCCCACCATCACATTCACGGTCCCGAACCACACCTATGGCGATGCTCCGTTCACCGTCTCAGCAACCTCGAATTCATCCGGGGCGATTACATACTCCGTGGTGAGCGGGCCTGCGACCATCTCCAGCTCGACGGTGACGCTGACGGGAGCGGGAAGTGTCGTTCTACAGGCAAGTCAGGTCGCAGCGGGCAACTACTCGGCGGGCACGCAGACTGCTACGGTTACCGTAGCTAAAGAATCTCAGACCATCACCTTCAGTGCGCCCGCATCTCCCGTCAACTATGGTGTCGCGCCGATCACACTGTCGGCCAGCGCCAGTTCCGGGCTTGCGGTAGCGTTTAATGTTGTCTCCGGACCAGGTACGATTAGCGGCAGCACGCTGACCATCACCGGTGCAGGAACAGTGGTGGTTGCGGCCAACCAAGCAGGCAACACCAACTACTCCGCAGCAACCCAGGTAACGCAGAGCATCGTGGTCAACCAGGCAACGCAGACCATTACCTTTACTGCGCCTACGTCCCCGTTAACCTATGGAGTCTCACCCATCACGCTGGTTGCAACGGGCGGAGCTTCGGGCAATGCGGTGGCCTTCAGCGTCGTCTCCGGTCCGGCCACAATCAGCGGCAGTACACTGACGATCACCGGTGCAGGAACGGTGGTGGTGGCTGCCAACCAAGCAGGCAACACCAACTACTCCGCAGCAACCCAGGTGACACAGACTATCGTGGTCAACCAGGCAACGCAGACCATCACCTTCACAGCACCTACGTCTCCGGTAACCTACGGCGTCTCGCCCATCACGCTGGTTGCTTCTTCCACCTCCGGATTGGCGGTAACCTTCAGCGTCGTCTCCGGGCCGGGAACGGTTAGCGGCAGTACGCTGACCATCACTGGTGTAGGAACTGTAGTGGTGGCAGCCAACCAGGCGGGTAACACCAACTATTCGGCTGCGACGCAGGTCACGCAGAGTATTGTAGTCAACCCAATCGGAGTCGCGGCCACGCCAACATTCTCGCCGGTGGCTGGCACCTATACCGCCGCGCAGACGGTAACTATCAGCGAAGCAACATCGGGCGCAACCATCTATTACACCACCAATGGAACGACGCCGACCACGAGTTCGAATGTGTACAGCGGCGCGATCACCGTATCCTCCACAGAAACGCTGGAGGCGATATCGACGGCCACGGGCTATTCCACCAGCCCCGTGGCATCAGCCGCATACATTATCAACATTCCAACGAATCCTGTACCGGCGATCAGCGGCATCTCACCGGCGTTCACCAACGCAGGCGGTTCGGTCTTCACGCTCACGGTCAACGGGTCAGAGTTCATCGCGGGCTCGACGGTCTATTGGGGAGCCTCCGCTCTCACCACTACCTACGTCAGTGCGACTCAGCTCACAGCACAGGTACTAGCGGCTGACATCGCCACTGCTGGAACCATCGCCATTACAGTGCAGACTCCAGCGCCAGGCGGGGGAACGTCCAACGCATGGCAATTTGAGGTGGATTCCGTCTCGTCGGGATCGACCGCGCCAACCATTACTTCAACCACGGAGACAGTGGCTGCCGGTTCCACGGCCAGCTATCCGGTGACCGTGCCTTCCTCTGTAACCAGCGTTTCTGTAACCTGCCTGAATCTTCCCACGGGTGCGAGCTGTAGCTACTCCTCGGCCACCAATACGGTGACGATCACCACATCCTCGACCACGCCCAAAGGGGTCTATCAGATCATCGTGGTCTTTACGGAAACGGTCTCCGGCGCGGCCTCCGGGTTCATTCTGCTACCAATTCTTCTGCTGCCCCTTGGGTTCATGAGGAGGAAACTGGCTGCGAGGGGCATCTGGCTTACGGTCTGCTTAGGGCTGGTTCTGCTGGCTACCGCGGTCCTTGCTATCGGCTGCGGCGGGGGCAGCAGCGGTGGTTCTGGCTCCACAACACCCCCTGCGACGCATCAGGTGATTAGTTCGGGAGCGGTCAGCCTCACTATCCAGTAAGGGACACCTCAAGAGAAGGAAATGGGGTTCGGAAAACGGGTATGCGTCGGTGTTGTGACAATCTGGTTCTGTCGAGCCATGAACCAACTCGACACCCGTTCCTCGCAATCTGCTTCCCCTTTTCTGCCATGATCGCTGACGACAACGACCCCGCCGAAATGTGGCTACTGGAGTTCTTCGTAGCAGAGCCACAGTCAGCATCACACGAAGACAGGAACACTGTCCGAATCGATCTTCAAGCAAATGGTGACGCGGAACACCCGATGATGCCAATGGCATTATGAGACGAATGTTTCTTAGGTCTAGGTGGTTTTTCCACAAAGTTTCAATCGAGGAGCGAGAGGTCTCAAGACCCGTGCAAACACCCACTTTTAGCCTCGAAAATCCTTCAGCACCTATTAGCACCTATATGGCCGATTACCGCACAGATGTTTGCGGGTCAAGTATTTGATTTATATGGGGTTGTTGGTGGACCTGACCGGGATCGAACCGGTGACCTCTTCCATGCCATGGAAGCGCGCTCCCAGCTGCGCCACAGGCCCACACTAAAAAGGACTTTCCCTATTCTCAGGGTTGCAGCACGTTCAGTCAATCTCTGGACAAATCTTCGTTCACAGCGGTCGCAAGATTGACCGCATGCGGGAAGACCGAAACCAGGCCCGTGCCAGCCCTTCCGCTACCGGCTTTGCATCTATTTTGCTGCAACGGGAACTAATTCCCCACTTCCCGGTGTCTAAACTTGTAGAGTGAGCGAGCACTCAGCCGTCGACGGCGCACCTCCGCTCACTGTTCTGGACAGGCGTTGCACGCTACGTCGACAACACCCATGCAGGTCGGCGCAGCCTGCGAAGGTTTACAGTCGTTTCATTGAAGTCGTAAGGTAGAGGAACCCGAAGATGCAGGCGGGCGCAACAATGGACGATCTGACGATCTCGATTGGCCTCCCAAGTGAAGAGGCCACTCTTGTGTCCGAGCTTCAGAGCGGCTCCGAGCGTGCCTTTGCCCAGTTGATCGACCGATACCACCAGCCAATCTATTCGCTGATCGCGCACAACCTGCAGGACCCAGCCGATGCCGCGGACATCACCCAGGAGGTCTTCCTGAAGGTCTACCGCTGCATTGGCGGATTCCATGGCGAGGCCAGCCTGCGCACCTGGCTCTACCGCATCGCCCTGCGCGAGGCCTCCAACCAGCGCCGATGGTGGTCGCGCCACAAGCATCCGGAGATTGCGCTCGACGGTCCGTGCTGCTCGAACGCTTCTTCCGATAGCTCAAGCGATGAGCACTCGTTCCTCTCCACACTGTCTGCCGGTGGCGCTACGCCGTTCGACCGGGCCGCGCAGCAGGAAGTGCGCCAGCGCGTCCAAGCTGCGCTTAGCCAGTTGCCGAAGAGCTTCCGCGCGGTCGTGGTGCTGCGCGAGATCGAGGGCTTCTCCTACGATGAGATCGCCGACCTGATGCAGGTAAACCTGGGCACCGTCAAGTCAAGATTGATGCGCGGCCGCGCGGCTTTGCGCGCCCTGCTCACTCCTTCATGCGCCAATATGTCCTGTCGGCGGGCCGGCGAGAACCGTCCCAGCCCTTCGTCCGCAAAGGTTTGCGCCCCCCACAACGCACCGGCGGCAAGGCCGGTGCCAACACACACCAATTCCCTTCATGGTTCCGCTCTGCACTCCGGATTGGAGGTTACGCAATGAAGCCTCTCTCCTGTAAAGCGATCCGAGCATCCTTCTCGGAATATCTCGACGGTGCGATCAGTGGCTTGCGGATGCAGCAGATCGCGCGGCACATCGAAGGCTATGAAGACAACAACAGAGTAAAAATCGCCGGATGCGAGGCCTGCGCGCGTGAGCTTACCGCATGGCGCGCCACGCAGGACGCTGTTTCCTCTCTAGGCCCGGCCAAGGCGCCCGCGGATCTTGCTCTCCGTCTGCGCGTTGCTATATCGCTCGAACATGCGCGGCGCAGCTCCCGTCTGATAGACCGCCTGTCGCTAGCATGGGAGAACGCTGTGCAACCGATGCTGCTGCGGGTGACCGGAGGATTGGTGGGCTCGGTCGCGCTGATGGGCGGCGTCGCGCTTCTGCTGAGCGCGGTGGCCGTACCGCAGGAGGTACTGGCCAATGACGAACCCTTGGGAGCACTGACCGCGCCCCACTTCCTGTATTCCACCGCCTCTCCCATGTCCATCGTCACCGAGAATGACACGGCGGTCATCGTGGAGGCATCGGTCGACCCGCACGGGCGGGTCTATGACTACACCATCGTCGCCGGACCGCAGGACCCTGCCGTTCGCACTCAGGTTGCCAATCAGCTATTAGGCAGCGTCTTCCAGCCCGCCAGCGCCTTCGGCGTTCCAGTGCGCGGCCGTGTGGTGCTCACCTTCGCGGGAATCTCCGTGCATGGCTAGACCAGATGCGTGCTGCGGCACGAACTGAGCCGGGTAATACATGCGTTTATAGATACTTCTCCTCCACATATCCTCACCTCAGCAGCATCGAGGTTGCCGGGTTGGCGGTTGTGGGCTAACCTATCTCCTGTGGCATCTACACGACCCTCACCCTTAGGAATGAAGCGACGCAGCCTGCTGCGGTCGCTGTCTATTCCCCTATTCTTTGCTCTGGCCGGCTTCCCTGTTGCCGCGCAATCCACGCCGCCGGCAGCATCCGCCAATCTGCCGGACGCACCTGGCATATCCGCAGCGACCAACGCCGAGCCGACTCCCACCGGCCCGAGTATTGTGATCGACACCAGCATGGGACGCCTGACCTGCAAGACCTTCGACAAGCAGGCACCCAATGCCGTCGCCAACTTTATCGGGCTGGCCGAAGGAACGAAGGACTGGACGGTCGACGCCACCCACGCCAAACAGCACGGCAAGCGGTTCTACGACGGGCTGACCTTCCACCGCGTTATTCCAGGATTCATGATCCAGGGGGGCGACCCTGTGGGAGACGGCACCGGCGACCCCGGCTATTACTTCGCCGACGAGATAGTGCAGAATCTGAAGTTTTCTGTTCCTGGACGGCTGGCCTATGCCAACTCCGGCCCCAATACCAACGGTAGCCAGTTCTTCATCACCGAAGATGCCTTCCCCGACCTGGACGGTAAATACACCATCTTCGGCCAGTGCGACAGCCACTCCACGCTGCTGGCCGCGTCCATCGCCCGCGTCGTTCGCGACAGCAACGATAAACCCACCACGCCGGTGGTGATCCAGCGCGTCACCATCGTGCGCGAGGGCCAGGCAATGCCACCGCTTCCCGCGGCGCCCGCGCTCGCTTCGCCATCCACTGCACCTACGACACCTGCGCCTTAGCCTTATCTTCCACCGCAACCGATACCCAATAACTGGAGTCAACATGCCAACTAAGCCCGGAACCTA
>CAYOYX010000081.1:0-16815 GCA_964408275.1 uncultured Occallatibacter sp.
TCAACTGCTCCATCTCGCCCATCAGCTCTTCGTCGATGTGCAGGCGTCCGGCGGTATCGACGATCAGAACGTCGCAGCCCATGTTGCGGGCCTCGCGGCGAGCCTCCTGCGCGAGGCGGGCGACGAGCGCGGGGGCTGCAGGTTCGCCCTTCTGATCGCCTTCGTAGAGTTTGGCCTCGATGGATTTGGCAACGACCTTGAGCTGTTCGCGGGCGGCGGGGCGATAGACGTCAACGGAGACGAGCATGGGGCGATGGCCGCCCTTCTTGAGCCACGCGGCGAGCTTTCCGGAGGTCGTCGTCTTGCCGGAGCCTTGCAAACCGGCTATGAGGATGACCGACGGCGGCTGCGAGGCGAATTTGAAGCGGGCCGTGTCCTTGCCGAGCAGCGCGATCAGCTCGTCGCGAACGATCTTGATGACCTGCTCGGAGGGCGAGAGCGCGGTGAGGACTTCCGTGCCCACGGCCTTCACGCGAATCTGCTCGATGAGTTCGCGGACGACGCTGAGGTTGACATCGGCTTCGAGCAGCGCGACGCGAATCTCGCGCAGGGCATCGGAGATGTTCTCTTCGGTGAGTGTTCCCTGGCCGCGCAGGGCCTTGAAAGCGCGCTGGAGTTTGTCTGTGAGGGTTTCAAACATGGTCAATATCAGTGTATCGCGGACTTGCCGTCCAGGCGGGCGGCGCTTGCGCGCCATGGAGTTTGTGGTTCCCATGTATGGAAATGCAGAACTTGCACCGACCTATTTGTTCGTCCCTGCTACTGCCTTTTTTGCGATGCGCGCGCCAGGGAAGTAGCCGGTGCGGGTGCGGACGGTGAGCTTGCCTTCGCCGTGCTCCTCGGCGGTGACCTGAATGCGACGGAAGCCGGAATCGGTATAGGGCTTGGTGGAGTGGTAGCCGAGCGTGTACTGACTGCGGATGTCGCGCGCCACCTCAGAGGCGATCTCGTCGACCTGCTCGATGTTTTTAGGAAAGAAGGCCATGCCTCCGGTCTCGTCAGAGAGCATCTTGAGCGCCTTGCGCGCGTTCTTCACTTCCTCGTGGCTCATCTCGTCGCCGAAGAGCAGACCGATGGAGTAGATGACCGGGCCGGAGAGCTGCTGTACGCGGTGGATGGTCTGCTCCAGCGTAAGGGTGGAGGCATTGTCTTCGCCGTCAGTGATGAGGATGATGACCTGCTTGGGATTTCGGGCATCGATGGCCAGTTTGTCAGCCGAGGCCACGACGGCGTCGTAGAGGGCGGTGGCGCTGGGAAAGGTGGGAAGCTCCAGTGCGGCGCGCATCTTGCTGATGTCGGAGGTGAAATCCTGATCGATGAAGACAGTGTCAGAGAAGTTGACGACGAAGGCTTCGTCCTGCGGGTTGGAGGCCTGAATCAGATCGAGCGCGCTCTTGTTGACCGAGGGGCGCTTGCGGCTCATGGAGCCGGAGTTGTCCACGACCAGCGCGATGGAAACAGGAAGATCAACGTGCTGAAAGCTGATGAGCGCCTGCTTGACACCATCCTCGAAGACCTGGAAGTTATTCTTCTCCAGATCGGCGACCAGTCTGTTGCCTTCGAGCACAGTGCAATTGAGCACGACCTCTTCAACTTCGGCGTGCAGAACATAACCCTCATGCGGCGGGATTGCCGGCTCTGCATCCGGCGAGGGAACGGGATCGCGGTCAACGGTGAGTGGAGGTGGCGAGGCGGGAGCTGGCGCGGGCGGTTGCTGGGCGGGCAGAGCGATGGCCACTGCGACAAAAAGCAGCGCGAAACAGCAAAGACGCATTGGAAGTGGTGCGAGCATCGAGAGTGAGCGGCAAACCCCGATGGAGGATTGGCCTGCATCTTCACTTTACGCCAGATGGCGGCGCTGGGTCAGGTTGCAGCGGCGCGGGCGGTTTTCCTCGGCTGCCGGAGTACAATCTACGATAAGCGTCGAGCGGCCCCGCAGTGATCGGAGCCGGGTTGCGGAGCGCAAATTCAATCGTATGAACGTGGAGCACGAACTTCCCCATGGCCCGTATCTATCCCTTTCGCGCATGGCGCTACAACTCCTCGGCGGTTCGCCTGGATGATGTAGTCACGCAGCCTTACGACAAGATCACTCCGGCGATGCAGCAGGCCTACTACCAGCGCAGCCCGTACAATCTGGTGCGCATCATCCTCGGCTTGCCGGAGCTATTCGACTCAGAACGCGGTGAGAGTGTTTACACTCGCGCGGCGCGCGACTTCAGCGCATGGCGCGAGCAAGGCATTCTGGCGCAAGAGAAAGACCCCTGCATCTTCGCCTATTCGCAGCGCTTCAAAGTGCCGGGAAGCGACGTTGTCAAGGAGCGGCGAGGATTCATCGCGTTGGGCAAGGTTCAGGACTACTCTGACAAGGTGGTCTTCCGGCATGAACAGACGCTGAGCAAGCCGAAGGGCGACCGGCTGAATCTGCTGAAGGCGACGCGTGCGCACTTCGGGCAGATTTTTATGTTGTATTCGGACCCTGCGGGAAGTATCGAGAAGATTCTCTATGACGGCGCTGGGCAAGCGGATGCCGAAGTGACCGACGAGTACGGTGTGCTGCACAGGCTGTGGAAGGTCAGCGATCCCAATACGATCAACCTGTTGACCACGGCGATGGCCGACAAGAAGCTGATTATTGCCGACGGGCATCATCGCTACGAGACGGCGCTGAACTACTCAAAGGAACACGCTGCCAGCGAACCGGCAAAGACGGAGACGAGTACCAGTCAGTTGCCGCAGCCGCCTTATCCCGAAGCGGCGGTGATGATGAGCTTTGTGAATATGGATTCGGACGGGCTGGTGGTTCTGCCCACGCATCGCGTGGTGCATAGCTTGACTAACTTTGATCCGGTAGCCTTAGCGTGCGCCGCCGAGGAGTTTTTCACGGTGGATGCGCTGCCTGTGGCGGAGGCTACAAATTACATTGGCAAGTTAACCAGCCAGAAGGGAACAGCATTTATTGCCGTGACGCGCGCCGGAGCGTTGCTTCTGCGCGCAAAGGCGGAGCCTGTGGCCGCGGCGCTGGCTGCATTGCCGGAGCGGCAGCGACAACTTGATCTGAGCAGTCTGCACTCGATTGTGCTGGACCGACTGCTGGGGCTGGATGCGGAGAAGGTGCGCGAACAGACCAATCTGCGCTATCTGCGCGATGCCGCCGAGGCCGTCGATCAGGTGCGGCGCGGCGAGGCGGATGTTGCCTTTCTGACCAATCCGGTTTCGATGGAGCAACTGCGCGAGGTGGCTTTTGCCGGCGATGTGATGCCGCAGAAGTCGACGGACTTCTATCCCAAGCTGCTCAGTGGATTGACTATTTATGCGCTGGAGTAAGTGGGCAATAGCTGCTTTCGTTGTGGCCGGGCTGAGCGGAGCTTTGTCCGCTGCGCAACCGGCACCGGCTGCGCCACAGGCGCGGTTTATTGTGGTGCTGGATGCGGCCCACGGCGGCGAGGACGCGGGCGGACGCTTCAGCAACAATCAATTGGAAAAGAATCTCACGCTGGCGATGAGTGTGCGGCTGCGGTCGCTGCTCGGGGCGCGCGGCATCCAGGTGGTGACGACGCGCGAATCCGATGCGACGGTCGATCCGGACAGGCGCGCGGAGATTGCCAACCACGCCAAGGCGCAGGCCTGCCTGAGCCTGCACGTCACGGAGAGCGGCACGGGAATTCATCTGTTTACCTCGCCGCTGACGCCTGCTGCGTCCACGCGCTTTACGGCTTGGAAGGCGGTGCAGGCTGCTTGGGTGACGCGCTCGCTGGCGCTGGCCGGGGTGCTCAACTCCGCGCTGCAGCACGCGGAGATGAGCGTGACGCTGGGGCGGAGTTCGCTGCCTGCGGTGGATAGCATGAGCTGTCCGGCGGTAGGCGTGGAGATAGCGCCGGAGCGCAGCGCCGATCCGGGAGACAACCATGAGATCATCTCCGGCGTGGACGATCCCGATTACCAGGCGCGCGTGGCCGCGGCATTGGCGGCGGCGCTGGTGGAGTGGCGCACGGAGGCTCATCCATGATCCCACGCCACCAAAAATATCTCTTCGGCATATTGCTTGTGGCTTCGCTGGTGATGGGAGTGGTGCTGTGGGAGTTGCGCGAACACGCACACCAGCGGTTAATTGCGGGCCAGGATTCGGCGCACACGAGCGCTCCGATCATTGCGCCCGCGGAAGAGGCAACGCTGATGGTGGCAAACGACTACGATGGTTCGCTGCGAACGCAGGTCTACTCGCTGCCGCTGCCCGCCGACTCCAGCGCACGAGCGCGAGCCGTGCTGAGCAGGCTGCTGGAGATTTATGCCGCACCCAATGCCGCGCACGCTGTTCCCGGCGGCGGAGGCTCGGTGAGTCAGGTCTTTCTGATGCCTGCCGGACAGATCGGAGCTACTGGCGCTCAACAGCAGAGCGGCCCGCAACTGGCGGTCGTCAATCTGGTCGGCAGCTTTGCGGCTGGTCACCCATCTGGCATCGAAACCGAAATGCTCACCGTGCTCTCGATCAGCGGCACATTGCACGCCAATCTTCCCCGCGTCACCGAGGTGCGCTTCTTGGTGGACGGACGCGAGCGCGCCACGCTGGCGGGTCACGCTGACTTGACGCGGACTTACCTGACCGGCGATGCCGCGCCAATCGCGGGAGCGCATTAGTGAGCGCTGCTGATCCCACAATTGGCGTGTTTGATTCCGGCTTTGGCGGCTTGACCGTTCTGCGCGCGCTTATCGCCCGAGCGCCCCAGGCACGTTATGCATTTATTGGCGACACCGCGCGTCTCCCCTACGGTTCCAAGTCCTCCCGCACCATCGCTCGATATGCCGCACAAAGTGCGCGTTTTCTGGTCGAGGAACAAGGCGCAGAATACCTCGTAATTGCCTGCAACACCGCCAGCGCGCTTGCCCTCGACGCCATCAAGGAAGCTGTTCCTTCTTCCGTCTCCGTCATCGGCGTCATTGAACCGGGGGCGGAGGCCGCGCACAGAGCGTCGAAAACAAGGGATGTTCTCGTGATCGGCACCGATGCCACTGTGCAGAGCCACGCCTATACTGCGGCTTGCCGAGCACGTGGCCTTCGCGTCCTCGAAATGGCCTGCCCGCTGCTCGTTCCACTTGTTGAAGAGGGCTGGAATAGTCATCCTGTAACAACTGATGTTCTACGCATTTATTTAGACAAACTCAGCAAGGAAGCCTCGGCCCAGGGTTTGAAGCCGGACACTCTGGTGCTGGGATGCACTCACTATCCGCTGCTAAGACCGCTCATTGAGCAAATTATTCCTTCCGAAATGAAGATCATTGATTCTGCCGAATCCACGGCAGACAAACTTATGTTCCATCTCTGTCATGACCTTCCCGCACCGCGTAAACCAACACCAGACGATTTATTTCTTCGCTGCTTTGCCACCGACTCGGTAGAGAAGTTTGAGCGTCTCGGCTCCCGCTTTCTCGGCAGGCCCACGGGAAAGATCGAGTTGGTTGACCTCGGCGGCTGAGCGCGGCTTCAATCACTGCAGAATCGAACTGGAATCGATTGGGTCCAATGAATTTCAGCGAAGAACCGCTCTGTTATTCTAATAGGACGGTAGGTGTCCGATTCCCCAAAACGAGGACCCTGGAGGAAGAAAGCAAGAATGATCAATCTGGCGGGTAAGACAGCCGTCGTCTTCGGACTGGCGAACAAGCGGTCCATCGCCTGGGGCATCGCCCAAAAATTGCACGAGGCCGGCGCTGCGCTGGCAATATGTTATCAAAACGAGCGCATGAGGCAGGAGGCGCAGAGCCTCATCGACGAGTTGCCCGGAGCCAGCGGCTACCAGTGCGATGTCTCCAACGACGCTGAGATCGACGCCGTCTTCGCCACATTCAAAGAGAAATTCGGCAAGCTCGACGTACTTGTTCACGCCATTGCCTACGCGCCCGCCGAGGAGTTGCGCGGCGAGTTCATCAACACCACTCGCGAAGGCTTTCGTATAGCCAACGACATCAGCGTCTATTCGCTGATCGCCGTCTCGCGCGGCGCGGCTCCGTTGATGACCGAAGGCGGCAGCATCATGACGTTGAGTTACTACGCCGCAGAAAAAGTGGTTCCGAATTACAACGTGATGGCCGTGGCCAAGGCGGGCCTGGAATCGACGGTCCGCTACCTGGCCTGGAATCTTGGGTCGAAAAATATACGCGTCAATGCCATCTCCGCCGGTCCCATCAAGACCCTCGCCGCACGCGGTGTCGGCGACTTGAGCGAGATGATGCGCTCACACGCCGACCGCGCCCCGCTGCACCGCAACATCGACCAGTCTGAGGTCGGCGGCGCGGCGCTCTTTCTCGCCAGCGAGTTATCTAGCGCTATTACCGGCGAAATCATGTATGTCGATTGCGGCTATAATGTGATGGGATTCTGAGAAGGAATGCTTAGTTAGGCTTTCAGCGTCACGGTAATCTTGCGCGCGTCGCCGCCGGTGGAAGTTATCAATATCTCGCCCGTCGATTTTTTCTGAATGCTTTTGAATTTTTCTCCCCACTCGACTAATACCAGCGCGTCGGGAGTTAATAACTCGTCCAGGCCCAGCGTCTCCAACTGGCGCTCGCCTTCGAGCCGGTAAACATCCAGATGAAAGAGCTTCACCGGCACTCCTTCGCGCGTGCCTTCATACTCATGCAGCAGCGTGAAGGTGGGGCTGGTCACCTCATCGGCTTCGGCTGCCTCCAGTGCTTCGGCGATGCCTTTCACCAGCGTCGTCTTGCCGGTTCCCAGGTCGCCGCGCAAAATCAACAACTGCGGCGGCGCGAGCAGCCGCGCCAGCTTGCGGCCTGCTTCGATGGTCTCGGCATCGCTATTGGTGGTAAGCTCGTGCGTTGGAGTCATCTGTTGTAATCCAGCATTCCCTCAGGGGCTAAAGCCCGACTTGATTTGATTGCACTTTCGGCACGTCTAAAGCCGTGCCCTTTCAAAGCATCGACATCGCATGGGTACTATTATGCTTCTGCCGGCAGTCCCTGTAACCAAAGATAGCCGCTGGGAGTGCCGGAGCGAAAGTCATAAGCCGGAAAGCGAAAGGCCTGTGAAAGCTGCTGAAGCGAATCCGTGGCCAGCAGCGAGTGCTCGTCACCCTCGCGCACGGCCATGTCAGCGGCCAGTCCGTGCAGATAGACGGCAGCCTCGACGGCTCGTGCTGCATCTGCTGGATACTGCGCAAGCAAGCCGGCAATCAGCCCGGTAAGCAGATCGCCGCTGCCGCCTTTGGCCATGCCGGGATTGCCGCTGGTGTTGACGGCGACGCGGCCATCGGGGTGAG
Source organism: uncultured Occallatibacter sp. (assembly GCA_964408275.1). Lineage (GTDB taxonomy): Bacteria > Acidobacteriota > Terriglobia > Terriglobales > Acidobacteriaceae > Telmatobacter. The sequence goes on from CAYOYX010000081.1 coordinate 7,275, forward strand.
CGATCAGCGTGCGCGCGCCCTTGAGCACGAGAGTGACGCCGGTTTTCTGCGCGAATCCACGCGCCACTTCGAGGCGGTTAGCCTGCACCTCGGCCACAGTGATTCCAGCCAGCCGCGCCATCTCGCCCGGATGCGGCGTGAGCACCAGTGTGCGGTCTTCGGCCAACTTCGCCAGCAGTGCAGGTTGAGCCGCCAGAATATTCAGCGCGTCGGCATCGATGACGGCGGGAATCTTTGTGGCTTCGAGCAGGCCGATGGTGAATTTGATTGTATCCGTGCTCTGGCCGAGTCCGGGACCGATGGCCAGCACAGTTTTACCTACCATGAGCGTAGAAAAAAAACCTGGCGCGAGATTCTCCGCGGCAATCTCTCCGGCGGCGGTAGCTGTCAGCGGAAAGGTCATCAGCTCCGGCGCAATGGCGGCAACCAGCGGCAGCGCAGGGAAGGGAACTGCCGCAGTAACCAATCCGGACCCCGCTCGCAAGGCGGCAATAGAGGCCATCGCGGGCGCGCCAGATTTGCCGCCAGCCGTTCCCAGCGTTCCGCCGACGACCAGCACGTGCCCGAAGTTGCCCTTGTTAGCTGCTGCGAGACGAGGAGCCTGCGTGAGCGCGAGCGCCGAGCCGGCCCAATGCAGTCCCAGCGTAGAAACAACAATCTCATCCGGCGAGCCGATGGGCGCTACTACGATAGGCTGCGACCAGCGGCGGGTTAACTGTCCGAAGACGTGCGCCGGCTTGGGCGCGGTGAAGGTGATGACGGCATCGGCGGGAAAGACCGGCTCGGTGATCGTTGCGGCGGTCTCGTCGGCTGGCCATCCGGAGGGCAGATCTACGGCAAGAATGGGCGCGCTGCTGGCCTTGACCCATTCGAGCGCGGCGGCGGCAAGGCCAGCTAGCGGAGGCTTGAAGCCGGTACCGACAACAGCGTCGATGATCAGATCTGTCTCCAGCGCGGCCTTGTAACGGTTCAACTCCTCCGCCGATTCGATCACGTGGATGAGAGTGCGTGACGGTCCGGCTTCGAGGCTGTTCAGCTTGCGCCATGCTACCACTGCATCGGCGGAGAGTCCGTCGCGCGCGCCCAGCAGCAGAGTGGTAACCTCCAGGCCATCCAGTGCGAGGAGGCGAGCCGCCATCTTGCCGTCGCCGCCGTTGTTGCCGCGTCCGCAGAGCACGGTCACGCGCTTCGCAGCCGGAAACTCGCGGCGCGCAAAAGCGGCAACAGCCTCCGAGGCCGCGTGCATCAGATCGAGCGAGCGCACGCCAAAGCGCTCCGTGGTCAGACGGTCGCAGGCCTGCATCTCGGCGGCGGAAAGAATGCGCATGACGACAGTTTACAGTGGACAGGGAAGAAGTGAACGAGTGAAGAAGTGAGCAAGTGAAGAAGTGGATGACAGCGGCGGGAAATTATCTGCAATGCAATATTCAGGCAGATTTGTTGAATCTCAAATTATGGGATAGCCCAGCGCGTAAGTTGTTGAAAGAGTCCTTGATTCTCGCGATTGATTTAATTATGCGCAAGGAAATTGGGCCGAAAATAAATATAGGAGGGGGGTAGGGGTACCCAGCAGTTCTCAGTTGTCAGTTCTCAGTTGTCAGTAAAAAAGCCCGGAGATGCGGTTGGTGTTCATGCTTTGATTGTGCGCCGAGGGGAGAGAATGATCGGCAAAAAATCTTTCCTCAGGGGCTAAAGCCGTGCCCTTGTTACAAGACTCGCTGGTTGAGGTTCGTGGATTCTCCAGTGCCCGAATGCGAGGCTTCGAGGGCACCCAGCGGTTCTCCTGTTGGTAGCACACGGTCAAGCCGGGTTTAGCGCCTTTAAGAGAGTACTGATGGCTATACCGGCCTGGACCAAGAATGCAATTGTGCGAATCCAATTCGTCGACTGCAGCAACGCTATCTTTTGTTTGTCGTACCCATCCTTCCCTAGCGCAGCATGGAGTTTGCCCTGCCATATTGCGGTTGAGAACAAGACGGCGACATTCAAGCCGATCGAAGCGACAATCTGTGGCAGCGGCATGAACGGGGGCCTAAAGAATGCCAGTGCAATGGAAGAGATAGTCAGCCCCAGCGCCGGAATAATAGCGGGCAGCACAGCCGCTCGATTGTTGGCTTGAATATAGGACTTAAAGCTATCCACGCCAACTCTTGGGTAGATCGAGTAGTGCTGTAGCTGCAGCGTCGTCATGCTCCCGGCGCAGTAGCAAGCCAGGAAAGTATAAAGGGCGAACAAAACCGTCGTCGAAGTCAAAACACATCCTCCGAGTTCAGGCCTGCAACGGCCGATTTACACCTTTGGATGTAGGAAGCACGACTTGGATGCAGAACCGCAAAGTCGCCCAGTGTCCGGCGAAGGTCTGTTGCCTGTCTCACAGCGCCATCTGCACCAGGAGCCAGCCGTTCAGGCCGGCGATGAGCACGGCGACAAACCAGGCCAGAGCTTGCAGCCAGCGGGCGTTGACAAACTCGCCCATGAACTTGCGATTGCCGGTGAAGAGGACCAGCGGCACCACAGCAAAGCTCAATTGCAGGGAGAGAATTACCTGGCTGAGGATGAGCAGCTTCTCCGTGCCCTGCTCGCCGGTGACAGCAACGACGATGATGGTGGGGATGATGGCCAGCGAACGGGTGATGAGGCGGCGCAGCCAGGGCGAGACCTTGAGATGAATGAAGCCCTCCATCACAACTTGGCCGGCCAGTGTGCCGGTGATGGAGGAGTTCTGGCCGCTGGCTAAAAGAGCGATGGCGAAGAGCGTGCTGGCACCGGTGACGCCGATCAGCGGACTGAGGAGCTTGAAGGCGTCCTGGATGGCCGCAACTTCATAGTGGCCGCTGCGATGGAAGACGGCGGCGGCGACGATCAGAATTGCCGCATTGACAAAGAGGGCGAGGGTCAGCGCCAGCGCGGAGTCGATGTTGGCCATGTGGATGGCCTCGCGCTTGCCCTCGGGCGTGCGTTCGTATTTGCGGCTCTGCACAATGGATGAATGGAGGTAGAGATTGTGCGGCATCACGGTGGCGCCGAGAATTCCAATGGCGATGTAGAGCATATCGGGGTTGGTAACGATGGCGGGCGAAGGGACGAAGAGACTGCGCAGCGCCAGCCAATGATCGGCATGAGAGAGCAGAACCTGCACGACAAACAATGAAGTAATGGTTCCGATCAGTACGATGACCAGCGCTTCGATGTAGCGGAAGCCCCAGCGCTGCAGGAAGAGAATCAGCAGCACATCGACGCCGGTGATGAGTACGCCGTAGAAGAGGGGAATGTGGAAGAGCAGTTCGAGAGCAATCGCCGAGCCGATGACCTCGGCCAAGTCGCAGGCGGCGATGGCGATCTCCGCGCCGATCCACAAACAAAAGCTGACGCGCGGGCCGTATTTTTGGTGGCAGAGTTGGGCGAGATCCTTCTCCGTGGCCACGCCGAGCTTGAGCGAGAGGCTTTGCAGCAGGATTGCCATCAGGTTACTGGCCATGATGACAAAGAGAAGCGTGTAACCGAAGCGCGAGCCGCCGGCCAGGTCGGTGGCCCAGTTGCCGGGGTCCATGTAGCCGACGGAGATGAGAAATCCGGGGCCGAGAAAGCCCAGCAGGCGCCGCCAGTAGTGCGGCGAGCGGGAGATGCGGACGCTGGAGAAGACCTCCGGCAGCGAAGGCGCTGAGTGGTGGGGGTCCAGATCAACCGGCAATGGAGAAAAGCCAATATCACTCATGGAAACGGAACCTCAATTTGCAGGGAAGTCTTGAGGCAGCACTCATTTGATCGTTGGATGGAATCATTCAAGCAGTACCGTAATTAGTCTATAACGATTGAATTACTGGCGTCTTTTCCGCAGATAAGTTGACCAAGCTTTGGCAACTTATTCCAAATTATTGATGCTGCGATTCCTACTTTACTCGGATAGAATGATTTAGTTATGGACAATGAGCAAATTCGCAGTAACTGGATAGGGCGGGTGATCGACGGCAGGTTTACTCTTCTCCATTGGTTAGGTGGTACTGAAGAGAGCAATGTCTTCTTGACGGAGCTGCCTGAAGATCGTTCGCGGAAGGCAGCCATCAAGCTGATTCCTGCTGAGGATAAAGATGCCGAAGTTCGCATTGCCGATGCGGCGATCATTCATCCGCACCTGATGCGGCTGTTTTACACCGGGCGATGTGAGACGGATGCCGGCCCGATGCGTTACGCCGTGACGGAGTTTGCCGAAGAAAACCTGGCGGAGGTTCTTCCCGTGCGTCCGCTCACGCCGGTCGAGACCTGGGAGATGCTCGGCCCGATCGTGGATGCGCTTGCTTATCTGCATGGCAAGGGCCTGGTTCATGGCCGCCTCAAGCCGTCAAATATTCTGGTGGTCAACGATCAGTTGAAGCTATCCTGGGACAGCCTTCATGCGCCGGGAAGCTCGGCATACGATGCTCCGGAATGTGCTACGGCACCTGCTACGCCCGCGGCGGATATCTGGTCGCTTGGCGTCACACTGGTCGAGGCCTTGACCCAGCACAGGCCGGTTTGGGAGCAGGCGGCAGGGACGGATCCGGTTGTGCCGGAGTATATTTCACAGCCCATTGCCGGGATTGCGCGGGAGTGTCTGCGCACTGACCCCGCGCGCCGATGCACCATCGGCGAAATCAAGACACGCATGGGTGCTGGCACGGAAACAGCGCGCGATCTTCCCAATGCTACTGACAAGAGCAGCAGCGGCGCATCCGCCAAACTTCGCATGACGGCTATGATTGCCGCAGCGGCGCTTGTTTTGTTTGTGGTCGTCGCAGTACTGGTCGTGCGGTCTCACAGTGGGGAGCCGACCATGCCAGTTGCAGAAGAGCAGCAGCCTGCGCCCGCTGTAGCCGCCCCTCAACCTAAACCTTCAGCAACATCTCCGGCGACAAAGCCTACTCGAAGTGAAGCCGCGGCAGCGAAGGATATAGTCGTGGCGGATGGCAAGGACGGGGTCCGCAAGGAAGTGATTCCCGATGTATTCAAAAGTGCGCGCGAGTCCATCGAAGGCCAGATCAGCGTGAAGGTTCGGGTTGCGGTTGATCCCGCCGGCAATGTATCGGATGCCAGCTTCGACTATCCGGGACCGAGCAAGTACTTCTCCAAAGTGTCGATGCAGGCCGCGCAGCAATGGAAGTTCGAGCCTGCGCAGTCCGACTCCAGAGTGTGGGTCTTGCAGTTTCTCTTCAAGCAGACCGGAACCACTGTTACTCCCACGAAAGTTTCTCGGTAGGGCAGGCCTACTTTACCCGGACCTTCGGCTCAACCGAGAGTCCCGGTCGCAGTTGATGGTTGGGGTCTTCGTTGGCCAGATCGGTGAAGTCGATGCGCACGGGAACGCGCTGCACGACTTTGACGTAATTTCCCGTGGCGTTCTCCGGCGGAAAGAGCGAGAGCACCGAGCCGGTTGCGCCGCCAATTTGCGTCACTTTGCCGTGATAAGTTTTGCCGGTTGAGTCCACTTCGATTTCAGCGGCCTGTCCGGCTGCCATGTGGCGCAGTTGCGTCTCCTTGAAGTTGGCCGTCACCCACAGGCCTTCCAGCGAAACCAGCACCAGCAGGTTCTGTCCCGGCGCGACATTTTGGTTGATCTCGACGCTCTTGCGCGTGATGATCCCGGCAGTGGGAGCAATAATTCGCGTGTAGCTCAGATTGAGCAGCGCCATATCCAGTTGGGCCTGCGCCTGTTTCACCTGCGCCTCGGCCTGATGAGCGCGGGCATTTTGTGCGGCCACCTGCTGTGGCGCTGTTTGAGCGTACTTGAGACCAGCACGAGCCTGAGACTCGCGATCGCGCGCGGCCTTGACTCCATCCTCGGCTGCCTCTTCGGAATGGTGTGCGTCGGAGAGCGCGGCCTGCGCTGCGTCGGCCGCGGCCACGGCGGCGTCAAACTGCTGCTTGCTGATGACGTCTTTTTCCACGAGCGGCTTGTAGCGCTCCAAATCAGCCTGCGCCTTGATGTTGTTGGCCTTTGCCTGGGCCACGCGCGCGTGCGCGGATTCCAGTTGCTGCTGGGCCTGCGCCAGTCCAGCCTGCGCGCCGCTCAGGCTGGCATCCGCAGAGGTCAAGTTGCTGCCTGCATTGATCGTGGTGATGGGCACATTCACGCTGGCCGCCGCGGCGTTGGCCTGAGCGCTGGCGAGAGCAGCCTCGGCGTTCTCGACGGCAACTTTGTAGTCGCTGGGGTCCAGCTCGGCGATCACGTCGCCCGCCTTGACCACCTGATTCTCATCGACGTAGACCTTCGCGACTTGACCGGCTACGCGCGCACTGACCTGGATCAGATGGCCGTTGACCTCGGCGTCGTCGGTGCTCTCGGAATACGTGGAGTGCCACCAGACGCCGATGGCAAGCAGCACGAGAACAGCAACCACAACGATAACGATTCCTCTGCGGCGCGAGTTCGATTGCGCGATCTCCGGCTCCGCGCCCTCTTCGGTTGGTGTTGGGATATGATCCGCCACGTCTACTTTCCTCCCAGATAAATCTTGTAGTTCTCCGCCGCGCCCAGTGCGCGAGCCAGGTTGAGCTTGGCCGCATTGTGCCGGTAGAGACTGGTCACGTATTGATCGTTGGCTTGAGCCACGGACTGCTGCGCCTGACTGACGGCGAGATTATCGCTGACGCCGTTGGCGTAGCGCTGCTGCGCCTCGCTAAGCGCCTCCGTTGCCAGGGCCACGCTCGATTGAGCAACTTCGACCTGCTTTTGCGCCGATTGAATATCCAGCAGCGCATCGCGCACATCGGCGTCCACCTGCGCGTTCTTGTCGCTCAGTTGCGCCTGCGCCGTGTCGAGCTGCGCCTGCGCCTGCTGAGCCTCGCCGCGTAACGCGTACTCCTTAAAGAGTGGAACGCTCAGCGTGCCCGCAGCATTGCCAGTGCCGTGCGAGTGCGAGAGCGTAATGCCGATGTCGCCGTAATCCCCGGCAAAACTGAGCGTGGGCAGCCGGTCGGCGGTGGCGGCCTTGCGTTGCTGCTCCGCTGCCTTGTTCTGCTCAACCATCGCCGCCAAATCTTTGCGGTTGGCGTGCGCTTCACCGATGGCTTTGTCTACGTCAATCTGATCGAAGGCCGCGTAGGGCGCTTTGTCGGCCAGCGTAAAGCTCTGGTCAAGCGGCAGGCCAATCGCGCGCGCCAGAGCCAGCTTGTCTTTTTCCAGTGCGTTCTGGGCCACAATCAACTGCTGCTGCAAAGACTGATAATCCACCCGCGCCCGAAGTTCATCGAGCAGCGGCGCCGTTCCAGCTTCATGACGGGCTATCGCCTGATCGAGAGAGATTTTGGCCGTGGCTGTCTGTGCTTCCACACTGGCCACGCGGCTCTCGTCGGCCAGAGCGAGCAGGTAGGCGTTGCCTGCGACCAGCACCACCAGCTCACGCGCATCCTTTGCGGAGAATTGGGCGGCGGCAAAGTTGTGCCGCGCGGCCATGTAATTGCGCAGCGAAGCCAGATCGATCAGCGACCACGTGAGTGTTGCCCGCACGTCGGTATATCCAAACGGTCCGATGATCTTGGGAAAGCCTGTGATGCGCAATCCCTCGGCGGGCAGGTCCACCTGCGCGACGGTTTCCTTGGCGCTGGCATCGACCGAAGGCAGCAGGGTTTGCAACTCGCTAAGGCGCGCGCCGCGCGCCGCAGCCGTCTGCGTATCGCTCAGAATCACGCCCAGATTGGCCTTCAATCCGCGCTGAATAGCCTCGTCCAGCGTCAGATTCAGCGGCTGCGCAGACGCTTCGCCCGTCGTCACGCTGCCCTGAAATGGAGAGGCGCTCTGCTGCGCGGCAAGCAGGCAGGGAGCAAACCCCGCCAAACCCACTATGAGAGCAGAGACAACGCGGCGAATCGAGTTGTTGCTGAACAAGACGAAAGAGATCAAGGGCGTTCGACTCTCCGTGAGCTATGGCCTGTTAACACTACTGGAGTGGACCGGAAATCTTCGCACTTTGATCGATGCGAATCACCGGCGGCAGAGTTCATAACTCCAGTGTAACGAAGAAGCGGGCAGGATGCTGGTCTCTTCGCAAATGAGGGTAGGATTATCTATTCCCTATTCCCTGTTTCTGAGCAACTGCGAGGCCAGCGAGCAAAGCCCCTGGCGGAAGACCTCGCGCGCAATCTCCGGCGTCCATGCGGCGGCTTGCGGCCCGCCATGAGTCCTCAATAGCTCCGATGTCTCGTCGGCGTTGTAACCCGCTACTGCGCGCAGCGCAAAGACAACTCGCATCCAGGTGGGCAGGCCTTCCAGCCACTTCCTCACCCGTTCGCGCTCCGCTCCGCCGATCATCTCCTCCAACTCCGCGCTGGAGATGCCTGCCGAGGCCAGATCGTCGTCTTCGATGCAGGTGGTGGCCGGTGCAAGCCCGGCAGGCGCGGCCAGACTGCCGGCGTCGCGCTTGGCAAGCAATTCAATAGCCGCTGCGCAGAGCGAACGGCGGCTGCTTTGGCGCGCTATCTCTGGATCCTGGCAGACCGAGACCTCCGCGTTGGCTACGGCATCTTCCACAAGTTGCGCGCTCTGCTCGCCTTCGCCCACCAGCATCGAGGCGAGGCTGTAGAGTCCGGCGGCAATCAGTTCAAAGATCTCATGCAGGCCGTCGTCTGTCTCTGATACGGAAGGGATCGTTTGGAAAAGAATCTGGCTGTCGTTTTTCAGAATGGTTTCTTGTGGCATGGAAACGGCTCCTTTCAGGGGAATTGAAGCAAGCTCGTTCATCTCTTATCCTCAACCCGCAAGGCGGTGCGGGTCAAGCGGGCGATTTATGAAGCGGGTTTGCATTATCATGGATGCGTATGACTTTTCCATTGAAAACCTGCGTCATTTGCTCAGAGGAATTTGAACTCAGGCCGGACAAGCCGGGCTTTGCCAACCGCTGTCCCGCGTGCAGCGAACCGGAGTCCGCCGAACCCGCCTCACCGGTCTCGGAGACAAGCCATCTCGATGCCGTTGCCCGAAAGGCCGAGCGCGAGATGAACGAGGCGAGAAGGCGCACCATCCGCGATATGCTTTATCGCAAAGAGAGTTGATCGACAGCGACCTACTTTTTGTACGGGCACATTGCGCAGCTCTCGGCAAAGGATTGGTCCGGAGATGTCTTGGGCCAGCCGATCATCACCAAAAACACATCGAGAACAAACAGCGCGATGGCGATGTCGTTGAAGAGTGTTGCCTGAGGCAGGCGCGGCCAGAGTTGATTGGCCGCCCAGAAGAGGAAGGCGACTGCCAGCAGGACGGCCTTGATGACTTCCTTGAACGGAGGCCGATGCGCGCTTTGATAGACGAGGTAGGCAATGGCGATCATCGCCAATGGAAACGCGCCGAGAAGGTCATGAGCATTGGCGGGAAAAAGCTGGGGAAACGCATCCCATGCGAAGAGGACTCCGGCGCTGAGCAGCGTGACGGCGCCAAGGAATACGGGAAGGGTTCGATGTGCTCTGTCGAGGCGAATATACATAATCTATTTTTGCATTGCGGATCGTGAAAGGTTCGTAAGAACCTGTTTACGATCTCCTGAGCAGTAATCTGAGGAAAGCCAAGTGGATC
>CAYOYX010000082.1:0-16776 GCA_964408275.1 uncultured Occallatibacter sp.
GCGTGGACATCGACAACCTCCTCGTCTCGCAGCCCGACAGCGGCGAGCAGGCTCTGGAGATCACGGAAACCCTCGTCCGCTCCGGCGCCATCGACGTCCTCGTCGTCGATTCCGTCGCAGCCCTCGTCCCCAAAGCCGAGCTGGATGGCGAGATGGGCGACTCCCACATGGGCCTACAGGCCCGCCTCATGTCTCAGGCCCTGCGCAAACTCACCGGCACCGTCTCCAAGTCGCGCACGGCTTTGATTTTCATCAATCAGATTCGCGAGAAGATCGGCGTCATGTTCGGCAACCCGGAGACCACCACTGGTGGACGCGCGCTCAAGTTTTACTCCTCGGTCCGCGTAGATATTCGCCGCATCGCTGCCATTAAAGACGGTGACGCCGTCACAGGCAATCGCACCAAGGTCAAGATCGTAAAGAACAAAGTCGCCGCGCCCTTCCGCGAGGCCGAGTTCGACATCATCTACGGCGAGGGCATCAGCCGCGAGGGCGACGTCCTCGATCTCGCCGTCGCCAACAACATCGTCGAGAAATCCGGCGCATGGTACGCCTACGCAGGCGAGCGCATCGGCCAGGGCCGCGAGAACACCCGCACCTTCCTCAAGGACAATAAGGAAGTCTTCGCCAAACTCGACGGCGAACTGCGCAAAAAGCTCGGCATCGGCAACGCCGCGAAGGCCGAAGTCCCCGAAGTCCCCCCCACCGGCCACGCCGAAGCCAAAGAAGCCGTCAAAGGCCGCAAAGGGTAGCAGTTTGTGCGCGGGTCTTCGGACCCGCGCACAAACGCAGGGATGACGTATGACATCAACCATCCAGGTGAAGGCCGCGCTGGTCGCGAACTGCGGGCTTTACTGCGGCGCGTGCCGCTCCTACTTGAGCGGCAAATGCAAGGGATGCCGCGAGAACGCAAAGGCAACCTGGTGCAAGGTGCGCTCTTGCTGCATCGAAAAACAGATACAGAGTTGCGCCGGCTGCGCTGAATTCTCCGATCCGCAGGCCTGCAAGAAATTCAACAACGTCATCTCCAAAATCTTCGGGCTGATCTTCAAATCTAACCGTGCGGCGTGTATCGCGCAGATCAAGAAACTTGGCCTTGAAGGTCACGCGAGAGCAATGACCGATTTGAGATATCAGACAATCAAACGGTAGCTTCGAGTTCAATTCTCGCGACATCAACCCCGTGCCGCGCAAGCGCCGCCCCGTTGACTCGCAATTCCGCTTGCATATCATTACCGCCCGTCGGCGCACAATCAAACCATGACCACCAACCAACCACGGGGATCTTTTACTGAGAACTGACAACTGATTACTGACAACTTTTCCGGTACCCCCTACCCCCCCCCATTTATTTTCAAATCCTTGCACATAATTATAAACGTCATAAAATCATTACTTTACGATGTCGCTTCCGATGATATTTACCGCATTGTGAAACAGTCGCAGAATTCCTTCCCTTCTTGCAATTGAACTGCCGCGGAAGTTGCAGCAGTGCTGCTCCAGCTACAATGGAGTTAGATGATCGTTTCAGGAGAAGGCGTTTGGCTCAGACCGTAATTCCCGGCGACCTCGGCGCTGTGCTCGACGATGCCTGGGGAGCAGCGAAAAAAGTTCCCGGCTACCTGGTTGAAGAGGAGGCCCGCTTTCTAGGATTGGTTGCGGCCTGCGCTCCTGCGGGTGGCGCGATTGTCGAGATCGGCAGCTTCAAGGGCAAGTCCACCGTAATGCTGGCCAAGGTTGCCGCGCATTATGGACGCGGTCCGGTGATAGCCATCGATCCGCATAACTTCAACTCGATTGAGTTGCAAGAGCAGCGCGCGAATCCCGAGGCCTCAACCTACTCAGAGTTTCTGAGCAACATTCAGGCTGCTGGCGTCACCGGATTCGTTGAAGCCCATCGCGCCTATTCAAGCGACGTGGCAGCCGCATGGAATCGTCCCATTCGCTTTCTATGGATCGATGGCGATCACACTTATGCGGGCGCGAAATCCGATTTCGACGGCTTCATTCGCCACTTGTTGCCGCAAGGCGTAGTGGCCTTCCACGATGCGCTGCATGAGTTCTCAGGCCCGATCCGGGTTTTTGTTGAAGACGTTCTGCGCTCGAATCGATTCGGCGCGGCGGGCTTCGTCCACTCGATTGCATGGTCTCAGTTCCGGCCGGATGAAGGCGACCTCTTCAATGAACAGCGGGCAACGCTCGAGCGATCTGCCGCGCGATTGATTCCATTTCTGCGCGACGACAAATCACTCAGCGGCCTGCATAAAATTCTCTTCAAACTGAATCGCTCTCGCGTTCCTCACTGCGCAATCGAGCCTCGCGAGTGGGTCTCGCTTCTAAAGCCGGCTGTTGGCCCGAGCGAAAAATAGAAACCCTAGATGCTGCTGTCGCGTCTCAATTATGTATTCTTGAATCAGGGGATCGTTTATTGACAGCATTACAGCCGGATTTTCGTGATAGCCGCCGCCGGGAGCCGAGCGCTTTCGGGGCAGCTGCGATTGTGTGTCTGGCTCTGCTGGCGCTGCTGGTTGTGATTCAAGTGGCGCACACGCATCCGCTGGAGAGCGATGCCGACCATTGCCCCGTTTGCATCGCGATGCAGTCGGCAGCGCCGGTTGCGGTCTTCGCGGCTGTGGTAGCCCTGATCGTTTTCGGAACTCCTGCTCCGCTGGTTGAAGAGCGGGCTATCGTTCGTCATTGGAACCCCAAGCTCTTCACGCGCCCTCCGCCGGCCGGCTCCTAAGGCATCTTTCAATCTTCCATCTCGTCCTGATTCCGGTTTGCTGGCGCATTTGTTGCTGGCACAGCGCCGGAGACTCCGCATGGGCTGATCGCGAAATCGAAACGATGCCCCTTCATGCACAGAGGATGCCGCGGCAACTCGCGCCACGGCTTGTCTTTTGCATTATTCAGCCATCATAAGGAGCTTTCATATGCGGTTCGATTGCAATGCAATTATTCGCTTTCTATCCTTTGTTGTTCTGATTTTCGCTGCGCTCGGTGCGCACGCTCAAAGCGGCAATGCCGGCGCTGTGCGCGGATCAGTCACCGATCCATCCAGCGCCGTCGTTCCAGGCGCAACAGTCACGCTGGAGAATGCCCGCAGCGGCCTCCGGCGCAGCCTCAAGACAGACGCCACAGGTCAGTTTCTTTTTTTCAACGTGCCCTTCAACCCTTACCGCATCAGCGTCTCCTCTAAAGGCTTTGCACCATTGAACATGGATTTCGAGCTTCGGTCGGTCGTGGGAACAAGCCTCAATCTGACTCTCCAGATTGCTGCGGCCACCCAGACAGTAACTGTGGAATCCAGCGGCGATCTCATCGAAACCGATCCGACTTTCCACTCCGATGTGGATCGCGACCTCTTCGTCAAGGTGCCGCTGGAGAGCCAGTCCTCTACACTCAGTTCGCTGGTAACGCTCTCGACACCGGGCGTGGCCGCGGACTCCAATGGACTCTTCCACGGCCTGGGCGACCATGCCTCGAATTCCTTTTCCGTGGATGGCCAGTCGATCACCGACCAGCAGAGCAAGGTCTTCTCCAATCAGATTCCAGCTAACTCAATTCAATCGATCGAAGTGATCAGCGGCGCGCCTCCGGCGGAGTATGGCGGCAAGACCAGTTTGGTGATTGTGGCAACCACGCGCTCCGGCCAGGGAGTTACAACACCTACCGGCAGCATCAGCAGTTCCTATGGCAGCTTTGGGTCAGTTACAGGCGGATTCGATATAGCTTACGGGGGCAAGAAGTGGGGAAACTTTATCGAGGCCGACGGCCTTGACACCGGACGCTTTCTTGATCCGCCGGAGTTTGTGGTCTTTCACGACAAGGGTAATGAGCAGAATATCTTTGACCGCGCGGACTATAACTTCACACCTGTCGATTCTATCCATGTGGACCTGAATTACTCTCGTTCATGGTTCCAGACACCGAACTCCTATGACAACCTGAATGTGCAGAATGTCACCAGCGGTGGCGAGAGCGCCAACCCGGCTTTTGGAGATATGGGCAACGCCGATCAGCACTCGAAGATTGAAACCATCAACATATCTCCGACTTATACGCGAGTGATTGGAACTTATGCGGTCTTCAATCTGGGAGCCTTTATGCGCAAGGATGACTATAACTACTATCCCAGCAGTAATCCACTCGCCGACTTAGGGCCATCCAATCTGCAAACCTCATCGATCTCGCAGTACCGCACGCTAACCAATGCGGCGGTCCACTCCGACTATTCCTACGTGCGGGGAATCCATAGGCTTAAAGCCGGCGCGCAATACGGGCAGACCTTCCTGCGGGAAAACGACAGCCTGGGCGTGGTGGAATCAACCTATAACTCGCCCTGCGTGGACGCTGTCACGGGGGCTTCTCTGCCGGGATACGCATCTCAAGCAGTCTGCACTGGGACCGATGCGAGTGGCAACGCCGTAATTGCGAATGCTAACTATCTTCCCGTTCTCGCACTTTACGATCTAACTCGCGGAGGAAGTTATTACAGTTACTCCGGCCACACGGATATTAAAGAGCTAGCTCTCTATATTGAAGACCAGATCAAGACGGGTAACTGGCTCTTCAACCTTGGGCTGCGCGAGGATGTATACAACGGCCTGACAAAGGCGAACCAGACACAGCCGCGCGTTGGTGTTGCGTATAACATCAAGCCGACGACGACGGTGCTGCGCGTCTCCTACGCGCGAACGCTGGAGACGCCATTTAACGAGAATCTTGTACTCTCCAGCACCGGCTGCTCGAATGCTGTGCTGGCTCCGCTGCTGGCCTGCACTCCCGGCGTTTCGGGAACCCTGGCCCCAGGCTACCGCAATGAATTCCACGCCGGCCTGCAGCAGGCCTTCGGCAAGTGGGCTGTCTTCAGCGGAGAGTACATCTGGAAGTACACCCACAACGCCTTCGACTTCAGCGTACTGGGCAACACTCCCATCTATTTTCCGATTGACTGGCATAACTCGAAGATTCCGGGATATGCTCTACGCGCGGATATACCTCAAATTCACGGCTTCAGCGCATATCTCGTTGCCTCTTCCGTGGCCGCGCGATTCTTCCAGCCGCAGTCGGCTGGAGCGGGAGCCACTCCGCAAACCGGCGGTTTGCCCTTCCGCATCGACCACGACGAAAAGTTCAACCAGACCACCCACGCACAGTACACGTATTCACGCGGCAAGGTGTTGAACGGCTTGTGGGGCGGCTTTAACTGGCGCTATGATTCGGGATTGGTGGCAGGCGCAGTGCCTTTTGCGACCGACAATACCACCCCTGTCGACCTCAGCGGCCTGACCAACGATCAGCAGTTCCAGGCCGGTATCACGTGCAACGGCGTGAAGGCCACTCTCACCGCGGGATTCCAGTCCTGCGCGCCCTCGCAATACTCGTCGTCGCTGGTCAGTATCCCCGCGCCGGGGACCGAGAACGACGATAAGAATCCTCCGCGCATTGCGCCACGCAACTTGTTCGACGCGACGCTCGGCAAAGACAATCTTTTCCATGCCAAACGCTATAAGACGAATCTGGATATTACAGCGATCAACGTTACGAATAAGTACGCGCTGTATAACTTTCTCTCTACCTTCAGCGGAACGCACTATGTAACTCCGCGAGCGATAACGGGGAAGATAACGGTGAACTTTTAGCCATGACTCGTTTTCGGCGGATAAGTGGAAATTCTATTTTCCACTTATCCGCCGAAAACAATTATTTTTTGCGATTGTCCTCGCATACCAGAACCTCCGCAAAGTGCAGCGCCTCGCGGTGGCCTAGCTGCGCAATCTGCTCGCGGCAACTGAAGCCGTCGGCGACGATGATCGTTGTTGGCGCCGCGGCTTCTATCGCCGGCAGCAGGCCGTCGTTGGCGATGGCCTGCGATACCTCGAATTTATGCGCCTCAAATCCAAAGGGTCCGGCCATACCGCAGCAGCCGGCCTGGATTTGCTCGACCGTTGCGCCGGCCTTGCGGAGCAGCGCGATTTCATTGGCAACTCCGCCGAAGACCGCTTTGTGGTGGCAGTGGCCGTGGAGAAGAATCTTTGCGCCGTCGAGCTGTCCCGCTGCGAACTCTGAAGCATTGGCCGAGAGAAAATCCGCCAGCAGCCAAACCTGCTGGCTCATGCGTTGAGCGCGAGGGTCGGACGGAAACAGTTGCAGCAACTCATCCTTGAAGACACTCGCGCAACTGGGTTCGAGGAAGATAAATGGCAGACCGGCTTCAATCAGCGGAGCCAGGCGGTCGAGGACTTTGGCAAGATACGAGCGGGCCGCAGTGAGCAGACCGAAGTCATAGAGCGGGCGCCCGCAACAGATGTGGCCGCGAGGAAGCTCGACGAGAAATCCGGCCTGTGTGAGGAGTGTCTCCGCCGCGGCGAGAGTTTGCGGGTGATAGTAGTTATTCCATGTGTCGGGCCAGAGAATGACCTGCGCACCCGCTGAAGTTGACTTAGCTCTCCTGCTTTTTTGAAAACACTTCACGGCCAGCCGCGGTAGTTGCCGCTCTTGCGCAATGCCCGCAATGCGCTTGATGAGCGGACTAGTTAGCGGCCCGGTAAGCAGCGCATTCGTCAGCGCTGGAGCAAATGAGCCGATGCGCGCCAGCTTGTCGGCGAAGCCGAAGATGTAATGACGCAGAGGGTGCAAGCGGCCCTTGTAACGCTGCGCCAGGAATTCGGACTTGTATGCGGCCATGTCCACATGGACGGGGCACTCGGATTTGCAGGCCTTGCAACTGAGGCAGAGATCAAGGGCCTCATGCACGGCGCGGCTCTGGAAGCCCTCGTCGCGCAACGCTCCGGCCAGCATCTCCCAGAGCAGGCGCGCGCGGCCGCGGGTGGAGTGCCGCTCGTCGCGAGTGGCGCGGTAGCTGGGGCACATGACGCCGCCCTCGGCCTTGAGGCAGGCGCCGATGCCGACGCATCGCTCTGTGGCGCGCACGAACGAACCTTCCTCGGCGGCAAAGACGAAGTGGGTTTCCAGAGCGGTGTGATTCTGAACCGCCGCGGGTAACGGTCCGTTGCGAAGATTTTCCACGGGATCGTAGACGCGCGCCGCATCGACGAGTTTGCCGGGATTCATGCGATTGTCAGGATCCCAGATGGCCTTGAAGTCACGGAATGCCTGCATTAGTTCCGGCCCAAACATTCTGGGCAAGAGGGCCGCGCGCGACTGACCGTCACCATGTTCGCCCGAGAGCGAACCGCCGAAGCTGAGCACCAGATCGGCAGCGCGTTCGATGAACTCGCGGTAGCGGCGCAGACCTTCTTCCGTGCGGAAATCGAAGTTGATGCGCTGATGGACGCAGCCCTGACCGTAGTGGCCGTAGAGCGGGCTGCTGTAGCCGAAGCTGCTCATCAACGCTGTGAGCTTGCGCAGGTACGCGCCGAGTTGCGCGGGCGGCACGGCGGCATCTTCCCAGCCCTCCCAGCGATCCGGCTCGCCGGGAACGAAGACCATCGCGCCGAGCGCGCACTCGCGCAGATGCCAGACACGCGCGGCCTCCTCGGAGGTGTAAATGCGCGATGCAGTCGCGCCACAATCATGCGCATTGCGCGTCATCGCCTCGGCTTTGGCCTGCGCCTCAGCCGCATCCCATGCGCCCATCTCCACCAGCAGAAACCCGCCGCCTTCAGGCAGCAGCGCCACGTCTTCGACGGCGAGCTTCTTGCGGCGCATGAAGTCAACGAGCATTCCATCGAAGCCTTCCAATCCGATGGGAGCAAACTCCAGCACGCGCGGGACGGCGTCGGCGGCGCGGAATGCATCGGCGAAGGCCAGCGCAGTGAGCACGCGATACGGCGGACTTGCTGTCAGCTTTAGCGTTGCCGCAACAACCGTGGCACAGGTTCCCTCGGAGCCGACCAGCGCGCGAGCTACATTGAAGCCGTTCTCGTCGAGCAGTTCATCGAGGTTGTAGCCGGAGACGCGACGAGGAATGCGAGGAAACTTCTCGCGGATAAGTTGCGCATAGCGATCGCGCAAGCGGGCGAGGCCGGCGTAGATTTGGCCGACGCGCCCGCCGGAGCGGATCAGCGCATCGAGTTCGGCAGCACCGGTGCGGCCCACTGTCATGCGTGTTCCGTCGTAGAGAATCAGTTCCAGAGACTCGACATTATCCACGACCTTGCCGCCAAGCAATCCATGAACGCCGCAACTGTTGTTGCCGATCATGCCGCCGAGAGTGCAGCGCGAGTGCGTGGCCGGATCGGGCGCGTAGGTCAGATGATGGCGCTCGGCGGCCTCGCGCAGGCGGTCGAGGACGATGCCCGGCTGGACGCGCGCGAGCTTGGCCTGCGCATCAATTGCGCTGAGCTTGTTCATGTAGCGCGAGAAGTCGAAGACGACGGCGACGTTGACGCATTGGCCGGCGAGGCTGGTACCCGCGCCGCGCGGCAGCACCGCGGCTCCAGTGGCGCGGCAGGCGGCGAGAGCAGCTTCGACATCCTCCGCGTTGCGAGGCAGAACAATGCCGACGGGAAGCTGACGGTAGTTCGAGGAATCGGCCGCGTAGAGCGCGCGCGAGCCGAGATCGAAGCGAACTTCTCCGCGCAGCGTTTTTTTGAGCAACGCTTCCAAATCGCGGTGAGCGGCAAAGCGCTCGTGCGCGAGCGGCGGCTGATGGAGCAGTTTGGAGATTGACAGATTACCCACGCAGCAATGATACCGTTGTCAGAGAACAGTGAACAGAGATCAGTAGTCAGGGATCAGCTCGATTGGTTGGAGTTCACAATTTTCCAGGTCATATAAGCAGGAGCTGGGCCACACAGGTTTACAGGTGGGGATGCCACCCCCGCCCCCCAATGCAGCTTCAGCGTTCAGCGAGGCTGTAAGGGCCGGGGAGGATAAGTTCTCCGGGCTTGGCGGCCTGCTCAGGCGGGATTACGACGCTGGTGCGCTTGGAAAAGATGCGGAACTGGACGACCAGATCGATGAGTACGGGGACGGGTTTTCCGTCTAGGACTCCCGGCTGAAAGCTGGCTTTGCGGATGGACTCGACGGCGTTCTCATCGAGGCCAAAGCCGATGGGGCGAGTGACGGCGATCTCGCCGGCCTTGCCGTCAGGACCAATAACGGCGCGATATTGAGCCATGCCGGCGACGTTGTGGCTCTGCGCGTATTCGTTGGAGTCCGGCTCAAATTTATTGAGTAGAACGGCCTTGCGGTCCACGGCGTTCTGGCGGAGGACGGAGGGATCGTTTGGACGGTATACGGCTTTATCGGCGACGGCCTTGAAGTAGAGCTTCCAGAAGTCGGGCATGGCGGCCATCATGCGGTCATCGAGACTGGGAGCGAAGACTTGATCGATAGCCTCGCGTAGCAGGCGGGCGGCATGGGCAGGCGAGTGGGTGATCGTGACGTTGTCTGGATCGGCGGGGCGCTCGGCCTCTGACGCGGCGGCGATAGAGGCTTTGAGCCGTTCGGCGTCACTCATTTCATATGGACTGGGCGCGGGCGGAGCGACTTCTGGCGCAGTTGCGGGCGCGGATGATGATGGAGTTGCGGCGGGCGCGTCGGCGGGAGTTGGTGGAGTTGCGGGCGTGGCACTCTCCGTCTTTTCGGTGGCTTGTTCTCTCTCAGCCTTAGCCTGTTCCTTCTCAGCCTTAGTCGCTTTCTTCTTTTTCGGTTTGATGACGACCTCGCGGTCGATGGTGATTCTAACGGATTTTTTAGGGGCAGTAATCCTGACGCGATCAAAGGCGTTGGAGTTGTCCTCAGTGGGCGAAAGAGCGGCGAAATGCAAGCCGTAACGAGTGCCATCCATCACAAGCAAGTGCTTGGTGAGGCGGACGTGCTCTATTTGGATGGCGCAGAGGGTGAAGGAACCTTGCAACGTGTGGCCGACGAGATGACCGTGCTCATCGAAGCTGAGAGAGTCGGTGAGATAGCCGCCGCGCAGGTAGAAGAGCTTGTCGAGCAGAAGCGCCCTGACGCCATCGTCGGTAACGGCGTTCACGAGCAGGTCAACCGGCGGCGCTTTCTCCGGGGATGCTGACGCGGCAGGATTGGCGGAAGTTGCTGGGGATTGATCTGCTGAAGCCGCTGGTTGCTGCGCGTGGGCGAGGACTGCCAGCGACAAGGCGAGAGCTGCAAACGGAATCAGAGACGAATGCAATATCGATTGATAACGAAAATGAAGCATAAACATAAAGAGAGCCTATGAGCGAACTTTATCAGAGATTCGCTCTTTAGTCGAAGAGAAATTTGGGAAGAATGGTTATTCTTTGCCGTAAATCTATGCATTTTCAATGGCTGGAGGAGCGGCGAAGACGCCAGAGAATGCGGCGGAAGAGGCCGAGAATACGGCGAGTGTCGCGGGCAGAGAGTGCAAGGCGGCGGAGCAGCAGGCGGAGGTCGTGGCGGTTGGCGGGCTGCATGGCGCGAGGAGAGTAGCCAGCGGCTTGCATCGATTCTTCGATGACGCCGACGAGCAGTTCGAGATGAGCGGAGGGAGTGGCGGGTGAGGATGAATCTCCCTCAGGGGCTAAAGCCCTCGTTGATTCTGCTGGTTTAATGTACGGGCTAAAGCTCGTACCCTTCTCAGAAGCGAGAGACTGTTCATCTGAAACGGCATGGGCGGAGAGCTCATAAAGGCAGACGGCGACGGCTTGGCTGAGGTTCATCGAAGGCTGGCGGGGATCGGTGGGAATTTCGACGAGGATGTGACAGAAGGCGAGATCATCGCGGGTGAGGCCATGTTTTTCCGATCCAAAGACGAGGGCTACGCGGCCACCGCGGGCCAGTTTTTCAGCTACGAGCGGGGGCAGATCAGGGAGCGAGACGACCTTTTGCTCGGGCTTGCGATAGGTGATGGTTCCAGTGCCGACAACCAGCGTGCAAGCGGCAACGGCTTCGGCAAGGGTGGGGGATTCTATTGCGTTGAGAAGCTGCTCCGGCGCGCCAATGGCCGAGCGAGCCTCGCGCCAAGTGGGCGCAAAAGGGGCGACGACCGAGAGGCGCTGGAGGCCGAAGTTGGCCATGGCGCGGGCTGCCGCGCCGATGTTGAGAGGGTTGCGCGGGGAGACCAGCACTACGTCGAGGCGGTCGCATTGGGCTTCAGTGAGCAAGGCTTCATTGTAGAGCGGAGCAGCGGAAAACAGGCGCAGAAAAGACCACGGTGTTGCCGTGGCCTATTCCGCATGAGCGTGGGTTGGTCTTGCGATTACTCTACGGCTACGGGTTCGATGGAGGCGAAGCGGCCGCGGTTGCCGTGGTCGGAGAACTTCACGCGTCCGGAGACTTTGGCGAAGAGCGTGTCGTCTGAGCCGAGTCCGACGTTGGCGCCGGGCTTGATGCGCGTGCCGCGCTGGCGCATGATGATCGAGCCGCCGCTGATGAGTTCGCCGGCAAAGGCCTTAACACCCAGCCGTTGTGCATTGGAATCGCGTCCGTTTGTGGAGCTGCCTCCACCCTTCTTATGTGCCATTGGTGAATCTCCTATTCCAGCCTACAGCTATCAGCTTTCAGCCTTCAGTTCTGCCCGCCTGGGGCCAAAATTCTTTGTACCGCGAATGCCAAGCTGAAAGCCGAAAGCTGACAGCTCACTCCTGCTATGCGGCGGAGTAGGTGACGCCGTCGGCCTCGATGGCCTTGATGCGCACCTCGGTAAAGTTCTGCCGATGGCCTTGCAGCTTTTTGTACTGCTTCTTCCGCTTGAGGTGGAAGACCAAAATCTTGTCGCCGCGGCCCTCGCCGAGGACTTCAGCGGTTACCTTGGCTGTGGACGGTTTGGCCACGGTTCCCGGCTCGCCGCTGACGGCCAGCACGTCGCTGAACTCGACGGTCTGATTCTCAGAGCCGAGGCTCTCAATCTTTACAACGTCGCCGGGTGCGACGCGATACTGCTTTCCACCGGTACGAATCACCGCGTACATAAATCCTCCAGCCAAGCGTCGGCCAAGCCGGTGCGCTTATGCAATCCAAAAATAGCTCGGGCGGAAACTTCTGCGCCGCAAAACTCTCGAATCCGGCTCGCTCAAGCCCTCAGACAAAGGGGCGAGCGCCCAGATTCACGGCATCAGGCAGGAATCGCCAAACTAGAGTAGTGTACCGGGTTTGAGGGGGTTAGGTCAAACTGACGTTCTGGGATTTATATCAAGAATCACGATCGATGTAGGCGCGTCTGAACAAATTCGATGCAGACATCAATAAGATGTCCGATGAGAAACCATTGTATTGTGCCCAATACTGCAAAGACAGCAAGCGTACCCATGTTGCTGGTAATCACAAACATGAACATCGCGCAAGGTGGATCGATTGGAATCAGCAGGTGCCAAGTTCCTCCAGGTGTGTACGAGGATGTTAATGCAGCCAATAAACACAAAACAAGGCGAACACCCGACAGCAAGAACTTGCCCCAAGGATTCCTCAAACCCATGTCAGATATACTCACCACCGAAGATCATACGCTCATTCTGAAGCGCTACGCATACTGACCGACGCGGAAGAATGCCCTATTACGCATAATGCTTTATATGGCATAATAGTTGAATGAGCTGGTCCGTCGAGTTTCATCCGAAGTTCAAGGCCGAGTACGACGAACTGCCGGAGGCTGTGCAGGACGGACTTATCGCCTCTCTTGAGCCGCTGCGGGAGTTTGGGCCATCGCTGGGTCGGCCCGACGTAGACACACTGAACGATTCGCATTACGCGAACATGAAAGAGCTTCGACTTAAAGCCGATGGAGGGGTCTGGCGAGTCGCATTTGCTTTCGACCCGCGACGCAGTGCAATTATTCTCGTCGCCGGAGACAAATCGGGCGTGAGCACAGCGAAGTTTTATCAACGTCTGATAGACAAGGCCGATAAGCGATACCGGGAACACCTCGAAATTCTTGAGTCAAAGGAGTAACTGCGATGTACAGACCCATTCCATTAGAAGAAGTCATTGCGGCAATGCCGAAAAAGCGGCAAGAGGCCATTGCAAAAAGAGGCGCTGAGCTGGTGGCCAGGGTGAGGCGGCGCATGACACTGGCGGAGCTGCGCAAGGGGCGAAAGATCAGCCAAGCGACGGTGGCCGAGGCACTGGGAATCGGCCAGATGCAGATTTCGCGGCTGGAGAAGCGGAAGGATCCACGCCTGTCCACGATGGCGCGCACGGTGGCGGCGATGGGCGGCCATCTAACGATGATTGCAACCTTCCCTGACCAGGAGCCGGTGGTTCTTGTCTGCACTCAACCGAAAGATAAGGCCGCGTCCGGAGCAAAGAAAGTCCGCTCCGCGCGTTAAGCCGTTTCAGGGCAGCTTGAAGGCTTTGACGGCGATGGCGTTGGGGTTGCGGCCAACGGACAGCAGCGTGAAGAGCGAACGCGAACTGGTGCGGACCACGGCTATGTCGCAGGAGCGTGAATCGACGACAAAGAGCAGGTGACCGGCGGCGGAAAAGGCCATTGCGGCGGGACCGTCGCCTACGTGGATTGAGCCGGCGCGACGACTTTCGTCGATGGAGTAGAGCGTGACGTATTGGGAGCGGAGATTGGCGACGTAGAGCAGGGCATTATCAGCGGAGACAATGCCGCGGACGGGATCGTCGCCGATCAGGGTTGCGCCGCCGACTTCGTCGGTGGTGGCGTAGACCTCGGAGATGGTGTTGGAGAGTGAGTTGGAGACGAAGACTTCGCCGCCGTCGGGCTTGAGAGCCAGTTGCGATGGCCCCTGGCCGACGTCGAGAATAGCTTCGAGACGGTCGGGCTGCGCGGAGATGGTCTGTGCCGGAGCTGCCTGCGTAGGATGCGATTCCGGGCGAGTGAGCGCGATGGTCATCAACTGGTGGCCGGCTGAACAGGCGACATAAACTTTAGAGGAATCAGGGAGTATGGCGAGGTCAGCGGCTCCAGCGCAGCCCTCGAAGACCTTGCGCAGCTTGCGGGTTGCAGTGTCGATGAAACTGACGGAGCCGGCTTTGCGATTGGCGACGACCAGCGTCTTGCCGTCGGGAGCGATGCGGACGGCGACCGGCTCCTCGCCGACGCCGATGGCGGCAACTTCGCGGCGGGCCTTGAGGTCGAGGACGGAGATAGTGTTGGAGCCGGAGTTGGCGACGTAAGCGAAATCGCCCGCGGGGTCAACGTCGATGGAGACCGGCTGGCGGTGAACGGCGATAGCGCCCGCGACCGAGTTGTTCTCTGCGTTGATAACCGAGACGGAACCCTGCGCTCCGCCAGCCGGGGAGTTGACCACGTAGACTTCGTTGCGCATAGGGTTGACGGCGACGGCGACGGGATTCTGGCCGACAGCAAGCTCGCGGTCGAGGCGTACGTTGACTACATCGAGGACGGTGACGGTATTGCTGCCGCCGTTGGTGACGTAGGCGTACTCGCGGTAGTTGGGCGCGTATTGAGGGAAGTCGCTGTGGCGGCAGTCGGCGAGGGCGAGGGCCAGAAGGGATAGTGCGATGAGGCGAACGAGCGTGGCTTGCGATGAGTTCATGAGATGAGTCCGAGGATCATACGTGGACCGCCGCTCCGATTTCTTCAATTTTGCGATAGATGAGATAACAGTATCCTTGCTCCGTAGGAAAGCGGTACGCCCCAGGTGCGCCAAGTAAATGAGCTGCCACTGCGGTCATCTCCCAGCCCGTGTACTCATCCGCTTCCAAAAAGGCTGTAGTGATTTTATCGTAGCCATTCGTATAACCAAATTCACGAACTTTCTCCATATCCTGTTTTGAACGCGCTTGAAAATTCGGATTTGCCCAACTCCATTGCCAAGATTTGCCTTCGATAGTACCAACAACTGTCACATCAATCCGAACAGTGGGTAGCACTGGATCCGAAAACGTCAAAGTGATTGCGGCATCGTCCCAATGCCAACGGCTGTGGCGGCCGTAGCGTTCGAAGAATTGCTTGTTCTTGTCCATCAATTCATGAACGATGGGATGGAGGAATTCTCGAAAACAATCGTCGCAAACCGTCATGGCTGGCATCTCAACATTGAAACTATTGAATGACTAATTGTCTCCGATTATAGATTGCCTTGATCCTTTGCCTAAAGGCTTTTGGTCCAATCATCGGGTGGATCGGGCTTATTGACAGGATTGCCAGATAGCGAAGCAAAGCCGTAACGCATATTTGTCAAGGTGGGATTAGCCCACTTGATCTATTTTCCCATTTATATTACTATTCCACTATGCCAACCTATGCCGTTCTAAAAAATACGGATTTTCAGTTGATCTCCGAGTTCGCACAGCCGGACGCGAAGAAGCGCCTGTCGCTGGGCGGGGCGCTCGGCGAATCCACGGCGTACAACATCTACCGCAATTCTCTTGGGCAACTCGTTCTCGATCCGGTCAAGGCCGTTCCCGCCTCAGAGGTGTGGCTCTTTGAGAATGCCTCGGCTTTGGCCAGCGTAAAGCAAGGTTTGCGCGAGTCGGCCGAAGGCAAGAGCGTTTATCGCGGCTCGTTCGCCAAGCACGCGCACGAATAGGCCGCGAATCACATGGAACGGAAGATCAAATTTACGCCCACGGCAGACGCTCAGTTGATGGCTCTCGAAAACACGCCGGCGAAGGCTGCGCTGCTGGCGCAGGTTAGAAAGGCTCTCGGTTACCTGGAATTGGACCCCCAACATCCTGGCCTGCATACGCATGAGTTCCTCTCACTGACTGGTTCCAGTGGTGAGAAGATTTTTGAAGCCTACGCGCAAAACAAGACGCCCGGCGCCTACCGCATTTTCTGGCATTATGGCCCCGATGAAATCATCGGCAAGAAACGCACTCCGGTAATCACAATTGTTGCCATTACGCCGCATCCATAGATGCGACAACAAACTATAGTCCCTGTCCCTGCTTCCCCGGTTTGCTCCGCTGGCGGGGGTGTGCTAACCTTGATTTCTGTGCCGTTATGTGTGCGGAGGGTTAGTGTGCCCGCACGGATTTCGGGTCTCCGGGTGGTTTTTCCGGGTGGGTAGGGCTGGCGTAGCTCAGCTGGTAGAGCATCTGATTTGTAATCAGAGGGTCGGGGGTTCAAATCCCTTCGCCAGCTCCATACGAGGGAACCGATAGGGAGCCTGGAACGGCGGAATGTTTTCCGGCGCTGATTTTTCGGCGTCGGGCCTGTCCTCTGCGGCGATCCCACCGAGGTGCAAGCTCCTGAAGGCCGGAAGTGCTCCGGTAGGGGCCGAATGCGCTGAATTGGGTCGAAGCGGTCGAATAGGTGAATGAGCACAGGTGGCCGAGTGGTTAATGGCAGCAGACTGTAAATCTGCCGGTCTTTGGACCTACGGAGGTTCGAACCCTCCCCTGTGCACCATGATTTCGAGGCTGGATTTGAGGAATAGCAATGCAGCCTGGTGAATGCAAGGGCTTGAAGAGCGCCGGTTCGGATTTGGATCGGAAGTACTGGATTGCTATTGGGCTTTACGGAGTTCTGGCTGGTCTGGCTTGGTTTACTCTCGGAGATGGCAAGTTTCTCGTGGGAAGCAAGCTGGTGGAGTTAAGGCTGATTCCGCTGGTCGTACTGGGCGGAATGGTATTGAAGACGGTTTTAACCCGTCATGCGGAGAGGATTCGCAGCGGCAGGGAAAAAAGCTCTTAGCTTTCTGCTATCAGATCTCAGCTTCGAGGCGGCAGATTGAGCCAATGCGGCTCGCGCCACTAGAATCAGGCTGAAAGCTGACGGCTAAAAGCTAAAAGTAGGTTTTAAGTTTTAAGGACTGATGTAGCGGTAGGTCAGGGATTAATCCCTGACAGTGAGTCACTCCCGGAACCCAGGAGTGAAAAGTTTGCAAGAAGGGCTGATGTAGCTCAGTTGGTAGAGCACTCCCTTGGTAAGGGAGAGGTCAC
>CAYOYX010000083.1:0-16545 GCA_964408275.1 uncultured Occallatibacter sp.
CTCTGGAGACCATCGCCGCGCAGATTCTGCGCCTGGACCAGCGCGAGGGCGACCTCATCAGCTTTGACGCCGCCAACTTCAAGGCTCTGCGCGCGCAGGAGATGCGCATGACCGCCGAGGTTGCCGCGGATAAGGTTATCCGCTCCGGCGTTCCCTACGCCTTTCCAGCGATGAACAGCCGCGAGCGCCGCCTGATGCACATGGCCTTTCGCGGCATCGAAGGCGTGGAAACGGCGAGTTCGGGCGAAGGCCAGGAGCGCTTCCTCGCGGTTTATCCCGCGGGCAAGACGCACCTACCCGTGGCGCCGCCGGTCAAGCCGAGAAGCTTTGGCGATCGCGGACGAGGCTCGCGAGATCGCGGACGCCCGCGGCGCTAGGTTGTATCGACATATAGGGGTGCGCGTCGCCGGGAAAATCGGTCCCGGCCCGAAGGGTTGCGGCCAGAACCGGCCCATACATCGTTGTCGTCCTCGCCTTGGAATCGCCAAAGTCTTCGTCCTCCGCCTAGTCTGAGCCGGTTCTGGCTTAGCAACGCCGCACATCCCTATATGTCGATACAACCTAGAGCGGATAGAGCCTGTTGATATCCTGGCGAATGAACAACCCTGTCCGCCGGCTGAGTGGTTCCCACCCTTCCGCCCAGCTACCCCACGGACGAAGACCTTACCCCACCCCAGCGAGCAACGAGACTCGCTAGGCATTCCAAATCCGTGGGGGCGCCGGTAACGCGGAATGGAAGAGCACACCTTCTTCTCCGTGACATTGCAAACAATTCAGGCTCTTCAATAATTTTCACAGCCTCTTCAAAAAGGCCGTGCATTTCGTCGGAATTTGGGAGTATATTCGTCCACAGATTGCGCGGATGCCAAGCTCGACCGAGCGCCGCGCGTAGATTTTCGGCACAGCGCACCGGATCAATTGCCCGATGAGCTGCCCGTTTAGGACGAAGGCTTACAGGCGGCGCTTTTAGATTCCTCCCCTTGCAAGCAGCTTCTCCATAAGAATTGCCGACGATTTGTTTCA
Organism: uncultured Occallatibacter sp.; assembly: GCA_964408275.1. GTDB lineage: Bacteria > Acidobacteriota > Terriglobia > Terriglobales > Acidobacteriaceae > Telmatobacter. The sequence goes on from CAYOYX010000083.1 coordinate 1,024, forward strand.
CTCGCGCAGGTCACTGCCGGATGCAGTGCATGGGCGTGAGAGCGAACCATGTCCTCCCCAGGCATGGAGCGTAGCCAGCGGCAGTGCGGGATCTTCCCCAGAAGTTCTCCCTTTGCCGCTGCCTGGAAGATCGTCTGGCGCGTCATCCACCGGGAATCCCAATCGGAGAAGGAGCATCCCATGTCAAATCCCAGAAAAGTTGCCCTGAAGGGCAGTGAACGCGTTCCCCTCCCCGGAGCGCGCGCCATCGGACCGACCGATCCCCATCAACTGATTGAGATATCGGTCATCCTCCGCCATCGCCAACCATTGACGACCGTTAAGTCTTCAGGCAAATTCATGAGCCACAGCGAATTTGCCTCGCAGTTTGGCGCCGACCCGAAACACGTTGATATGGTCCGCAAGTTTGCCGAAGAGCATAACCTGCAAATGCTGGAGCGTGGCGACGAGGTTCTGCGCCGCACCGTGACGCTGGCCGGAACCGCCTCGAAGATGGAGAAGGCCTTCGGCATCGAGCTGATCGATTATGACCATCCCGACGGAAACTATCGCGGACGCACCGGCGCGATTCAGCTTTCCGAAGAGATTGCGCCGATTGTTCAGGGCGTCTTTGGCTTTGACGACCGGCCGGTTGCCAAGCCGCACTTCCGCTATCGCAGCGCCAATAGCAACTTTGGCGCTCGCGACTCCAACACTGCCTACACGCCAGTGCAGGTGGCGCAGCTCTACGAATTTCCACAGGACGTGAACGGTTCTGGACAAACGATTGGACTGATCGAGCTGGGCGGCGGCTATCGTCCGGCGGATATTCAGGAGTACTTCCAGTCGCTCGGCCTTCAGCAGCCAACGGTCACAATGTCTTCGGTCGATCAAGCAAAGAATCGCCCGACTACGGCCAATAGTGCGGATGGCGAGGTGATGCTGGATATCGAAGTGGCTGGAGCGGTGGCGCCGGGAGCCGCGATCGTCGTCTATTTCGCGCCTAACACATCGCGTGGATTCCAGGATGCGCTGAGCATGGCGGTTCACGACCAATTGCGCGGGCCGCGCGTGATCTCCATCAGTTGGGGCGGGCCTGAATCGACCTGGACGCAGCAGTCGATGCAGAACTTTGACGAAGTCGCGCAGGAGGCCGGCCTGCTGGGCATCACCGTTACCGTTGCCGCCGGAGACAACGGCTCCAGCGACGGAGTGAGCGACGGGCAGAACCACGTGGACTTCCCCGCATCCAGTCCTCATGTGCTGGCCTGCGGCGGCACAAGTTTGCAGTCAGCCAAAGGCAGCATTACCAACGAAACAGTCTGGAATGACGGCGCGCAAGGCGGAGCCACCGGAGGGGGCTATAGCTCGTTTTTTGCGCGGCCCAGTTGGCAGTCCAAGGACGTGCAGCAGGCCAATCGCGGAGTGCCCGATGTTGCCGGCGACGCCGATCCGGAAACCGGCTACAAGGTCCAGGTGGATGGGAAGCAGTTGGTGGTGGGTGGAACCAGCGCGGTGGCGCCTTTGTGGGCCGGATTGATCACCTTGTTCAATCAGAAGCTCCAGTCGCGCAGTGGGTTCATCAATCCGCAGCTTTACAGCGTGGATGAATCGACCTGCTTCCGCGAAATTACCTCAGGAAATAATGGCGCCTATTCGGCTGGGCCGGGCTGGAATCCAACGACCGGACTGGGATCACCGGAGGGAATCTCGCTATTGCAGGCTTTGCAGGGCGCGGGATCGCAAGCGCATATCGAGAAGAGGGCGCGAATGCATTCCTCGTCCTCGCACTGAGCGCGGCGTGGATGCAATAAAAAAATGGCAATTCGGGGTGGGTGCTTTTTCATAGGCATTCACCCCACTTTCCACTACTCGCGCACGGCAATCCCCAGCGCCTTCATCTTGCGATACAGTTGGCTGCGCTCGAGGCCCAGCACTTTGGCGGCGCGGCTCATGTTGTTGCGGGCCTCCTCGATCTTTTTGAGGATAAACTCGCGTTCGTAGGCGTCGCGAGCTTGTTGCAGAGTCGAGAACTCTTCCGTCGAACGCGTGCCGGTTTTGTGCGTCAGCGGCGGCAGGTGCTTGCGCTCAATGCGCAGCGCGCGCGGATTGAGGATCATTACCCGCTCGATCACATTCTTCAACTCGCGCACGTTTCCCGGCCAGCGGTATGCGGCGAGCGCCTCCAGCGCATCTTCGCCGATCTCCATGCGCGGGCGTCCGTACTGGCGGCCAAACTCGGCAAGAAACTCGCGCGCCAGCGGCGGAATATCCTGTTTACGCTCACGCAGCGGCGGCACAGAAAACGGCACAACATTGAGCCGGTAAAAGAGGTCTTCGCGGAAATTTCCCTTGGCGATCTCTTCTTCAAGGTCTTTATTGGTGGATGCAATCAGCCGCACATCCACGCGAATCGGCTGCGTGCCGCCCACTGGCGTAAACTGCTGGTCGTCGAGCGCGCTGAGCACCTTGGATTGCGTCTTAAGGCTCATGTCGCCGACTTCGTCGAGAAAGAGCGTTCCGCCGTCGGCGCGCTCCAGCGTTCCGCGCTGCTCCGGCAATCCGCCGGGCTGCGCTCCGTGACGATAGCCGAAGAGCTCGGCCTCGATGTGCGCTTCGGGGATGGCGGCGCAATTCAGCTCGACGAAAATCTGATCCTTACGCAGGCTCTCGGCATGAATGGCGCGCGCGATCAACTCCTTGCCGGTTCCCGACTCGCCGTAGATCAGGACGCGTCCGTTTGTCGGCGCCATCAGGCGAATCTGCTGGCGCAGCGCCTTGAGCGGAACGCTATCGCCGGTCAGCACCGATCCCACGCTGAATTGCCGCTTGAACTCCAGATTCTCCGCGCGCAGGCGGCGAGCTTCCACGGCATTCTTCAGCACGATCAGCGTGCGCTCCAGCGAGAGCGGCTTTTCCAGGAAGTCGTACGCGCCCAGCTTGGTGGCTTTGACGGCTGTTTCGATGCTGCCGTGGCCGCTGATGATGACCACCTCCGGGCGCGTGTCGGCGGCTAGATTGTGAATGTCTGCCAGCACGTCGAGGCCGTCGCGGTCGGGCAGCCAGATGTCGAGCAGGACAACATCATAAGGCGCGTCGTTGATCCGCACCAGCGCATCGGTTGCGTTGGCCGCCGTGGCCACGCCGTAGCCCTCCTCGCGCAAAATCTCTTCGAGAGAAGAGCGAATCTCGGCCTCGTCGTCCACTACCAATATGTGATTCATCAGTGCGATTCTCTCACAGAGTTGTCGGGTGCAACAGTATCGGTTTGAGTTTCCCCGGTCTGAGCGGCCCCTTCCCCCAGCGGCTCCATCAGCGGCAGACGCATCAGGAAGCGCGCGCCCTTGGGAGTGTTGGCCTCGGCGCTCAGGCTGCCGCCATGCTCTTGCACAATCTTGGCCGCTATCGAAAGCCCCAGCCCGGTGCCGCGCTGCTTGGTCGAATAAAACGGCAGAAAGAGCCGCTCGCGAATCTCATCCGTGAGGCCGTGGCCGGTGTCGGTGACTTCAACTTCAACGGCGGCGCCGTCTTCGCTCAGCGAGCTGCTCACTTCCAGCACGCGCAGCAGGCTGTCCTTCATCGCCTCGGCGGCGTTGTCGATGAGATTGGCCAGCGCGCGTCGAATCGCCTCTGGATCGGCCAGCACAGGCGGCAATCCCGTCTCAAGGTCCAGCTTGATCGTGATGCCGTCCAGCCTCCCTGCAAAGAGCGCCAACGCCTCCTCGGCAACCTGATTCACATCGCACGCTCGTGGCTGCGGAGCGGGGAACTGCGCCAGCGCGGAGAACTGATCCACCAGCGTGCGCAGCGTCCCCACGCAGGCCAGAATCACCTCGCTGCATTTGCGGATGACGTTGGGTGAGTCTGCCTGCCTGCGGTCCAGATGGCGGCTGATGCGTTCGGCGGAGAGCGCAATCGGAGTCAGCGGATTCTTGATCTCGTGGGCCACGCGCTGCGCCACCTCCTTCCACGCCAACTGCCGCTGCGCCCGCAACAGCTCTGTCGTGTCCTCCACCACGAGCACGGTTCCCAGCCGCCGGTGAGTCAGCTCAAATCGCGCACTGGTGATGGCCAAATGCAGAATGCGATTTTCTCCGTGGTACTCGATCTCGGTAAAGGCAAGCCCCATGCGGCGGCTGCGGCGAATCACGCCCGTCAAATCCTCGACGCACTCGGCAGGGAAGAGCGATTCAATCTTCTCTCCACCCAGCCCGCAATCCACGCGCCGGCCAAGCAGCGCGGCAAAGGCGCGATTCGATTGCAGAATGATTCCCCTGTTGTCCAGCGTCACCACGCCCGAGGGAATTGTTTCGACAATCGTTTCCAGCTCGCGCCGCCGCTCTTCAATCGCCAGATTGGCCGCGCTCAGTTGCGCGCTTGAAGTTTCCGCCAACTGACGGCTGGCCTCGAGATCGCCGGCCATGTGGTTGAAAGCCCGCACCAGCTCGCCCATCTCTCCGCCGGCCGCCAGCGCCACGCGATGCTCGTACTGTCCGCTTGCGATCTCGGCCATCGCCACGGCTAGAGCCTCCACCGGGCCTGTAATCTGCCGCGAGAGAAAACGCGCCATCCAGACGCTCATGAAGAACACAAGCACGGTCAGCATCAGCAGCCACAGAAAAAATGTCGTGCGAATTATGTTGCGCTTGCGGAAGAGTTCCTCATACGTCGCCGCGCCCGCGCGGATGCGCATCGCGGGCTGGCTGAGCCCCTGGGGCATCGGCAGCGCCACCACCACAGCTTTGCCGGAAGCCGCCGTCCTCATGCCCAACGCATACTCCGCGTCTCCCACCTTCAACAACGGCCGGTCGCCGCGCCGCGCTAAAAACAGCAGGCTGGTTGAGAGCGGACCGCGCAGCGGAATCGCCTCCCCTTGCTCACCCGCCTCCAGCCAGGGAATTATGCTGATCGGGCTTGACTCCGGCGGCGCATGAAAGCCGACAATCTGCCGATTGTCCTTGTCATAAATCACCGCAAAGCCGTTGGCCAGGGTAATGCGGTGCTCGCCGAGCACCGCCTGCAACACCTGCAAATCGCTCTCCATTGCGCCCGACTCAGCAATCGATTCCGCCTCCTGTCGCGCATTGGCCATCACATAACGCGCCAGTTCACCGACAATCTGGATCGAGTCGTCGCTCATCTCCGCGGTATTCGGCGAGAACCAGCGGTCCAGCGAGCGGTTCATCAGAAGAAAGCTGAACAGAAACATGAAGACCGCGGGCGCCAGCGCAATCAGCACCGCGCCCAGCACCATGCGCGAGCGCAGCCGCGCGCCCACGCCGCTCCTGGCCTGCCCTGCGTAAAGCTTCAGAATGTCTCTCCACAGCAGCACCAGCAGAAGAAGCAGCGACAGAAATGCCAGCCCAGTCAGCGCGGTAAAGATCAGTGTCTGGCCGGCAGTCTCCGGATTGAGAAAATTTATATGAAAGGAGTAATGCCATATTCGAATCGGCAATGTCGGATTGAAGGCCTGCAGCGCGCCCAGCATCGCTGCGATCAGCAATGCGCCTATCGCGTACGGAATCACGCTTCGCCACCGGGAATCGCCGCTGGATTGCATGGGAGGATTATAGGACAGAAACAAGACGCAGGGATTAGGGAAAGAACACGACTTCGCCGGTGTCTCCATTGACAGGCTCTCGTCAACGGCGCGGACCTCCGCGCCAGGGCGCATAAATACTACAGTTGCACATCAGCGAATGCGGAGGGAGCAGGGGCCTTTAGGCCCGGAAATTTCTCGCTTCTCCTGCATTTGAAGTGGAAAATCTTCAAGTCACCAGACTACTGGCTATCCAGTGGAGTATTCTTGGAGTCAAAATCAACCAATCGACGGAATGAACGGAGGGCATGATGGAAGATAGCGTCAGGACGGAGACGCCCAAGGAAGTCTCTCTCTGGAAGCGGCTTGCAATTTGGTTCATTGCTGCACTTACGCTGGGAGTACTAATCTATCTCACTGCGGTCTTTACTCGGTACGCCTTGGAACCGTCTCCATTTCCTCTTTGGACGCGCCTGCCGCTCTTTATTGGTCCGGCTATAATGGCGTTGCTCTCCGTTTGGTTTGTATATAAGTTCGTACAACTACGAACAAAAGATGCAGCGAAGAGGGCCGGACGAGAGTACAAGTTGAGTCCTCGCGCGGCGCTCTGGGCGAACGCCGATGAATGGGCTATTCCTATATTGATGTCCTTTTTCGCCTTTGGTATCTCGTATGCCTTCTTTGCATTGGCGTTCGAGGTTAGAATGCGGCCTGATCTTGTATGGCTAAGAAATCTCCTCATAATTTCTGGAGTATGCTTCCTGCCACTGTCGATGATCTGGCCCATCAGGGCAATCCGGCGGAAACGGAAGTCGGGAAGCTTCATACCCACGCAGAAGGATATTGATGCGCGGGAGCCAAAGCAATTATGGAAGAGGAAGATGGCTGCTGGCCTGTGGAGTTTCGTTGCCGTCTGGGTGACCATCGTTGCGACACTAAAGAATCATGATCGCGTTTTTGCATGGGTCCTGGCAGTTTTCTTCTGGGCTTTGGCGGCTTGGTCAATTTGGGAGATTCGACATCCGCTTGTGCGGCGAAAAACCTCCGACGCATCAACGAACGAGTCGACAGAAAGTTAGGCGCTTGACTGGATTCGGAATTAGACAACAGGCCCAGGGCGATTGCTCTGGGCCTGTTTTTGCGCTATGGCGAGTTAGTTTTCAGATAGCTCCGCCGAGCAGTTGCTTCAAGGCCTGCACGTATTCGGCGAGGGCCGCGCGTCCGGCTTCGGTGATGCGATAAATGCTCTGCGGCTTGCGCTGGACGAACTTCTTTTCAACTGCGAGGTAACCGGCTTCTTCGAGTTTCAGCAGTTGCGCGCCGAGGTTGCCGTCCGTCGAGCCGGTCTTCGCGCGCAGCCAGGTGAACTCCGCCTCGTCCACGCCCACCAGCAGCGAGAGCAGGGCCAGGCGCAGCTTCCCGTGGATCACAGGATTCAGCTCTGGCAGCTCAGGCATGGCTGGCCTCCTGCTTGTTTCTGCGCGCATCGCAAATCATCGCGTAGATGCCAAAGACGATTTGGCTGAAGAAGGTTGCCAGCAAAAATACGATTGTGCATTGAGTATTGTTGGCAAAACAGGCTATCGCACTCGCCGCCCACCAGACCACCGCGCTGGCCATCTGCGCTTTCCACTTCAAAATCATGCCGCTGGTCGCATGGGCTGTGCCGAGCATTGCGCCCGCCACCGCCACAAACATCTGAGGAGTGAACCGGCCACTGAGACCCATAGCGGGGAAGAGCATCATCATGGAGATGCCCATGGCAGTCCAGATGGCAGTAATGGAACGGCCCGCCCTGGTCGGAGGCTTTTTCTCTGTTTGCCGCTTCGTCTTGCGCCAAATGATAGCCATCATCAGCAGCCAGGTAGCTGCCATTGTGATCACCCAAGCCCACGAATTGTGTCCCAGGATGGACCAGGCTATGGCAACATAGTAGGCCACGCCCCACAGGACAAACGTCCAGCCCCAGCTTTCGGTGGTGCGCCGGCCTTCGGAGATCATGGTCTCGATCAGCTTCAATCTCTCTTTCACTTCCAACTCTTCCGTGTTTTCAGTCATCTCACTCTCCTCGGAAACCTCTATCATCTCTCAGAGTGTTCCCTTATAGGGAGTACTCTATTATATAGAGTGCAGATTGTCAAGTATTATTTTCAACTTATTCCTGAGCCTCTGAAAATTACCTTGCGGAAAGTTGGGAAGAGCGGCTCTGATACCTAGAAAATCTTGCGATAGGTGTTGAAAACACAGTCTTTAACCGCGCATCGCGCACGGCGTTCAGCTCCGCGATGACATGCTCCATGACTCCGGCCCAGTCGCCCGGCGCGCTCTGGCGGAATAAGCGCGCGGTCGGGTACCAGGGCGTCGCGTCCGTCCGCTGCATCCAGCGCCAGTCGCTCAGATGCGGCAGCAGAATCCAGACCGGCTTGCCGATGGCTCCGGCCAGGTGGGCGATGCAGGTGTCGGTGGTGATGACCAGATCGAGCGTCGAGATGAGCGCAGCGGTCTCGGCCAGATCGCGGTCGCGGCTTGATGCGTCACAGAGTTGAACGTCGCTCGGCAGCTCGACGATCTGTTCGGCGGCAGGCCCCTTTTGCAGCGAAATCCACTGGATGCCGGGAGTGCGCAGTAGCGGCAGCAGCGTGGCCAGCTTTACGGAGCGTTGTGCGTCGGCCTTATAGCGTGGATTGCCGGCCCAGGCCACGCCTACGCGAGGCTGAGCGCAAGGCGAATCCAGTTGTCGCGGAAATTGAAGCAACTTCGCGGCGGCCAGCTCCGGGTCAGCCCCCAGATAAGCGCCCGGCCAGGGAACCGTTTCAACAGTCGTCCCGAAGACGGCGGGAAGGCTGAGAAGCGGACACTCGACATCGAACTCGGCCAGCTTGCTTCCGAGCAGCGCCGCCTCCGCCAGCCCGGCGCGCACAGCCGCGAGCGACTGCATCAGGCGCAACGCCGGCTCCTGCACCTGCAACAGAACTACGCCGCCGCGAGCCTCGACCATGCTGACATAACGGCAAAACTGAATGGTGTCGCCCAGCCCTTGCTCGGCGTGCAGAAGTATTCGGCGTCCGTTGAGCGGCTCGCCCTGCCAGCGCGGCTGCGGAAAAACTCTGGGGCGGCGATGCACCTCGCGAAAGCGCCAGCGAGCCTCGTAGCCCGGCCAACCGCGCCGCCAGTCGCCCAGCCGCAGACGTGTGAGCGAGAGGTTATAGCGCGCGCCTGGGCTGGCTGGATCGCGTTCGACGGCCAGTTCATGCGCCCGCAACGCTTCCTCCGCGCGGCCCAAATCCATCAGAGAATTTCCGCGATTGGAGGCGGCGGCGCAATGGCCGAGCACCTCGGCCTGCTCGAAGATTTGGATGGCCTCCTCAAAGCGGCCCTCCTGATGGAGCAAAATGCCGTGCATATTCACGGCCTCGGCGTGCTCCGGCTCACGGGCCAGCGCCCAACGCAGCCACTGCCACGCGCCTGCAAGATCATGCTCGGCTGCACGAAACTGGCACCATGCCACCAGCGTCTCTACCTGCTCGGGATTGAGCGCAAAGGCTCTGCGCAAATGCGCCTCGGCTTCGGCGGGATGGCGGCGCTCGCGCTCCAGAATCGCCAGGTTGACCCAGCCCGAGATCAGCTCTGGCCGCAACTCGACGGCTCGCCGCAACGCGGCCTCCGCGTAGACCTCGCGCCCCTGCTCGCGCAGCAGGCTGCCCAGATTAATCCATGCGGCGGCAAAGTCCGGACGCAGAACCAGCGCCCGCCGGTAATGCGCCTCGGCCTGCTTCAACTTCCCCAGGCGCGCCAGCGCAAAGCCCGTGGCAAACTCGGACTCCGGCAGCCGCGGCCGGTGCGCCAGCGTCCGCTCGTAGTACGCTAGAGCCTCTTCGTTGCGCCCCATCATCGCCATCGCATTGCCCAGGCCCATCAACGCCGCTGTCAGCGCCGGCCTGCGGCTGAGCGCCAACTCAAACTCCTTGATCGCCTCATGAGGATGATTAGTGGCAAGCCTCAACTCGCCGAGGCCCATGCGGGCCAGCGTGTTCATGCCGTCCAAAGTTGTAGCGTGAATGTAGGCGCGCTCCGCTTCATCGTTGCGTCCGGCGGCCTTCAGCGCCTGACCCAGCGCAACCCATGCGGCGACCATGCGCGGCGCGGAGGCCACGGCGGCGCGAGCCATCTTGACCGCGCCCGCGCTTTGCCCGCTGGCCAGCGCCACCAGAGCGATGCCCACCAGCGCCTGCGGATGACATGGATTTTCCTCCAGCATTCGCTGGCAGCCGAGCGCAACCTCGGTCAGATTGCCGTTCAGCACTTTGGGAAGACTCGCAACGCTCGCCTGTTTTGTCATAGGCCTGGAAATCGTCCCGGCGCGCAAGCTCGCATCCGGGACCGATCCCTCAACTGGAAGCTAGGCCTGTTGGCGGTTAACACTCAAGGAGAATTCGCGACAAGAGTACGGTTAACGGTGTGAATATTCCCATTTTTCGGCGGGTTCACTTTCGGGATTCTGAGCCGCGCGATTTTACGCGCCGGCTTTGAAGAAGTCTTCCAGCCCCGCGCGTTGAGCATGCGCAACCATCGAGGCTTGAATCTCCAGTGCCAAGGCCAGCGCATCGCGGCCCTGGCGAGCGGTCACCTGCGGCGCGCGGCGTGTGCGGACGGATTCGAGGAAAGAAAGAATCTCCAGCCGCAGCGGCTCACCCGGCGTCACCGGCGGCTTGGCGAATGAAAGACCGGGCGCCGGACCGGCTGCGTTTGCAGCGGCGAGTTTCGCGAGGAGCGCCGGATCGGCCTTGCCCGCGGCGATGGCCGCTTGCATCTCCGGCGGCAAGCCGGCAGCGCCGTCCACGCGAATCACCAGCAAATCCTGGCGCGCATAATCGATCGACACGTACTGTCGCGGCTCAAAGAACCTCAGCTTGCGGACCCGCTCCGTCGAAACGCGCGAGGCGGTGAAGTTCGCCACGCAGCCCGACTCGAACTCAACGCGCACATTGGCAATGTCCACCTTCGGCGAAAGAATCGGCAGCCCCACTGCGCGCACCTCGCGCACCGGCGAAGCCGCAAAGGTGAGCACGATGTCCAGATCGTGAATCATCAGGTCCAGCACCACGTCCACATCCAGCGCGCGCGGCCCAAAGATCGAGAGCCGGTGCGACTCGAAGAACATGGGACGGCGCAGTTGCGGCTGCACGGCCAAAACCGCTGGGTTAAAGCGCTCCAAATGGCCCGGTTGCAGAATGCGCCTGCCCCGATGCGCAAGCGCAATCAAATCGTCGGCCTCGGCGAGCGTGGCAGCGAGCGGCTTTTCCACCAGCAGGTCGAGACCCGCGCCAAGCAGCGCCGAAGCTACAGCATGGTGATGCACAGTAGGAACAGCGACGGTGGCCGCGTCGAGCTTGAGGTCGGCGGAGAGCAACTCGTCCACAGTCGAATAAACAGAAATCGCATAGCGCGCAGCGGTCTCGGCAGCGCGCGTCGGCTCAGGCTCAACGGCCGCGACAAGAGCAACACCCAAGTCGGCAGCCTCAAGCTCGCGATAAACGCGCAGATGGTTTTTGCCAAAGGCTCCGGCTCCAGCCACGGCAACGCGCAGTGCGGTCTGGCTCACTGCGGTGCCTTCCAACCCTGCGGCGCTTTGACATCCGGCTCCGGCCCCTTGCCTTGAACGGCCTTCAGGCAGCGGCCATAGAGTTCGAGCAGTTGGGTCACGTGCTCTTCAGGCTTGGCTCCGGCGGCTCCGCTGAAGCCGGTCGAGGGCGCGGCAGGCTTGCCTACGCCCGCTGTAACGGAAACAAATTTAAGCAGATCAAGCGCGATGTCCTCGTTGCGCCGCGCGCCAATATTCATGTTGGGTTGAGCATCCATAGTAAAAAAATCTCCAAAGAGGATGCTAGCAGATGGAGGGCCTGCATTACTGCTTGCATCGGATCGACGCCTGAGACTACGGGTTCCGCGTTACTCTGGAGAGTATGCGCACAGCTTACATCGGAATGGGCGGCAACCTGGCCAGTTGGGCGGGCGAGCCGGAGGCGACTCTGGCCGCTGCCACTCTGCGCCTCGAATCGCTGGGTCGGCTGACGCGCCGCTCTTCGCTCTACTCGACCGCGCCAGTGGGCTTTGCCGAGCAGCCTCGCTTTGTCAACGCAGTCGTAGCGCTGGAAACGAATCTCGCTCCGCGCGAGTTACTCAAAAACCTGCTGGCTATCGAGCATGAATTCGGCCGCGACAGGGCTGCGGGATTCGTGAATGGCCCGCGCACCCTGGACCTGGACATTCTGCTCTTCGGTGAGGTGGAGATCAGCGAGCCGGAGTTGAAAATTCCCCATCCCCGCCTGACTGAGCGGGCATTCGTGCTCGCGCCGTTGAATGAAATTGCGCCGGAGTTGCTCGTTCCCGGACGCAACCAAGCCGTCGAGCAACTGCTCGCGGCTTTACTTGAAGCCACGCCAGACAACTCCGATGCTGTGCTCCGCATCTCTTGCGATGTGTGGGAGACCCGGTAGAATCGTCTGGTGAGCCTCGACTTCAAGATACTGGCAACCAGCGCGGAAGGCGGACGGCGCGGGCGAATGCATCTCGCTCATCGCACCGTCGAAACGCCAGTCTTCATGCCGGTGGGCACACAGGGCACGGTGAAGGCCGCGACTCAAGATGTTTTAGAAGCGCTCGGCGCGGAGATCATCCTCGGCAACACGTATCATCTTTATCTTCGCCCCGGCCACGAAGCCATCCGCCGCATGGGCGGCCTGCATCGCTTTATCAGTTGGCCACGCGCTCTGCTTACTGACTCCGGCGGCTTTCAGGTCTTCAGCCTCAGCGCGCTGCGCAAGGTCACCGACGAGGGCGTCAGCTTCCGCTCGCATCTGGACGGCAGCAGCCACTTCTTCACACCCGAGCATTCCATCGATGTCCAAATCGCACTGGGTGCGGACATCTGCATGGCCTTCGACGAATGTACTGAGTACCCAGCCAGCCGCAGCCGCGCCGAAGAAAGTTTGCGACTGACAATGGCCTGGGCGCGCCGTTCGCTCGATCAATTCAACGCGCATCGGCACGAGGTTCCGTGGCATGAAGAGTTCGGCGGACGGACTCAGTGTTTGTTTGGCATCGTACAAGGCGGAGTCTTTCGCGACCTTCGCCGCGAGAGCGCTGAGCGACTTGTCGAGATGGATTTCGACGGCTACGCCATCGGCGGCTTGAGCGTCGGCGAACCGCGCGAACTGACTCTGGAGATGATCGCCGAAGTGCTCACTCTTCTGCCTGCCGACAAGCCCCGCTACCTGATGGGCGTCGGCTACCCCGACGAGATCGAGCAGTATGCGCGCATGGGCGTGGAGATGATGGACTGTGTGCTGCCCACGCGCGCCGCCCGCCACGGCCTTTTATTTACCAGCGAAGGCCGGCTGAATATCAAGGCTAATCGCTACGCCGAAGATCAAGGCCCGCCCGACCCGGCCTGCGGCTGCATGGTTTGCCGGCGCTATTCCCGCGCCTACCTTCGCCATCTGATGCGATCCGGCGAAGCGCTCTCCGCCACGCTGAACACCATCCACAATCTGGCCTACTATCTGGGCATCATGGAGCGTGTGCGCAAGAGCCTGCAAAGTACGGCGTAATCATCGGAGATACCGCATTCGAAATCTCCGATGATTTGTTCCTGTCTATTTTCCGATCCGCCAGACCAGACCAGTTGAGACACGGAAATGATTCTGCGCCGTTCCGGTACTCGTCAAATAATCTGCTCCGGTGCGCCACGATAGTTTCTTCCGCAGAGGATAGTCCGTGCCGCCACCGAAGCCCATCGCGAAGAGGTTGGTGGAAGCGCTAGGAGAGACAAGGCCAGAAACGCTACTAGACGGAGAGCCAGCGTTGATATTCTCTGAACTCGATACTTTTTTATTATCGCCACCAATAAGAAAATGTGCGTAGGTTCTCATTTTTCCAGTTGGAAAATAAAACTGCGGTCCGAAAAGAAAGTGGTGCAAAAGTGGTTCCGAAACGGTGTATTGATAGGTGTTCGTCGAAGTAGAAGTAGGAATACTTGGAGAGCAGGGATTTGGCGTACAAACTGTAGATTCAGTAATCGTTTCTGTTGTGGTGTCCGATCTGCTTGATGTGTTGTAATTGCCGCTAATGTCCGTCGTAAAACCGAACCATGGCGCAAGGATGGCAGTGACCGAACCATTCCATCCATAGAGTCCCATGCGCGGGTTGAAGTTGACATAGGAGGGGCCAGTCACTGTGGATGTTCCCGATGAGGTTGACGAACCAGAAGTAATGCTGGATTCAACAATCGTTTCTGTTCCACTAGGAAGATCGAGGGACGCAGCTTCGTAATTCAAGTAAGAAAAACCGCCGAATATCTCGATCTTCGGAGTGTTTTGGGCGGCGAGTGTGAGGCTGCAAGCAAGGAATACCAAGCCAGAAGCAAAATTGCGCATGAGTTCGTTCTCCTAACGGTTTTGGAATGATTGTTGCATTATTGTAGACGACGTGCCTGCTCTAAACGCTCACCGCTCCGAACAGCGGTTAGAGAGTAACCAAATAATAGTCCGTCGTCATTTCGTCCCTCACACCGCAAAATCGATAAAGCCGCGCTGGGGGTCGGTGGAGACCAGCTTGGCAGTCACCTTGTCGCCGACATCGAGGCCTTTGCCGCCTTGCACGACCATGCCTTCCACGTGCGGATCGAGGGTGCGGACGAAGGTGCCGTAGTGGTTGACGCCGGTGACGATGGCCGGGAAGCTCTGGCCGATGCGCTTCTGCAAGACCACGGCGGCGATGCGCTTCTGCATCTCGCGCTCCACCTTGCGGGCGTTGTCTTCCATCAGCGTGCAACGGACGGCAATCGCGTTGAGATCATCCGCCGAGTAAGGCTGCGGCGCTTTGGCCAGCCATGCCTTCAGCAGGCGCTGCGTCACCATATCCGGGAAGCGGCGGTTGGGCGCGGTGGAGTGCGTGTAATCCTGCACGGCCAGGCCGAAGTGTCCCGGCGAAACTTCATTCGGCTTCACCAGCACATACTCACCCGGACCCATCAGCTTAATCACAGTCAGTGAGAGGTCGGGAAAGTGATCGGGATCCTTTTGTTTCTGCGCGAGGAGAAAATCATTCAGCGACTTGGAATCCGGCTCGGCGGGAAGCGTTGTGCCCAGGCCCTGAGCCACTTCAACGATGCGGTCCCAGCGCTTGGGCGTGCGCACAATGCGGCGAATCGAAGCAACGCCTGCATCTTCAAAGCTCCGGGCGATGACGCCGTTGGCCGCGACCATGAATTCTTCGATCAGCGAGGTGGCGCGGTTCTTGGCTTGGCGGGCGATGTCAACAGCCTGATCGGCGAGCATCACCGGGCGCGTTTCAATTGTTTCGAGATCAAGCGCGCCGTGCTGAAAGCGTCCGCCGACCATGCGCTGCGCAGCCGCGTCCTGGAGCTTGAGTTGCGCGGCGAGATCAGCGTTGGCGGCGACTTTCGCCGGTGCAGCAGCCGTGCCCTCGAGCCATGCGCCGACGGCGTTGTAAGCCAGTTGCGCACGGTTGCGAACCAGAGCGCGATAAGCCTTGCCGTCCGTCGCCGTGCCTGCTGCGTCCACGGCAAATTCGATGACCAGCGCGACGCGATCTTCGTTCTCGTTGAGCGAAGTGATGCCCTCGGAAAGTTCGGCGGGCAGCATGGGAAAGACCTTGACGCCAGTGTAGACCGAAGTCGTTTCGCTCTTGGCGTGGCTGTCGATGATCGTGCCTTCGGCGACGCGCGCGTCCACATCGGCCACGCCGACGAGTACGCGAATGCGTCCATCGGGCAACTGCTCGGCCCACTCGATCTGGTCCAAATCTTTGGAGGTATCGTTGTCGATGGACGACCAGAGCAGCTTACGCAGGTCCTGAATGCCGGCGATAGTGGGCGGCTCGGGATGAGCCTGAATGGCGGCGAGTTCTTTGTCGGTTCCGGCGGGATAATCCGGCTGAAAACCGTGCTCGATCATCGCGGCATGGGCCGCGGCAACAAGATT
>CAYOYX010000084.1:0-16392 GCA_964408275.1 uncultured Occallatibacter sp.
ACAACGGAGGCCGTCCGGCGATTGGGCGTCCGCTGCTGCTGGGCATCACCAAGGCGTCGCTCTCCACCGACAGCTTTATCTCCGCGGCCAGCTTCCAGGAGACGACGCGTGTGCTCACAGAAGCCAGCATCAACGGCGCGATTGATAACCTGCGCGGCCTGAAGGAGAACGTGATTGTCGGGCGTCTGATTCCCGCCGGCACGGGCCTGGAGTACTATCGCAACGTCAAGCTCTCGCCGGAGCTGGAGGAAGCGGCGGCTCGCGTGCAGCAGGAAGTGACAGCCGAGATGGAAGCCGCCGAACGCGAACTGGAGCTGATGCGCCAGGAGGGCGAGGCCGAGGAGATGGCCGCCGAATAGTGCGCGGTCTTCCCATCATCCATTCAACTCAAAGGCTCGGCGCAAGCCGGGCCTTTGCGCTGTGGGTTCCCGGCATTCGGCATGAGAATGCCGCCCGTGGTTCTACACTGGATCAGTACGATTTGTTTTGGTGCTCGAAAAAAACATGACAAAAAAACTGCGCGTAGGAATTCTTTTTGGCGGACGCAGCGGCGAGCATGAGGTTTCGCTGCTCTCGGCGGCGTCGATTCTGAAGGCGATTGATCGCGAGAAGTTTGACGTGACGCCCATCGGCATCACCAAGACCGGTCACTGGCTGGCTGCCGGAGATGCGCGCGAACTATTGAATGGCAGCGACAGCGCATTTGCGCGGCGGCTGAGGGCTGGCGATCCCGAAGCTACCCCTGGCGCGCGCCTGTTGCAAGAAGGCATTCCCACGCTGATGGCGCCGGAGCCTGCGGCCTCCCACTCCGGCGTGGCGTTGACGGCAGGCTCGGCACCCTCCGCAGCATCCATGCTCGACGTTGTATTTCCCGTGCTGCACGGAACCTTTGGCGAGGATGGAACCATCCAGGGCCTCTTCGAGCTGGCGGGCATCGCATACGTCGGCTCCGGCGTGCTCGGCTCCTCGGCGGGCATGGACAAGGATGTGATGAAGCGCCTCTTCGCCAATGCCAAGCTGCCCATCGTCAAGCACGTCACGCTGCTGCGCGCCGAGTGGGAACGCGCGCCGCGCAAGGCCATTGCGCAGGTGGAGGCGGCGCTGAAGTATCCGGTCTTTGTGAAACCGGCCAATCTAGGTTCGTCGGTGGGCATCAGCAAGGTCCACAACCGCAAGGAGCTGGCTCCGGCGCTCAATCTCGCCGCAAAATACGACCGCAAGCTGGTCATCGAACAGGGTGTCGGCGGCAAAAAATCCAAGGCTCGCGAACTGGAAGTGGCCGTGCTGGGCAATGACGACCCCAAGGCCAGCGTCGTTGGTGAAATCATTCCCGGCAAGGAGTTCTACGATTACGAGGACAAATACCTTGCGGAAGGCGCGCATCCGGTGATTCCCGCGCCGCTAAGCAAAACCGAGTCGAAGCGGATTCGCGAGATGGCCGTTGCTGCCTTTCGCGCCTGCGATCTGAGCGGCCTGGCCCGCGTCGATTTCCTGATGGAGCCGGACGGCAAGCGCCGCATCTTCCTCAACGAGGTGAACACGCTGCCGGGATTCACCAGCATCAGTATGTATCCCAAACTTTGGGAGGCCACAGGCATCGGCTACAAGGAGCTGATTACCCGGCTGATCGAACTGGCTCTCGAACGCCACGCCGAAAAAAGCCGCACGACCTACAGCAGAGAATAGGGCGAGGGAACAGTTGTTATGCCGCCGGTGTCTAAAGTAAAGAGTGTGCGCGATAATGGTCATAGCGGCTTTGTTCACCGGCCATGTTCACTGACCACTGAAAGGTTCCATCAAGATGACCTTGCTCGACGCACCTGCCTTTGACGAAGCCCGCGAACGCCGCAGGCGCGTGATGCTCTACAGCGCTGGGGGGCTGCTGTTCGTGCTCTTCGTTGGCTGGTGGCTGGTCGCCGGACGTCCCATCGATCTTCCCTGGAACTGGAACAGCTATATGCGGGGAAGAGCGGCGGCGAACAGCTTTCTGACTGCTGTCGAAAAGGACGACCTGGTCACTGCCTACAGCATCTGGCAACACGATCCGCAGTGGAGGCAGCATCCGACCAAATACAGTTCCTACTCCTACGACCGCTTTCAGGATGATTGGAGTTCGCTCAGCCCCGAGAACGAGTACGGAGCCATTCACAGCCATAAAATTGTTGTGGCAACGATGCACGGCAACGTGCTGCTGATGGCGATTCTCATCAACGGGCGCAAGAGCAAGGCTCTCAATCTCGACTACGATCCCAGGATGCGCACGTTGAACTTCTCGCCACCAGGAATTGAGCTATACCTGGGACCGTAGAGGCGCGCGAGTTCGTCTGCCTTTATCTCCTGCGCGGTAAATTATTGACACAGTTATAGTTATATATAGTATTCGACAATTGAAAATATTATTGCGCCATGCAATCCTTTTTTTCATCTCTTATGCTATAGTTCCCTCGGCTGAAAAATGGAGATCGTTGAGCCAGAATGTTGTGCTAAAGATGAAAAGATTCTCGCAGTGGTTCTCGGTGACAATTCTCGTTGCGACGACGGGTGCCGTGCCGCTCCGTGCCGATCAAGTTATCTTCAACGGCGGCTTTGAGGACGGCACCTACACGGCCTCGGTCACCGACAACACACAGACTCCGCCCACCGTCACCAGTTCCGTTGTCCCCATCGGCTGGACTCCGAATTACGCCTTTGCCGCCAATCCGTCCGCCAACACGGTTGAATCCACCACTGTGCATAGTGGAAGCTC
This sequence comes from uncultured Occallatibacter sp., assembly GCA_964408275.1. Taxonomy (GTDB): domain Bacteria; phylum Acidobacteriota; class Terriglobia; order Terriglobales; family Acidobacteriaceae; genus Telmatobacter. Next base: position 2,747 of record CAYOYX010000084.1, read on the forward strand.
CGCTCTCGCCATCGGCAATCCGGATGGCGCGTTGACTGCCGGACTCAGCCAAAGCTTCACCGATGTTGCAGGCGAGAACTACATCGGCACTGTCTGGGCTCTGGACGGAGGAGCTAGCGATCCTTCTTCCTACCTGAGCATGACCATCAATGGGTCCGTGCTGATCGCCTTGAATCAGTTCGACTCCACTTGGACGGAATACACCTTCCTCTTCACCGGCACGGGTTCCGATTACTTGGACATTCAGGCGCAAACAAGCTCCTCTGAATGGTTCGTGGATGATCTCTCCGCATCCGAGATCACGCCGGAACCTTCCAGCTTGCTGTTGCTGGGCAGCGGTCTGGCCGCCTTGGCCGTCCTGATACGGCGAGCGCGCAGGAAGACGCGAATAGCGCGCGTATAAAACGATGAACGGTCAGCCCCGCTCCCTTCCGCGTTAAAATCAAACTCAGTATGCCTCTTACCGCACTCTCGCCCGCAATCATGGCCAAGTACGAGCCTGTCATCGGACTCGAAGTCCACGTGCAACTGCTCACCGCCAGCAAAGCCTTCTGCGGTTGCGCCAATCACTTCGGCTCGGCCCCGAACACCAACGTCTGTCCGGTCTGCCTCGGCCTGCCCGGAGCCTTGCCGGTCCTCAATGCGCAGGCTGTCGAGTTCGCTGCGCTGGCTTCGCTGGCCATCAACTGCCAGGTCCGCGAGCGCTCCATCTTCGCCCGCAAAAACTACTTCTATCCCGACCTGCCCAAGGGCTACCAAATCTCCCAATTTGACAAGCCCATCGCCGAGCACGGCTGGATCGACGTGCCCACGCCCAGCGGCATGAAACGCATCGGCATTACTCGCCTGCACATGGAAGAGGACGCCGGCAAGAGCATCCATGACGGCTTCAGCGACTCCGCCACGCGCACCTATCTCGACCTGAACCGCTGCGGAACGCCGCTGGCCGAGATCGTCTCCGAGCCTGACATCCGCACCCCCGACGAGGCATTCGAGTATCTCACCCTCCTCAAAGAAATCCTCCTCTACTGCGGCGTCTCCGACTGCAATATGGAAGAAGGCTCGCTGCGCTGCGACGCCAATGTGAGTGTGCGCCCGCGCGGCCAGGAAAAATTCGGCACTAAGGCCGAAGTCAAAAACGTCAACAGCTTTCGCTTTGTCCGCGCCGCGCTGGAGTACGAGATCGAGCGCCAGATCGAGGTCATCGAAGCCGGCGGCCACGTTATTCAGGAGAGCCGCTTGTGGAACGCCGCCGAGGGCCGCACTTACTCCATGCGCTCCAAGGAGCAGGCCCACGACTACCGCTACTTCCCGGAGCCGGATCTGCCGCCGCTCATCGTCTCCGCTGAATTTCTTGCCGACGCAAAAAAGAAGCTCCCCGAACTGCCCGAGGCTCGCCGCGCCCGCATGATCGCTGAGTACGAGCTATCCACTCAGGATGCCTTCACGCTCACCGCCGAGCGCGCCTTCGCCGACCGCTTTGAAGCCGCCGCCAAAACTGCCCGCAATCCCCGCCGCGTCGCCAACGTGCTGCTCAGCGAGGTCGGCGGACGACTCAAGGCTCTCGGCCTGGAGCAGGCGCAGTCGCCCGTCTCGATGGCTGGCATCGTGCTCGCCGCCGATCTGCTCGATGAAGGCAAGATCAGTTCCAAACAACTCAAGCAGCTCTTCGATCTCTGCTTTGAAAAGGGCGAGGATTTTGCCGCCGTCTACGAGCGCGAAAAGCCTCAGCAGATCAGCGACGCATCGGCGATTGAAGCCCTGATCGACGAAGTCATCGCCGCCAACCCCAAGCAAGTCGAGCAGTATCGCGCCGGCAAAAAGACCATGGCGGGCTTCTTTGTCGGCCAGGTGATGAAGGCCTCCAAAGGTCAGGCCAACCCCGCGCTGCTCAATGAATTGGTAACGAAAAAGCTGGATGGGTAATGCTCTTCAGCTTTTCAGCCGCGCATCGAAGGGGTACAAATAGCTCGCTTCAATTTGAAAGAGTCCAGCATCTTTGTGAAGTGGATTTAGCAGAAAATTGGCCGTCTCAGGAACCAGCGCGCTGGGCGTTCTAAGCAGTGCAGTTCGGCCATTCTTCAACCATTCCGAACCCAGCTCGCGCGTAATTTCAACCCGTTCGCTCCAGCCCGCCGGCAGCGCGGAGAATTCAATCTCATCAAAGGGCAGGTCGGGGCCAACAACTTTCAACAGCGTGTACGACGGCGGAATGTCACTGGCGCTGGTGTGGACACAAGCCTCAACCAGCGCGCTGGCGGGCGACTCGGCAAGATACACCACCGGGCTTCCAGCGTGATGCCAGCGCCCTGCAAAAGTAATTCCGCCCCGGCCATTCAACTCCAGATGCTTGCTGATGCGCCACAGAACCATCAGATGAAGTAGCCTTCGTCGATCTGGCCCAGCAACTCCTCAACGATGCGCGCCCCGGTATCTGTATTCAGCAGCGAAATCGGCGCACGACCGTTGAGCCGCGGATTCTTGCGGCGCAGCCATTCCAGCGCGCGTTCCCGGCTCTCATAAACGCCTTCGGCCGCGGAGAGTACCCGTAGCGCGCGGATCACCCGGTCGGACTCATCCACCGTCAGCCGTTCATGACGGGAGCGCCGGTGTTGCAGTGTGCGCGCGGGAATAATGACGGAGTGGACTTCGTCGCGGCTTAATCCCATCTCCAGCAGCCGCTGAATCACTGGCGGATCAAGTTGCCGCTCAACCAGTTCCAGGACAGCCGCCTGGGTCATCGGCGCTTCAACCCCAAGCCAATCCCCAATCTGTGCAGTCGCGGTTGCCATAAAGTCACCCCGACTACATTATGCCACAAAACTTAAGGCAAAGTGTAGACTTTCGCCAAATGGGGGCATTATTTCAGCTTCAGCTCCACTTCCATCTCCTTGCGCGCCTCCCAGGTGCTGATGGTCTTCACAGCGCTCTTTTTACCGTCCTTCTCCGCCCAAAGCTCATGATCCTCGGTCATGCTCACCGAAGCAAAGCGGAAACGGCCGTGTTCAACGGATGTAAAACTGCGAATATTCTTGGACTTCAGGTCTTTGAGAAAGACCGTCGCGCCCACAACCGGGACGGAGTGCTCGTCCACCACGGCCCCGCCGACCACGCGAAAGCCCGCGACCTGCGCCTCGGCCGCAATCGGCCCCAAAGTCCCCCCTCGCGTACCCATCTGCGGCAAACCAGCCGACAATACGGCAAACGCCAGTGCGGCTGCCAAACTCGTTCGATGCAAATTCACTCGTCCTCCTCGTCCTCGTCGAGCGGCTCGTCGTCCTCGTCCAGGTCATCGCCTGCACGGACCAACTCCAGCGGCTCAACGCCAACCACTTCATACTCACTGCCGCATTCGTCACAGACGACGATGTCGCCTTCTTCCACTTCGTCCATTTCGATGTCTAAAGTATTCTCGCACTCCGGGCAGCTGGGCATGGCAGCTTCCTCGCTTTCCAATGAATTTTGTATTGCGGATGAATGTTGCTTTGCGGTACGTCACCGCTATTCTGAAAGAAAAACCGGCCTTAGGTCAAGAGGAGCCGTCACAACATACATTGCAACTCCCCTGAGGAAGAATACCTTATCCACTCCCCGCGCATTGTGTTGGTCCCGGAACGGAACCGCATGAATATTCGGGAGCAAACTGCCCGCCCTTCGCAGCCCCCCATGACACTCGCCCGCTTTACGGTTTACTCTGAGACTGACGATGCGCAGCTTCAACTCCATCCCGTTTGCCTTCCCTGAATTCCGCGGCGCCACCCGCCGCCTGGTGCTCTGGAACCTCGGCGCCTACTTCGCCCTCGCGCTTGTTGGGTTGGCCGCGCCGATTGCTACCGGCGAGCTTGCAGGCTCCTTCGCATTCAATCCCTACGCCTTCCTGCACGGCGCGCTCTGGCAACCATTCACTTACAGCTTCGTCCACACCGGTATCACAGGTACACTCCTCGAGCTGCTCTCGCTCTTTTTTATCGCCGGCTTCCTGGAGAGCTATCACAAGCCCGGATGGGTCACAGGCCTCTACGCTGCCTCAGTCCTCGGCACCGCGCTGGCCGCAACCGCGATCTATGCGTGCGCGCATTCGCTGGGCTATTCGCTTGCGGGCAACCCTCTCACCGGCTGCTTCGGAGGCATCTTCGGCTTGCTCGTGGCCATCGGCGCGCTCTATGGCGACGTCGAATTCCTGCTGCTCTTCATCATCAGCATCAAGGCCCGCTATCTTGCGGTCATCTATGCGCTCGTCGCCATCGCCATGCTCTTCTTCGCCGAGCAGCGTATGTACGCCTTTGCCCAGTTGGGCGGCGCGCTTGCCGGCCTGCTCTACCTCCGCATCGCCCCTCGTCGCGGCCTCAGTTTCGATCTCAGCGAAAAGTTTTACGCCCTGCGCAACCGCTACTATCGCTGGAAGCGCCGTCGCGCCGCCCGCAAGTTCGAGGTCTATATGCGCTCGCAGGGCCGCAATGTCCGCCTCGACGCAGAGGGTCGCCAGATTGACGATGACCCCAACGACAAGAAGCGCTGGAATTAATCGAGTGAACCTCCGATTTCGCTTCCATCTTTTCCTTGCGGGAAGGGTTGGGATCGGACAGGGCAAAAGTACGAGTGCAATTTGCAGATTATTCCCTCCTTAACGCGCACAATCAAATCATGACCACCAACCAACACCCACGGGCTTTTTTACTGACAACTGAGAACTGACAACTGTCCCCACCCCCTACCCCCCCTATTTTCCGTGAAACTGTGAAACTGTGAAGGAATTGCACTGCTTTTCATGCAGTTACCCTGAAGAAAGCTCTTCCCGGAGCAACTGAGGATTCTAAGATAGAGGCATTATGATCGCTCACTTGCGCGGAAAGCTTATCCACAAACAGCCCGGTCAGGCCATCGTCGAGGCCTCCGGGGTTGGCTACGACGTCACGATTTCCGTTCCCACCTTCACGGCGCTGCCTTCGGTGGGCGCGGAGGCGGCGCTGCATATTCATACGCAAGTGAGCCAGGATCAGATCGCCCTCTTCGGCTTTCTCGATCGCGAAGAAAAGCGTCTCTTCGAGCGGCTGATCACCGTCAGCGGCGTCGGCCCCAAACTAGCCGTCAAGATGCTTAGCGGGCTTTCTGTCGAGCACACGATCCAGGCGATTCGCGGCCAGGACCATGCGCAACTGACGCGCCTGCCCGGCGTCGGCAAAAAGCTGGCTGAGCGGCTGGTCGTCGAACTCAAAGATAAGCTCGATGACTTTGCGGTTGCGCCCGCGCAGTCTACGGTGCGCGGAGCGGCGGTGGACGATGTGCTCTCTGCGCTGGTCAATCTGGGCTACCAGCGCATGGCCGCCGAGAAGGCCATCGAGCAGGCAGTGGCGAAAGACACCGCCCTCGCCGCCGACTTCGACGGCCTCTTCCGTGGCGCGCTGAAGGTGATCCGGTAGCTATCAGCTCCCAATCGTGGTATATTGCAAACATATACAGAGGTCGCCCATGCTCTACACAGGGTTTGACTGGGACGATGGCAACGCCAGGAAGAACGAAAAGCACGGCGTATCCAAATCCGAAGTCGAGCAGGTTTTCCTCAACAAGCCACTGCTTCTTGCCGATGATCTGAAGCACAGCCTGCGTGAGCGGCGATTTCATGCGCTGGGCCGGAGCGATCAGGATCGCTGGCTGCACGTGACCTTCACCGAGCGCGGAGATGGAACGCTCATTCGTCCCATCTCCGCGCGGGCAATGAGCCGGAAGGAGAGAGTTGTCTATGAGCAAGCCGTTCAAGCCAATTCCTAAGTTTGCCAGCGAAGCCAAAGAGCGCGCCTTCTGGGAGTCGCCAAAAAACGACAGCACCGAGTATCTCGATTGGAGCAAGGCCAAGCTTGTGACCTTTCCCAAGCTGCGGCCCTCCACCGAGACGATCTCGCTGCGTATGCCGGAAGATGTTTTGAATACCATCCGCAACCACGCGCGCAAGTTGGATGTGCCGTATCAGTCGCTCATCAAGCTCTGGTGCGCGGAGAAGGTCGCTGCGTTAGTTTCCCCGTCGCCCGTTGGCCGCCGTGGCCGGATTTCATAGTAACTCGCGTTACACTTTTCTTGTCATGGTTTCCAAAATCAAAGATGCAATCGCTCCCGCTCACCTTCGCCCCGAAGGCCTCGCATTTTTGCGCAACCTTGCACGTCACAACGACCGCGAGTGGTTTACGCCGCGCAAGGCAGTCTTCGACGCCGAACTGAAGGAGCCGATGCTGGCCATCATTCGCAAGGTCAACGAGGCGATGGAGAGCTTTGCGCCGGCCTATGTGCGGCCCGCGGAGAAGTGCCTCTTTCGCATCTATCGCGACACGCGCTTCAGCGCCGACAAGAAGCCCTACAAGACGCACGTCGCGGCCTGGTGGGCAATGCAGGGGATGGAGAAGACCTCCGGCGCGGGCTACTACTTTCACATCGACGCCAAGGAAGTGATCGTCGCCGCCGGAGCCTGGATGCCGGAGAAAGAACAGCTCGCCGCCATTCGCGATTGGCTGCTCGATCATCATCTTGAGTTCCGCAAGATCCTGCGGATGGCAGCCCTTCGCAAGACGTTCAGTGAATTTGAAGGCAACGCCCTGACGCGCCCGCCCAAGGGCTTTCCCAAAGAGCATCCGGCGCTCGACCTGATTCAATGCCGGCAGTGGGGGTTGAGCACTTCGCTGCCTGCTACAGCGGCGCTGAAGCCGGAGTTTCCGGCAGTGCTGGCGCGCAGCTTTCGGCTTGCCGCTCCGGTGGTGGAAGCACTGAATGCGCCGATTCTTACATCTCTCGCGCCCCGCAAAAAAGTGCTCTTTGGGCTGGATTGAGGAATGGTGCGCGACGGCTCTATTGCCGGTGTTTTACGGCCTTAGTGGCATAAAAACCAATGAAATTGGCCAAAAATCGACAAAATAACTACAAAACCCAAAGAAAACTGTGGAAATCACGGTTTTTCCCTTGACTTTACCTACCTAAAAGTCGCATTGTAACGAACGACGGGGTCTTAAAGCCCGCATGAATACAGGGATTTCGCGCTTGCTGCCTGACTTCCTCCATGCGGAACGCGCCTCGCAACTTTAGCCAAGGCAACATAGGCGCGCCTGAGGGCCGCCCAAAAGGAGAGCATCACAATGGCAACTGGACTCACCAAGACTGCCCTGATTCGGCTTCTAGCCGAGAAACTGGAACTGACCAACAAGCAAGTCGCTGCCTTCCTGGACCTGCAGGCGGAGACCGCCGTCAAGGAAACCAAGAAGAACGGCGTCTTCGTTATCCCCGGCATCGGTCGCCTGGTAAAGGCGGAGCGCAAAGCCCGCATCGGCCGCAATCCTCAAACCGGCGCGGCCATCAAGATCAAGGCCAAGACGGTGGTCAAGTTCCGCGTGGCCAAGGCCGCCAAGGACGTCATCGCCCCACCGAAGAAGTAAATTTTCCCGGACTGCGGACAAGAGGGGAGGAGCTTCGGCTTCTCCCCTTTGCTTTTGCTTAGCGCGGCGGAGAGCACGAAAATGCGCTATCTCCACGCTGCCAGACTGTTATGGATTGCCAGCCGGCTCGGTGGTGTCCGGCGGCAGCATCCGCGACACCGATCCAAAGCGGTGATATTGCCGGTAGACAACATCGTTCAGCAACCGCTGCGGCATTTCGACGCCCGAAGCATGAATAGCCGCGCGTTCAATCAACAGGGAGATGCTGCGCACCGGACAGATATAACTCTTGCCGCCGATCTCCACAGCGCCGTATTCAACGAAAATGTTGTCGCCAACGACGGAAACGGAAGGGGGAGGCATATCCGCTACGATCGCGATGCGCAGAATCGCACCGCTCACCGGGTCGAAGGCAATCTCTCCATGATAGGCGGCAGGATTAAGATTTTCGGTGCCTGATCCTATCATTGTCTGGCCTCTACTTGCTCGGAGGTCATCGGCATCGGCAGCATTGGAGATGCAAACAGTAGCCTGACAGGTAGTCCATACCGAGTAATGCGATTTCTCCACAGGGACCGCATAGAGAATGACTGCCACGGCGCCATTGGCTCCCGCTTCCCAGCGGCCCCATCGGATGCTGCCGGTAAGAGCGTCTTTGAATACTGTGCCCAGAATCGGTCCGAAGACGCCATGCGTCACCAGCCCCTGTGTCTGATTGATTTTGCCGCTTCCGTCCGCCTTCTCCACCACCTCCTTGTGGTCGCGGTAAGTCACGATGCTTGTGGAGCGGCTGGCTATATGCGGCGGCTGGCCCTCGAAGCTGATAATCTCGCGCGTGGCCAGGAAGTTGGGCAATTGCTGTAGTGTAGTGCTTACGTAATTCGCAACCGGAACCAGCATCTTGAAGAGTGCGTCAGAGTCCGGCGCGGGTTTTGCAAGGCTCTCCGCTGCGGGAGGATCGAGGAAGGTTGAAGAATCGGTCAGCGCCAGCAGCGCAGTCCGCGACTTGACCCCAGGCAAGCCAGCTTTCATGCGTTCAAACTGTGCGCTGCTCAACCGCTCAGTCAGTTCCATCGCGAAGAGCTGCTTGGCAACGGTGGCATCCGACTGATGAGTAGCTTTGCAGGACGCGATCATTTGCTCCAACCCCTGCACGGTGACCTTCTCCACAGTGGTCGCATAGCAAGGAATCGCCAGAATCGCCGCGAGCGCAATCAGTATCCATACGCGCATAATCGCTAACTCCTTTTGCCGAAAAGATTGATCGAAATCTGCATCTGAGTGTACTTTATATTGGCGCACCCGCAAGAAAAATGTGTTCATTGTCTCAGAAATAACCTCGTCGAAAAGTGATTGGATAAACGATTCGGAAGAAGCATATGATTCAGGCCGCGTCAGTTCATCCGTAGTTCATCCGTGTAATTGAATAGAATGAAAACTGCCGTATGAGAAATCCAGAGCAGATTTCGCAGCCGATTTCCGAAGAGAGCGCGGAGACTATCGCCGCTATCTCCACTCCGCCGGGCCGCGGCGGCATCGGCATTGCGCGGGTAAGCGGGCCACAGGCGGCGGGGATCGCCGCGCAACTCGTCCGTCTGCGCCAACCGCTGGATCACGCCCGGGCGCGACTCGCCGATGTACTTGACGAGGACTCCGCCGCACGCATTGACGAGGCCGTGGTCACCTTCTTTGCCGCGCCTCACTCGTACACCTCAGAAGATCTCGTTGAGATTGCGGCGCACGGCTCACCTGTTGTGCTGGAGTTGCTGCTTACGCGAGCGCTGGCCCTGGGAGCGCGGCTCGCCGAGCCAGGCGAATTCACGCAGCGGGCGTTCCTTTCCGGCAAGCTCGACCTCACACAGGCCGAGGCCGTCCGCGACCTGATCGAAGCGCAGACGCTGACTCAGGCTCGACTGGCCGCCAGCCAGATGGGCGGCGCGCTCAGCCGTCGCGTCGCGCCGGTAAAGCAGTCGCTTGTTGAGCTAATCGCGTTGCTTGAAGCGGGCATCGACTTTGCCGAGGACGATGTGGACGTAACGCCCCAGGCTGAAATCGCCCGCCGCATCGCCGAACTAACGTCGCCGCTCACGGCGCTGGAAGCCTCCTTCGCGCGCGGGCGCATCATCCATGACGGACTAACTCTGGCCATTGTGGGCCGGCCCAACACCGGCAAGAGTTCGCTCTTCAATCGGCTCGTTGAACGTGACCGCGCCATTGTCTCCGCAATCCCCGGAACCACGCGCGACACCGTCACCGAGCGCATCTCTCTGGACGGAATTCCTCTGGAGCTGGTGGACACCGCCGGTCTGCGCGAGGTTGCCGAAGAGGTTGAGCAGTTAGGCATTCGCCGCAGCCGCGAGGCGCTGGCCGATGCCGCGCTGGTGCTGGTGGTGCTGGATGCAACCCAACCACTCAATGATGAAGAGCGCCGGCTGTTGACTGCCGTTGAGGGCCGTCCGGCTCTGGTGGCCATGAACAAGAGCGACCTGATTGAAGCTCATGGGCCGCTGCCCGATTGCTCAGGCGTGCCTGCTCTGGCAACTTCCGCGCTAACCGGCGAAGGCATACCGGCGCTGCGCGAGCGCATCCTTGAATTGGCCACTGGCGGAGCCGCAGCCGAGCCGGGAATGCTCACCACCGCGCGCCACCAACAGGCTATCGTCGCAGCCATTGCGGCCCTCGCCGACGCGGCCAAGGCCAACGCAACATCCACTCCTCATGAAATGATTTTGCTGGACCTCTATCGCGCTCTTTGGGCGCTCGATTCGCTCACCGGCCAGACCACGCCCGACGACATTCTGAACCTTATCTTTTCCACCTTCTGCATCGGAAAATAACAATCGCAAGAATAACTATTGACCCCATCAAGCAGGATTAAATAAGATGTTCGCAATCTTCATTTCCATTGCAAAAGGAGCGCTCTCATGCACAACGCTACTCTTCTTGGTCTGGTTGGGGGTTGCCGCGTCAGTAGGGCAATCCGGTTGTCCGCTATTCTTCCGCTCACCGTCTGTGTGCTGGCGTTTTTCGGCCTTATGCCCGTTGCGGCCGCTCAAGATGCAAAACCCGCCGTCATGCCGACCGCGCCTTCTGCCGGCAAGGCTCTGGTTTGCATCTACCGCGTCTATCGATTTACAGGCTCCGCCTCTCATGACAATTTGTTTGTCAACGGCGTCTTTCTTGCCACCTTGCTCAACAGCGAGTATGACTGCACGGAGGTAGCGCCCGGGACCGTTGTTATCTCCGGATTGGCAAAGATGTACTATGGCGGCATCACTCAGTCCATCGGCGCTGCGGTGAACGAAGCGACCAAAAAGGAGAATGAGCGGATTCGGATTGAAGCCGAGGCGGACAAGACCTATTACTTGAAGTGGACTGCGGGAACGATGGGCACCGATATCAAAGTGACGCTGGAAGACCCTGCCAAAGGTGCCAAGGAGATGAGCAAGCTGCATCCCTCCAAGCCTCCGGAGAACAAGGACGAACAGAAATAGCGCCTACTTCGTCTCGACGCGCAGGATGCGAATCTCCGGATAGGCGCCGTCCCAGTTGGGCTTTACGCCGTCGAAGATCAAGCGGAACTCGCGGTCGTCGCCGGGTTTGAGCGGGGCGACGGAGATCGGCGCGAGATCGATGTAAGGTTCATGTGTGTGGATCAGCCTGAGCGGCTGCGTCTCGTTCTGCGTAACCTCGTGGGCGAAGTCGCGGAAGAGCACCTGCACGGTGACTGCTGTAACTGTGTGCGCGCCGGTGTTGGCGATGTGACCATCAATGTAGGTGACCTTGCCCCCGGCCAGGTTGGCGGATTCGCTCATTGCCAGCCGTGTGAGCGAGAGGCTGCCCGCATAAGGGTCCAGCGGCGCGGAGATGGGTGTTACCACGTTGTTGTGGGCGGCGCTTTCTGTCCGGCTAAGCAGGAGAGCGACGGCAACCATCGACAGGACAACGGCTGCGGCCACCGCGAAAGGCAGCCAGTTGCGCGCTTCTTTTGCGGCCGAGGGAGCGTTCTGGGGCATAAGGTCTGTCATTGAATCTCGGATGCTCACGAGCGAAATTTTACACCAGCGCGGGAAGAAAATCCCACGCTCCCTCTATTTTGATGAATAATATATGCTGCGCACTAAAGATTCGATCTTCGCTTATCGACGTTTTCCAGCAAGGAGAAGAGAATGTCACAAGATGATTCCCAGGACTATACTCCCACCTACTCGTTCCAGGGCAGCTCGCCCGCAGATGCGTTGTACGATATTGCTCGTATCCACTACCGCGAGGCCAAACAGCTAGAGGATAACGCGCGCACAGCAGAGGCGGAGGGCCGGACGGAAGAGGCCAAGTTGCTGAAGGATCTAGCGATTGCGCGCAAGGCAACGGCAGACGAGTTTATCAAGGCAGCCAAGGGCGAGACCGGCGACCCCATCGTGACCGAGATACTGGACTGGCAGGAGGATCTCAGCAAAAATTACACGCCGCATACGCCAATATCGCTGCCATCGCAGGGCAAGCTCCCTGACGATTTTTTGGCGGAGTTTGCGCCGCCGCCGCAGGGACCGATTGCACGCTTCATGGCCTGGATTGGGGGCTGGTTTACGAAATAGTCCGGCTTTTCCATGACTGCAACCATCCGGTGCGGATTTCCGTCTAACAGATAAAGCATTGTGTATGCACGATGAAATGTTGCCCTCGATTGGAATGTGTAGCGAAGGCTTTGCCGAGGGTGATTTATCCTAAGACTTAGCCCCCGGCCGAATTGAGTTTACATCGAGCAGGTTTATCGGGGAGACTTTACGACTGGTGGGCGAATGCGCTTCGGTTTCTGTTTAGTACCCGCAATAACTCTTGCTGGAATTGCGCTATTGGCCGCGCCCTCGTGCGGATTGGCGCAGGAGCCGGACAGCTCTCGTCCGGCAATCACGATCACTATGCAGCTTCCCGATGCGCCGCAGCCTCAGATAGAAGTGGCAGCCGTCGAGCCTCCTGCGCCGCAGCCTCCCGCGCAAGGCAGCTCAAGTTCGCTGGCAACAGCTCCGCAAACCCCCGCAGAAAAAAGCCAGCGCGAAAAGGCCGAAGAGCAAATCAAGGAGCAGGAGAAGCAGCGCGTCGTGGGTATTGTGCCCTCCTTCAACGTCTCCTATCGCAGCGATGCCGTTTCGATGAGTCCTGGGCAGAAAATGCACCTGGCTTTTCACTCGGCAACTGATCCCGTCACCTTTGCCGCAGGTTTTCTGGCGGCCGGCTATCACGAGAGCCAGGACGATAACAAAGGCTTCGGCTGGGGACCAACAGGCTACTTCGAGTTATCTGGAGCATCCTACCTCGATGCCTTTAGCGGCACCATCATCGGCAACGGCATCCTGCCCGTCATTCTGCACCAGGATCCGCGCTACTTTCGCATGGGTCACGGCACCGTCAGCCACCGGATGTTCTATTCCTTAGCCACCAATGTCAGGTGCAAGCACGACAACACCGGCAAGTGGGAGCCCAACTATTCGAATGTCGGGGGCAACATCCTCTCCGGCGTGATCTCCAATTACTACTATCCATCCACCGGCTCCGGTGTCGGCCAGACCTTCAGCACTGCTTTCATCGTGACCGCCGAGGGCGGGTTAGGCTCCCTCTTCAACGAGTTCTGGCCGGATGTCTCGCGCAAGATATTACACAGAGACCCAACCCACGGCCTCGATGCTCAGGCGCGCGCCGCCGACAAGGCCGCTAAGGAAGCGCAGAAGCAACAAAAGTAAAGTTGAAGCAAGTGCTGCCAGCTTTTTGGTCACGCCGCTATGCGCGACTCCCTGACCAGTTCGCGGCCACGCAGGAGTGCGCGCTTATTCACTTCCGTCCAGCGTGGATTTTTGAGAAGTCGCTGGAGCGCCGCGTCGATGTTCACATCCTGCAACACCCCGGTGATCTCCAGCAGCGCGCCCATCATCACCATGTTGCCCGATTTTGCATTGCCCAGCTCGTTGGCGATCTCGGTGAAGGGACGCGCCAGCACATTCACGCCGGCCCGCGCGCAATCGGCGGGAAACTCCTCGCCGTTGTAAAGAATCCATCCGCCCGCGGCCACGCTGCCCACAAATTTTCGCAGCGACGGTTCATTCATCGCCACCAGCAGGCCGGGATTGGTCACCATCGGCGAATCGATGACCCGCCGCGACAGACGCACATGGCAGTTCGAGGTGCCCGAGCGCATCTCCGGCCCATAAGAAGGCAGCCAGGAAACCTCAAGGCCCG
>CAYOYX010000085.1:0-16364 GCA_964408275.1 uncultured Occallatibacter sp.
CGCGACCTCTGCCGTGACAGGGCAGCGCTCTAACCAACTGAGCTACGTCCCCCGATGAAGCCTAAACCTGGGAGATCGCTCCCAACCGTCTTCCAACCCTGGGGGTCAGAAAGCGGCTTTAGCTTCGGCACAAGATTGAGTGTATCAGAAGTCAACTCGCCTGCCAAAGCGCGCGATGACCTCTGCCGCTGGCGACGAAGCCCATATCGACGGAGATCCCCCGCACACATTGCAGCAGTTGATTGGCAATTGCCGGCAACTTCTGCGCAGTAACGCGGAAAGACGGGCCGGAGACGCTGACGGCGGCTATCGGCAACCGTTGCGCATCCAGCACGGGAACTGCAATGCAGCGCAACCCCTCTTCGAACTCCTCATCGTCCACTGCATAACCGCGGCGGCGGGTCTTCTCGATCTCCGCGCGCAAGGCCTCAGCGGTGGCGATGGTCCGGCTCGTCAAGCGCTCGAAGCGGATACGACGTATTATTTCGTTGAGTCGCGCCTCGGGCAAAAAAGCCAACATAGCCTTGCCCACAGACGTGCAATGCGCTGGATTGCTGGCGCCGATTCGCGTGATCATGCGCACCGAACGGGCCGGCTCGATCTTGTCGATATAGATGACGTGCGTGCCTTCCAAAATGCACAAATGCGCGGTTTCCTCGGTCTCGGCCACCAGACGGCGGAGGTGCGGTTGGGCGCGGTCGCGCAAGTCATATTGCTCGATGGCGCGATTGCCCAGATCAAAGAGCTTTAGTCCCAGGCGGAACTTTCCGCTCGCGGTACGTTCCACCATCCGATGCCTTTCCAGCACCATCAGAAAGCGGTGCGCGGTGCTTTTGTGCAATTGCAACGCCAACGCAACCTGCGCCAGACCCAGCGGCGCATCACTTTCTCCCAACAGGTCCAGGACGGCGAAGGCTCTGTCCAGAGCCTGAACTTTGTAGGTGCCTTGCGGGGCTTCATCTCGCATCTTGGTCCTCGATATCGCGGAATGCTTTCCTCTTTAGTCTGCTGAAATTGGGACATCGTGTCAAGTATTGGTACGAATATCCATTGAATGCGAATGGCTGAACCGGCCATCGGCAGTCTCAGAACAATCTAATTATCAATGTTTCTTAATGCCGATCTTTCACTCGCCGATAACCAAAATGAGTAGTTGTTAAGTTACCCCTGCAAGGGGTTTCTTCCCTGCGGGAATTCGCAAGCCGAAACAAATGAGCTGCGAATGGATAACAGGTCTTAACAGCCAGGAGCAGATCGCCATGTCAACATCCATGCAGTTATCTGAAAATCTCAATCTGAACACGGACACAATATCTGTCGCGGTGATCAGTCCGGACGATAAACGGCGCAGCATGGCTAGCAGCGCTCTGGGCGAGTGCCCAGGTGTTCGGATTCGGGAGTTCATCTCCTATCCGCCGGATATCGAAGATGTTTCGCGTGTGCTGGGGAGCAACTTCAACGTAGTCGTCATTGATCTGGACAGCAACCCGGAATACGCTCTCGATCTGGTGGGTAGCATCTGCACGCATAACCTGGCCACAGCGATGGTCTACTCATCGCAGGCTGATCCTGATATGCTCGTCCGCTGTATGCGAGCCGGCGCGCGGGAGTATCTGATCATGCCCTTTGAGCACGGCGAAATGGCCGAGGCTCTGGTGCGGGCTTCGGCGCTCCGTTCCGTGGCGCCTGTCCCGAAAAAGACTGGGGGAAAGCTGCTGGTCTTTCTCGGCGCCAAGGGCGGCTCCGGCGTCACCACACTGGCCTGCAATTATGCTGTCTCGATGGCTCAGGAGTCGCGGAAAAAGACGCTGTTGATCGATATGAATCTTCCCATGGGAGACGCTGCAATCAATCTTGGAGTCAAGGCTGAATACTCGACAGCCAGCGCACTGCAAAACTTCAGCCGGCTTGATGCGAACTTTCTCTCCGGGATGCTGGTGCAGCATAGTTCGGGATTGAGTGTGCTGTCAGCTCCCACGGAGCTGTCCGCCGTGCAATGCTCCGATGACGCCGTTGACAAACTGCTGGCCGTGGCCCGCCAGGAGTTCGATTATGTTGTGGTGGACGCGGGATCGAGACTGGACCTGCAGCATACTCATCTCTTCGATGAATCCGCCACGCTGTATCTGGTCACGCAGGTTGGAATTCCGGAGCTGCGCAACTCCAATCGCCTGATCTCCAAGCTCACCGCTGAGGGCAGTCCCAAGCTGGAAGTCGTTATCAACCGCTACGATCCGCGCTCCATGGAGATTGATGAAGCGCATGTGACCAGAGCGCTGACCAGGCCTGCCGATTGGAAGATTCCCAATAACTATGCCGCAGTACGCAAGATGCAGAACACGGCCGTCTCGCTAATGCGCGAGGACTCGCAAATTTCCCGCGCAATCCGCAAGATGACCTATTCGGTCTGCGGCGAGCCGGAACCGGAAAAGAAGAAGGGCTTCAGCCTATTCGGATAAGAGTACGAAAATTGGAACGAAGGCTGCGTCTTTGTGGCGTTGTAGGGTGAGTCGCTACCGTACTACGCCGCGAGTTTAGACCAGTCCGTGGGAACACCGGACCTGCCCGCCGGATATGTGTCTAGTGACATGGGCCAAGCGCACGCACTGATGGTGATAGGGCGGCTTGCCCACTGAATAGTTGGTGCGATGTGAATTCGCCTGAGCAAAATCCTCGACCCCTCTGACAAAATACGCGGTGCTCATTCATCGCCAAAGATTTTTGATCTAGACATCACCTACGTCCTTATCAATGCGCCGTTCGCGATAGGATAACGGCGAGAGTTTGGTTACCGATGATTATAGATTTCATCGCGCTTGTTACCGATGATGGATTACATCGGGTCTTCGGAAAGAACGATTGAGGGCGTCTACTGTTTAATAAGTGTTCTATAATTCATCCAATTTCACCCCATAAATTGCGAGTTTCGCACGTTGCAGGAGCTTCGGTTTCGCGTCATGTCCTCCTCGGATTTTCCGATGAAGAGAGAGAGGGAACGACGAAATCTCAGACAGGACGCGTGTGAGCATTTGGGTTAGTGAACGACCTCATGGCAAGGCTGCCCCCAACGGCAAGCGGGGGGAGTGCGTCATTGCCCGTCCTAAGCGCGAAGGGTTCGTGGTATCCCTCGCAGTGCTGATTTCAGTGTTGATGACAGTTGCTTTCAGCGCTGCGCAACAGAGCGGCGGAAGTACTCACTCCATAACAGAAGCGCGTACATCTGCGCAGCGGGCGAATCTGCCTCCGCGCGTGGTGAAGGCGGAGCGGTTTTTGGCGAGGCGGGGCTGGAGGCGAGGCAGCGGCTTCGCCAAAGGAGTGAGCCGTGGAATTCAGGGTGACGCAGCCGAGACTCAGGCTCAACCTCAATCGACAACACCAGCAGGCTCAGCCTGGGAGCCGCTGGGTCCGGCGGTCGTCGTGTCGCAGAAGTTCGGGTTGGTGACGGGGCGCATCTCTGCGCTGGCGCTGGACCCGTCCGATGTGAGCGGCAACACTCTCTACGCGGGAAGCACCGGCGGCGGCGTCTGGCGGTCGCAGAATGCGGGCACATCCATCCCTTCCAACATCAGCTTTATTCCGCTTACGGACGATTTATCGTCGATGAACCAAGCTACGGACGCCTCGATCAGCATTGGCGCGCTGAGCGTGCAGCCGGGAGGAACGGGTGTGATTCTGGCGGGGACGGGCGACCCGAATGACGCGCTGGATTCGTATTATGGGGCGGGAATTCTGCGCTCGACCGACGGGGGCAACACCTGGAGCCTGATCCCGGGCACCGAGGATGGGATATATAGCTTTACCGGGGAGGGATTTGCGGGGTTTGCTTGGAGCACGGCAAACCAGCAGCGGGTAGTGGCGGCGGTATCGCAGGCGTATGACGGCGTACTGGTGAATGCGGTGTGGACGGGTGCAAGCTACGAGGGGCTGTACTACTCTTCGGACGGCGGAGCGACGTGGTCGCTGGCGACGATTACAGACGGCTCGGCTGGAGTTGTGCAGGGACCAGAAGATCCATTCGTTTATCCAGACGGGAATGCGGCGACGGCGGTGGCGTGGAATTCTGTGCGGCAACAGTTCATCGCAGCGGTGCGTTATCACGGCTATTATCAGTCGGCGGACGGCATTACATGGACGCGCATGACGAATCAGCCGGGGACGAAGCTGGCGGCGAGCGCGGGGTATTGTCCGACGAATGCATACGAAACAGGATCGACTGCTTGCCCGATCTTTCGCGGGGCACTGGCGGTGAATCCGCTGACGGGCGACACTTTTGCGTGGACAGTGGACATCGACAACCAGGATCAGGGATTGTGGCAGGATCAGTGCGCGGTGAGCGCCGGAGCGTGCGCGAGCCAGACGATGAATTTTACGAAGCGGTGGAGTACAGCGGCGCTGGAGTCGAACACGCCGCTGGGCAAGGTTACCATCGAAAACGGTGACTACAACCTGACGCTGGCGGCGGTTCCATCCGTCCAGAATGGGGTAATCGGGCAGGACACGCTCGTGTTGGCCGGGGACAACGACTTGTGGAAGTGCAGCCTTGCTATGGGCTGCCAGTGGCGCAATACCACGAATTCGACGAGTTGCATGAGCGCGCAGGTGGGCGAGTATCAGCACGCGCTGGCATGGGACGCGAGTAATCCGCTGGAGATTTTTGTGGGCAACGACAGCGGTCTGTGGCGCTCGACCGACGCCATCGGGGAGAGCGGACCTGTCTGCTCGTCGAGCGACGCAACGCACTTTCAGAATCTGAATGGGAGTTTGGGTTCGCTGGCCGAAGTGGAGAGCATCTCGCAAGTAGGCGCGACGCCTTACACGATGATGGCAGGGTTGGGTGAGAACGGAACAGCCGGTGTAAAAAGCACGTCCGGGCTGACGGCGGAGTGGCCGGAGATATTGAGCGGCGAGGGCGGGCCGGTGGCGATCGATCCGGTGAACGCCAACAACTGGTACGTAAACAATGGAGCGGGCGTTTCGATTTCGCTTTGTTCACAGGCGGGCAATTGTACGCCTTCAACCTTTGGCACAGGGCCGGTGGTCAACAATGCGGATGTGGACGGCGATGGATACACGATGTTTGAGCCTGCGCCTTTTCTGGTAGACCCAGTGGACCATACGAAGCTGCTGATTGGAACCTGCCGGTTGTGGCGGGGAGCGGCGAGCGGCTCGAGTTGGCGCGCGAGCGATGCGATTACGCCGATTCTGGACGGAACGGGCAACTGCAATTGTAACGGCGACGCGCTGATTCATGCGATGGCTGCGATGGCGC
Organism: uncultured Occallatibacter sp.; assembly: GCA_964408275.1. Taxonomy (GTDB): domain Bacteria; phylum Acidobacteriota; class Terriglobia; order Terriglobales; family Acidobacteriaceae; genus Telmatobacter. Next base: position 5,270 of record CAYOYX010000085.1, read on the forward strand.
TTCCGGTTTCTGCGGAGCTGCCGTCGGGCGGCGAAGTGGTTTACCTGGGGATGTACGGGGCATTGAATGGCGGAGAGCCGCTTCCGGGCCATGTACTGCGCGTGAGCTACAACGCGGCGACGGGAGTGTGGTCGGCGCCACAGGATGTGACGGCGGTGAATATGGTCACGAACGACACCAAACTAATGAATTCGAACGGGCTGGATATTTCCAGTATCTACATCGACGCGCACGATCCTACGGGGAATACGGTGTACGTTACCGTGGCGGGGATTTCAACACCAAGGGAGAAGGTGCAAACCGTGTATGGCACGACGGACGGCGGAACGTACTGGACGGCGTTGATGACCAACCTGCCCCCGGCTCCGGCCAACAGCCTGGTGGTGGACCCGGAGGACGCCAACACAGTGTATTTGGCCACCGACGCCGGAGTCTATTCGACGCGGCAAATCTGGAGTTGCGCGAATTCGCTTTCGGCTTGCTGGACGGCCTTTGGGACCGGACTTCCGGATGCGCCCGTAGTCGAGCTGAGCGCCGCGCCGGGGACAGCGAGTGTCCATAACCTGATAGCCGCCACCTACGGACGCGGAATCTGGATGACGCCGCTGTGGACGTCCAGTGAAAGCTTTACGACGGCTACCGCGACGCCAGGCTCAGTGACATTTGCCAGCCAGAATTACGGAAGCTCGAGCAGCGCGCAGGCCGTGACTTTGAAGAACACGGGAACGATCGCGCTGACGCCAACATCCATTGTCGCCAGCGGAGACTTCAGCGAGAGCGACAACTGCGTGGGTGCGAGCGTGGCCTACGGGACGAGCTGCGCGATTCAGGTGACGTTTACTCCGACGGCGGTTGGCAGTCGGACTGGATTGCTGACGATCTATACGAATGTCTCCGGTGGAGAGTTGACGGTTTCGTTGAGTGGGACTGGCACTTCGACAAGGGGCATCAGCCTGAATCCTTCTTTAATCAATTTTGGCGGCTGGGAGGTAGGCAGCACATCGACAGAACTGCAGGTGACGGCTACAAACAGCAGTCCTGCGGCGGTTCCGTATACAAGCGCAATTAGCGGGACATTTAATGTTGTCAGCAACGCCTGCGGGAGCTCAGTGGCGGCGAACAGCTCCTGCAACCTGATGATTACTTTTGAGCCTGGAGCTACGGGCGCGGCGAAGGGCTCTCTGAGCTTTACCGATGCGCAGGGACAGCAGAGCGTGACGCTGAACGGGACGGGGCTGGCACCGCCGACAGATACTGTATCACCGCCGTCGTTGACCTTCGGGGGAACGTACATTGGGCAGCTCTCGGCGTCGCAGCCGGTGACGCTGACCAACAGTGGCGGCGTGGCTCTGACTAACGTGGTGGTCTCAGTGAGCGGACCATTTGTGCTGGCGAACGGCTGCAACGCCAGCCTCGGAGCGAACTCTAGCTGCGTGATCAGCGTGCAATACAATCCAACAGCAGCGACGAGCCAGGGCGGTGCGCTGACAATCATCGATTTGCTGCGAACACAGTCGGTGACGCTGGGTGGGACGGGTCTGCTGGCGCCGTCTGTGAGCGTTAGCCCAACAAGCCTGAGTTTTCCAGGGCAGACGGTGGGCCAAGCGAGTTCGCCGCAACTACTAAAGGTGACGAATACAGGCGGCGCGGCGCTGATTAATCTCGGTTTCCAGTTCAGTGGACTCTCGGCGGCGAGTTTTTCGACAGGCACAACCACCTGCGCGTCCACGCTGGCCATTGGAGACAGTTGCACGGTACAGGTGATCTTTACTCCGGCGGCGGCGGGCGGAGCCACGGCCTCGCTGGCGGTCTCCTCGTCAACGGTCGGCTTCACGGCCGTTCCGGTGCCGCTGACTGGCACGGGGCAGAGCACGACAGGACTCAACGTCAGTCCGCCGCAACTTGTCTTTCCCATTATCTCTCCAGGCCAAACGAGCCAGCCGCTGCCGGTGACCATCACCAACAACAGCGGCTCGGCAGCCAACTCGCTCACGTTTGTGGCTACATCTCCCTTTGGCATCGGAAACACCAGTGCGTGCGGCACGACGCTGGGAGCCGGATTGAGTTGCACGGCAGAGGTGGTCTTTTCGCCCCAGGTCGCCGGCAGCTACACAGGCACTCTGACGGTCTCGTCGCCTTCACTGACGGCCGTTGCCATCGTGCCGCTGAACGGAGTGGGCGGCGTACCCGGCTCGGTTCAGGCGCAGCCCAGCCAGATCGCCTTCGGGCAGACCGGTGTGGGAGAGGTCAGCAGTCCGGTCACGGTGACCATCACCAATCCCAGCGGCGTAGCCGGTCTGACGAGCTTCACGGTGGCGGCGACATCTGGCTTTCAGGTTGTAAACAACACTTGCTCGTCGACACTGGCGGCACTGGCCAGTTGCACGGTGGGTGTGGAGTTTGCGCCAACAAGCGCGGGAGCGCAGAGTGGAAGCCTGATCATGAGCAACAGTGCACTGCCAGCGGGCACATCAGTGACTCTCACCGGCATGGGAACGAATTTTACGATTGCAGCTACGGGTACGCCTTCTCAGACCATTACCAGCGGCCAGACCGCCAACTACACACTGCTGATTACTCCGCTCGGAGGCTCCAGCGGGGTCTTCACATTCCAGTGTGGCACGCTGCCGGCGTACAGCACGTGCACCTTCAATCCCGGCACTCTGAGTATTTCCGCCAATACGACGGGCAACGAAGTGGTGGAGATCGCCACGGGGCAGACGACTGCGGCTCGCTCCCTGAGTCCGGCAGGGTGGCCTGTCGCACTGCCGCTGGCATGCGGAGTGCTTTTTCTGGTTAGGCGGCGCAGGGCGGTGCTTCTGGTTACACTGCTGGCCATTTTTGCCTGCGGTATCACCAGTTGCGCAAGCTCGAATGGCAGCGGGACCAAGCCTCCGTCTTCGGGCTCCGGCGTTACTCCGGCGGGAACGTACACGATCCCGGTGACGGCGACCTCGAATGGTGTCTCGTACTCGGTATCGCTCACGCTCATCGTGGATTAGTGCCTCGGAAAAATGCCCTATACTTTATCTTCGTGGCAACCACAGCAACGCTCGCGCCTTGATATACGGAGGACGCGAACGGGGAAGAGAATCAATGACCGCCAAAGTGACCGTGGAAGAGGTGCAGCGGGTGGCCGAGCTGGCTCACCTGGGACTGACGCCGGAGGAGACTCCGCGTATGCTCGACGCCTTGAATGCCATTCTGGATCATGTGGCCGAGCTGAATGAATTGGATACGACAGGCATAGTGCCGCTGGCGCAGGTGAGTGAGTTGCTGGATGCGGCAGGCAAGGGCGTACTGCGCGAGGATGCGGTGCTGCCATCGCTGGATCGCGCCGTGGTTTTGTCGCAGGCGCCGGAGGCCGATCAGGCCTTCTTCAAGGTGCCGAAGGTGATTGAGCGGTGATGCAAAAGGGTCGGTAACAGGCCAATGAGTGAGGAAATAACCAGTGTCCAGCGAGATTCAATCCGAGGAAAATTTTGTAAAACATCCAAAAACTCTCACCGAGTTGCGTGCCGGGATTGCGACAGGCACGACCAAAGCAGGCGATCTTGCCGCCAGCTACTACGACCGCATTGCGGCAGTGAATCCGAGGCTGAATGTCTACCTGAGCCTGACCAAAGAGCGCGCGCTGGCCCAAGCCGCAAAGGTGGACGCGATGGCCGCCAAAGGCGACCCGCTTGGTCCGCTGGCCGGAATTCCGGTGGGAATCAAAGATGTCCTGGTGATGCGCGGCGCTCCAGCTACCGCGGGGTCGAAGATTTTGCGGGGCTACTGCCCGCCCTACGACGCGACTGCTGTGGCGAAGTTGGAAGCGGCGGGCGCGGTCTTGCTCGGCAAGATCAACTGCGATGAGTTTGCGATGGGTTCGTCGAATGAGAACTCGGCGTATGGGCCGGTGCGCAACCCTGTAGACACGGAGCGGGTTCCGGGCGGGTCGAGCGGCGGCTCGGCGGCGGCGGTGGCGGCGAATATGGCCGTGGCCACCCTCGGCTCCGACACCGGCGGCTCGATTCGTCAGCCGGCGAGCTTCTGCGGCGTGGTGGGTGTGCTGCCTACCTACGGGCGCGTCTCGCGCTACGGGCTGATCGCTTACGCCTCTTCTCTCGACCGCGTAGGGCCGTTTGCCGCCAATGTGCGCGATGCGGCGACGATGCTCTCTGTGATTGCAGGGCACGATCCGCAGGACGCCACCAGCTCCGCGGCTCCAGTGCCGGATTATGCCGCCGAGAGCGACAAGCCCGTGGAAGGTCTGCGCATTGGCGTTCCGGCGGAGTACTTTGCCGAAGGGCTTGACGCCGAGGTGCGCGCCTGCATCGAAGCCGGCATCGCCAAGCTGAAGCAGGCGGGTTGTGCGGTGAAGCCGGTCAAGCTGCCGCACACCAAGTACGCCGTGCCTGTTTATTATTTGGTGGCGACGGCTGAGGCCAGCGCGAATCTGGCGCGCTTTGACGGCGTGCGTTACGGGCCGCGCTCCGAGGATTCAACAACGCTGGCGGATATGTATAGGCACTCGCGCGACAAGGGCTTTGGCGCGGAGGTCAAGCGGCGCATTCTGCTGGGCACTTATGCGTTGAGCGCGGGCTACTATGACGCCTACTACCTCAAGGCACAGCAGGTGCGGCGCATCCTGGCCGAGGAATATCTGCGCGCCTTTGCGGATGTGGATGCGATTGTGACGCCGACCGCACCGACGGCGGCCTTCAAATTAGGCGAGAAGACCGGCGATCCGCTGGCCATGTATCTGGCCGACATTTATACGGTGACGGCGAGCCTTGCGGGTATCTGCGGCGTAACGGTGCCCTGCGGCGAGACCAAGGCCGGTTTGCCGGTGGGGATGCAGGTGCTGGCCGCGCACTTGAATGAGGGGACGGCGTTTCGCGTGGCGAGAGCGGTGGAGGCATTGTATGCAGCAGCCGCTCGCTGATCGCTCGCATGAGGTTCGTGGTTTCCCACCCATCGCAAAAAACGCGAAGGTTGGTTCAGCGAAGATGGAGTGATTTAGGAGGGGAACGTGAATAAATGTAAGTGGATTGCAGTTGTGGCCATTGTGACGTTTGCGGCGCTTACTTCATGCCGGAAATCGCCTTCGACTCCCAAGATCACGGGAGAGCAACAACCTAACACAGTGCAAAAAAAGCCTCAGATCGTCCGGAAAGCAGATGTCGAGCAAGCGGAGCCAGCACGCGTCCTAAGCGAGGATGAGCAGTCCTGCAAGGCATTTGTGCAGGATTTCTATGACTGGTATGTCTCGCGCGAGGTGACTGATGAGTGCAATCAAGAGGAAAAGATGCAAGAGAAGATGCATAAAGTTTTTGCCGATTCCATCAATACCTGCAAGAGAGCCAGTGAGTTTCATTCAGTTAAAGTTATGAGCCTTAAGCAATCATTAAATCCGAAGCTGAAGAAACTTCTTGATGAGGACGCTGCTGCACAGGCAAAGGAAACAGATGGAATTGTCGGCCTGGATGGTGATCCATTTCTTAATGGGAACGCTGGTGTCATCTACAATTACATTGCCGATGACGCCCATGTAGCAGACGGAAAATGCACTGCGACTGTAAATGAGACTGGAATCAATGGCAATCAGGAGGAGGAAGGAAAGATATACGATCACATTGCTCTTGATTTATCTAAATCGAGCGAGAAATGGATGATAGACAATATTCACTATCGCATTACATATTTCGATCAAACCAAGAAAGCCGAAGTTACAAGCGATGAAGACTTGATTCATGAGTTGAATGGGCTGGGAGATAAGTGAACTAATCCGAATAAGCAAATAGGTATTTCGTTTATCTTCCATCAATCTCAACTGAAAGGAATAATCGCTATGAGTAAGTGCGCAATATTTTCGGTTGTGGCGTTAGCGGCAGCGATGACCGCGCTACAATTGGCTTCGGCGGCTGCGCCGCGCAAGCACATAGTGATCTTGGGTGCTACGCGGAAGGTTGCCTACTCGAAGGCCGATGACCCGGCGGGCGCGGCTCCAGGCGAGACCGAGTTGAAGGTGCGCGCGCTGATGGTGGATGGCGTTCTGAAGGAGTGGACGACCGGCGAGGCTCATGATGTGACCGACCGCAGCTTTGTGGTGCGGCGCGTGATCAAGATCAATGACGCCTTGCCGGAGGAGAATGCGAGCACCGGCGACAAAACGGCGGCTGGCGAGAAGTGCGCTCCGAGCGCGAAGAATCCCCCGAGTGAGAAACCTGAGGACAGCAAGATGGCAACTGCTGGCAGCAAGCCCGCGTCCGGCGACAAAGCAACTGCCGGCGTCAAGCCGGCCTCCGCCCGTGCGGCCAGCACCGCCGCTGCGGCTAGCACCTGGGTATGGCAGCGGGGAGCGTGGCTGTTGGTGGATCGCGTGACCGGGCACATCGTTCAATTGAAGCTGCCCGACTACGATCCAGGCGTGAGCCAGGTGGTCTGGTTCCGCGACTATGCCGCTTATTGCGGTGTGACGCCGAGCGGCAAAAGCCTTTATGCAGTCGTCGCGCAGGTGGCCGCGCGCAAGGCAGTAGTCTCGAAGAAATTATCCGCCTTTGATGCTGAGAATTATCCCTCGCCTGTTTGTGGCCTGCCGGAGTGGCAGAGAGAGCCGCTGCGGGTTATCTTCCATCCCACGGGCAAGGATGCCGTGAGCTTCGAAGTCGTTCCCGGTGCGGCTGCGCCAGCGAAGGGTGAGGCGAAGCAGGAAACAGAGACCAAGGAATAGTGAGAGATGGTTTAATGCGCGTGGCCGTGGTGTTCGCCGCCCGCCATCTCTTCCATCGGCACGACGCAACCATCGAGCCGCTCGCAGCACAGATACTCAAACTGGATGGTGGTGTGGCAGATGTGGAAGCGGTCACGCAGCAGATGATTGAGCCGGGCCAGAATGCAGGCGCTCTCCGAGGGCGGAATGTCGGCGATAGTGACGTGGCAGGCCAGGGCGGCGGAATTTGAGCCGAGGCTCCAGACGTGCAGATCGTGGACGTTGATTGCGCCCTCGATGGCTTCCATCGCCGAGCGAATTTCGGCAAGTGAGATGCCGCGCGGTGTGCCTTCGAGCAGGATGTTGAGGCTCTCGCGAACGATGCCCAGGCTTGTCCAGAGAATCAGCGCGGCGATGAGCAGCGAGAGAACGGGGTCGATCCAGTTTTGCCCGGTGAGCAAAATGCCCGCGCCGCCGACGATGACCGCGGCGGTCGAGAGCGTGTCACCGGCCATGTGCAGAAAGGCCGAGCGCAGATTGACGTCGCGGGCCACACGCCACAGCAGAGTCGCGATCACGCCGTTCATCACCACGCCTGCGGTGGCCACATAAATCATCAGCCGAGGCTCGACCGCAACCGGCGCGTTGAGCCGGTGGACGGCTTCGATGGCAATCCAGATGGAGATGACAATCAGCGTAGCCGCGTTGATGAAAGCGGCCAGCACACCGGCTCGCTGATAGCCGAAGGTTTTAGCGCGGTCGGCGGGGCGGGATTGAAAGTAGACGGCAACAAAACTGAGCAGCAGCGCGAGAATGTCGGAGGCGTTGTGGCCAGCCTCGGAGATGAGCGCCAGCGAGTGAGCGCGCAGCCCCGCCGCGAGCGTGACGACCACGTATGCGAATGTGGCCGCCAGCGAAAAGCGCAGCACGGATTGCGTTCTGTTTGCGCCGAAAGCGGAGGGAGCCGCGTGGAAATGCATGATGAAAGTATACCGGCACTGAAGGTGTTTATTCGTTGGCCTCGATGCGTCTGCCGTGCGCATCCTGCAAACTGCGGGAGTTCACCCGGAAGAGCGACGCAAAAACGCGCAACTGGTCGCGGCTCAGGCTCAACTCCTGCTCAAAGACAAACCAGCGCACTCCTTCCGTGCAGGGAGGGGTGGTCAGCGAGCCGGTGTAAGTCCAGTAGCCGCGGTCGTCGGGCAGCAGACCGCCCGCGTTCACCATCTCCGTAACCTTCTCGCTTGCACCGATGGTCTGGGGCAGGTGTGGCCAGAGCTGGGCCAGCACGGCGTTGGGATCTTTCATCACTTCGACCAGCCGCACGGCCACAATGGCCAGCTTGCCGTCGGCGTTGCGATGCACGAGGTGGACATCCATGTCCGTCACCTTACCTTTGACAGCCTCTTCGCCGGGATGGTGGAAGTTCATCTCGATCAAGTCATAGCGCACGCCGCCAACGACGATGTAGCTGCCGGGGTCGATGTGCGCTACGATGGTGTGGCCGTCGTTGACCAGCGTCACAGCTTCAGCGATGTAGTGGAAGTCGATGCGTTGGAGCGCAGTGTTCAAGCGCGCGCCGCGTATGTCGATGGGCGCCTGCTCATGGCCTTTTGAGCAGGCGTGATAAGCCGGATCGAGCTTGTTCCAGACGAGTTCGCCGCGCTTGCCCTCGTACTCCCACGGAGCGGAGCCTTGCGCGGCTATTTGTGCGGCGGATTGAATGGTTGCCAGGGTTGTCATGCCCAGCGCTAAAACGGCAAGTGCAGGATAACGCATCGGTTCTTCCTCGACTCAAAGGACGCAAAGCTCGCTAGAGAGAATTCTAAGTCATTTACGGCAGAGTTGTACGCACAACGACACACAGTAGTATGAGGTCAGTAAGCCGACACCAGCTAGGTCAGTTGCGGTTCGTCATATTTCACTCTTTTGCCTGGATGCGAAAAGATGGGGATCCGGCATTCAATTCTTGCTGAACCGGACTAGACAAGGTTTGTAGATTCACGGGTTCATTATCGGATATCGGGCACCCATATTGATCGATGAAGAGCTGCTCCAGCCGCCTAATATCTTGTAATATGTTGAATTACATAAAGATAGAAAATTTAATAAATATGAGCGTAATTAACGCATATTTTCTTAGTGTTATGATATAGTTATTTTCATGTTATGTGAGTGGCTTGGACTAAGGTCCGAAGCCCCACATCCAAAATCATCTGGAGGTAGTTTCAAATGTCAATCACTCGTTGGGATCCTTATCGTGAGGTTGTTGCATTGCAGAACCGCGTCAACTCGCTCTTCCGCGATATGAATAGCGGAGACGACCCCGTAGCGGCGGCCAGCTTTGTGCCGGCGGTCGATATCTACGAAGACCCGCAGAAGGTAGTGCTCAAGCTAGAGGTGCCGGGCATCGATCAGAAAGACCTTGATGTCCGCGTGGAAAACCACACGCTCACCGTCAAGGGCGAGCGCAAATTCGAGGCGGAGGAGAAGGAAGAGAACTTCCATCGCATCGAACGGCGCTATGGCAGCTTCTATCGGGCCTTCACGCTGCCGAGCACGGTGGATACGGAGGCGGTCGCGGCCAGTTACAATGCGGGTGTGCTGAAGCTGGAACTGAAGAAGAAGGCGGAGGCCCAGCCGAAGCAGATTCCGATCAGCGTGGCGGCGTAAACGCAGTTCTCAGTTCCCAGTTCTCAGTTACCAAACCTGAGAACTGGGAGCTGATGAATAATTTGGTCTTCTGGCCGCTTTTATGAAGCAGACGGGCCGGTCGCCGAGAACGCGGGTCAACGATCTCTGGATCGCCGCGCAGGCAATTGAAAATGATTTTGCTCTTTTGACGGCGAATATCAAGGATTTTGAGGGGCTGCCGGGTTTGCGGGTTGTTGGTTTGTGAAGGGCACTACTTACAGCCTGTGGAGAAAGCCAGGGTTTGAAAGGCTTTGTAACAGGGCACGACTTCAGTCGTGCCGCAAATGCCGCATATGAGTTCGGGCTTCAGCCCCTGCAATGTTGTTGTTCGTTGAAATCAGCAGCGGCTAAAGCCGAGATTCTGATTGGGCTTCTATCGGCACGACTAAAGTCGTGCCCTGTTACAAGACAGACTTTAACCGCGGGATGCTCAGAAAGGAATATGCAATGAACGTTCTAAATGTTCTTGTCGGCCTCAATTCGGTCATCCTGATTTTTCTCATCGTGAACGCTTTTAAGCCATTCATTGGCTCGTACGCGGCCAAGAAGGGTGAAAACCTTGCCACCAAGGAAGACATCGCACAGCTAACAAAAATCGCAGAAGGAATCAGATCTGAAATCTCAGATAAGGTATGGGACCGGCAAGAGCAGTGGAAGTTGAAACGTGATGCGGTCTTGGGCGCCCAGCACGCTTTGGACGCTTTGGGAGATGCACTGACGAAATTTGACAGCACCTTTTCTGTCCCAGAAGAATTGTGCGACGACAACGCAAGAGAAGCGCAGAAGACGTTGCAGCTAGGCGCACTCCACCTATTTCAAGAAAGTAGTACTGCGTATGTTCACGCGATGTCGGTAACTGATCTTGTAATTGGTGGGCAGCTTCCAAAAGATCTTTCGAATTACTTCCAATTTGTTTGCCGGCTTGTTGTTGGAATGCAGAATATCAAACAAAGGGCACTTGCCAAATCAGAAACAAGGAAAGAGCTTGCGGATAAAAACACGGCTGTCATTCGTTCGGCGCGAGCGGCCCTCGGAGTCAAGGACGCAGGCAATTCTCTGCTGTTCTCTGCGTCAAACTGATCATTTAAGACCGACCACTGGAGAAGAAATGGCTATTCGCTGGGAGAAGTTGACGGTCAAGTCGCAGCAGGCGATGGAGCAGGCGCAGGCGCGGGCTACAGAACTGGGCAACCCTGAGTTGCAACCGGTGCATCTGCTGCTGGCGCTGATCGAGGATCGCGAGGGCGTGATTCCCGCGGTGCTGGAAAAGATCGGCGTGCCCACGGAACGGCTGGAGCATGAGCTGCACCAGATCGAGGAGAAACTGCCTCGCGTGGCTGGCGCGGCTTCGCAGCCGGGGGTTAGCGCGGCGTTGCAGAAGGTTTTAGATCAGGCCTTTCGCGAGGCGGCGAATTTCAAGGACGAGTACGTTTCGACGGAACATTTGCTGCTGGGCGCGGCGCATCAAAAAGGCGATGCAGCCGGCGGCGCGCTGACAGGTGTGGGCGCGACGCATGAAGCGATACTCAAGGCGCTGACTGCCGTGCGCGGGACGCAGCGGGTGACGGATCAAAATCCCGAAGGAAAGTTTCAGGCGCTGGAGAAATATGCGAAGGATTTGACGGAGCTGGCGCGACGCGGCAAGTTGGACCCGGTGATTGGGCGCGACGAGGAGATTCGGCGCGTGGTGCAGGTGCTGAGCCG
>CAYOYX010000086.1:0-16072 GCA_964408275.1 uncultured Occallatibacter sp.
TGTCAACGATGTGCCCGGTCTAAACTGTCAGGGATGTCCCCGGCCGTACACAGTTTTCAGTTCTCAGTTGCCAGTTGTCAGTAAAAAGCCCCGGAGGTTTGGTTGGTGGTCATGCATTTATTGTGCGCGTTGGAGGGGAAATGATCGGCAAAATACTTTATGCAAATTTCCTGGTATGCACGGCAATCTTTTCTCTCGCGGCCTCCTCGCTAAACCTCTCCATGATGGTTGCGGCGGAGCTATCCGCGCAACGAAGCAGTCGCACACCCTGCGCCAACCGGCCCAGATAGCGCGGAGCAAGGCGCAGCCACCTGTGCGCTGCCTGCTCCTCGACGCGGAGGCATTCGGCAGCCACGGCATCCAGCTTCGGCATCCAGATTGCCGGCGAGGACTCGACGCTCCATGCGAGCAGCGTCTGCCCATTTTCAGCGGCGGCAAACTCGACTGGCCGCGTTAGATCAGGCTTGGCGCCGCGCTCCAGCATCGCGCGAGCGAAATCTCTTTCGCAAGCCTCAGGGTCAAGTGCCACACAGACAGCGACCGTTTCACGCTTGCGAATCTCATTCTTCAGAATGCGCAGAGCCTCGTCGAGCGAGGTAACGAGAAAGTCCACAACTCCATCGCGAATCGCCTGCTTGCGCTCGGCTGCATCCGTGGAGACGGTCAACGACGCGGCGCCGGCGATATTGGCCGCAACCAACAGCGCGCGGGCTTCGGCATTCAGCTCTCCGGCGTAGAGCAGCTTTCCGCCGAGGCTTGGTTCGTGGTGATTGTCTGAGGCCGCAGCGGAGATCAGGTTCGCATAGAACCGCTCGGCCTCGATAACAAAGCTGAGTACCGGAAATTCAAAGCCGGATGCAGCCGATTCAATAAGATCAGGCGTCAAGGGAAGAGTGTCTCCGCGCGGCCTCAGTACAATTCAGTTATCTTCGCTCAATCGTTCAGCAGTTCATTAAAAGTTTCTTTGCGAACGAAGAAGACGAGTTCACCGGGTTTGGGAACGGGCTTGGCTGTTACTTTCTTCTTGTGCAGAGTGCCGCCCCAGACATCTCCGCAGGCGTTGGGCGCGATAATGCCGGTGGTCGCGATCTCGGAGACCGTGTACCAGTAATCGGCGTCCTTCCCTTTGTTTTGCGCGGGGTCGCAGTTGATAAAAATCGCCATCGAGCTATCGTAGCTTGCTTGAATCGAAACGACTGTGACGTACGGGGGCAAAGTCAGTTTGGCTGTGCCGTCCACTTTTTGCTCGACCCAATTGGCATGAATGGTGGAATCGTGATTGACGCGAATCAAATAGCCTGAAGCAGCGACCGGCTTGCCGGACTTGCCGTCCAGGATGCGAATGGTAAACGTCTTCCCGGTTTGCGCAAGCAATGAACCGCAGAAGGCAGCCACAGATACAAAAAGGATAAAGAAGCGATAAGCCTGTCTTACCATTGTTACCTCGTCCTTGATAATCACCACGTGGAATACGCCTGCCCGTCGGTGCCTTGCTCCTGCGAGCCGGAGTGAACATCGACGATGCCTGGATCGGTCTGGTCCACCGAGTACAGGTCGGAGTTTGTGTCAGCCGACCAACTGTCCTTGGACTGAGTAATAGGATCCACGGGAATCTCCCGCAAGTAGCCCTCGGTGACCAGGTCGTTGAGTGACTGCGGGGCCTTCTGCTTATCCATAGTATAGGAGTCGATAGCGGCGCGCATCACGTGCAGGTCTTCCTTGAGCACGGCTTCGCGGGCCTGCCGGATGGAACTGGCGAAACGCGGAATGGCCACCATCATGAGAATGCCGATAATCATCATGACGATCATCAGCTCCATCAGCGTAAAACCCGCGTCTTGTCTGCGCTTGCTGTTCAATGAATCCTACCAATCCGCATATTTAGTTCCGTCGAGCGCCGTGCCCATCGACTTGGAATAGACGTCGAAGACGCTGTCGCCGCCAAAGGAGGTTGAATCTGGATCGTCCTTCATCGAGCGCAATCCCCACTCCGCCTTGCCGGTCATCGGATCGATGGGGATGCGGCGCAGAAACCTTACCTTCTTGGTTTGCACATCCACGCCTTTGACCAGCGTCTCCAGATCGGGCGGATAGCCCTGGCTGTCCACCTTTACCTGAAAAGCGTTCTTGTCGGCGGCATCCTTGTACTTGTCGATGGCGTCGCGCATCATCCACAGGTCGTAACGCAGGATGCGCTCATTCTGGCGCTTCACTTCAAAGCGCGCCACCGGCACTACCGCTCCGGCAAGAATGGAGAGAATCGTCACCGTGACAATCAGCTCGACCAGCGTCATCCCGCGCTCACCGGGGCGGACGATGCGGATTGTCGAAACCATACTCATAGAACATTTCCGTAAAACATTCTTTCAAGAGTATGGATTGAATGCAAGCTGCCATACTCAGGGGCTAAAGCCCGCATTGATTTAACATCGCCAGCGGCACGACTGAAGTCGTGCCCTGATACAAAGCGGATTCAATTCCGAGTTTTCCGCTGCCTGTAAAGTCCGTACCTTTGATGCAAAACCGAGTTGTTGTGCAGCTTGTTCGCTGCGTTTCATCCGCTTATTTCACCTGAACGTCGAGCCGCGCGCCCTGTGCCGGCAACTGCAGTTGCTTGCTGTTCACCGCTCCGGGATGCGTGATGATGATTGCGCTTGCTCCCGATGCCTTGGCCTGGAAGCTGAGGATGCAGACCTCGCCCGATCCGCTGACCCCCGCCGCCCCCGGCGTACGCGAGGCATTGATATTGATTGCGCCTGGCCCGTCGTCGCGATGAGAGAGCAGTACAGCTTGTCCATCCCGACTGAGAAATTCTCCGCTGTCCACGTTGACCAACTCAAGTTTGGAGGGATCGTAGGAAATCTGCAAAGGAATGGAGGTGATATCCGCGCCGCCATTGAGCACCACCGGAACCTTGAAGGCCGCGCCCACAGCCAGCGGAGCCGACAGCGGAGCCATTGTAAAGCTCACACGCGGTTGTGCCGCAGTTGGCGGCGCAGGAGCAGGTTGGACGAGTGCCGGCGCGTTTCCCGTCTCTCCCAAGCCGCGTATTTGATCGAGCGCCGCCGGAGCCGCAGCCAGTGCGCTTTGGCCCGGAACCGTGCCAAACTTAGGCGGCGTATTCACGATGGGACGCACCGGAACCACAGCGGGAGCCGCTGCTGGATTTGCGGCTGGATTCGATTTGGGTCCGTCGCTGTTGGGAACCTCAAGGGGAATGTGACGAACCTCGACCGATGCGCCTGTGCCGGTGTCGATAGTGCGCAGATTTACATTCTCCAAAGTTTGCGTACGAACGACGTGCGGGACCACGAGAAAGACCAGTTCGTCATCGTTGATGGAGTGATCCTTGGAGCCGAAGAGGTACTTGAGACCCGGAATCGAACTTAGCCCCGGAATGCCGCTCCAACTGACCTGGTCCTGCTTGTTCTGGATGCCTCCGAGGATGCTGGCCTCGCCCTCGCGCAGCCGGATCACTTGTTCGATGGTCTTCTGCGCAATAATCGGCTCGGTCACGCCGCTGATGGTCACTGAACCGCTCTGCGAGGTGTCCTCAATTTTTATCTTCAGCGTCACGTCGTGATCGAAGTGGATGGTCGGCGTCATCTCGATATTCACGCCCACATCCGTGTATGTGAATTGCGTGTTGACCAGTCCGCTGACCGCCGAAACGGCGGCGCTGGACTGATAGGAGCCGGTGGCAATGGGAATCTTCTCGCCGCTCTTGAACGTTGCCTTCTGACCATCGGCGGCACGCAGGCGCGGGTTCTGCAGAATCTTGGTATTCGAGTCGGTCAGCAGCAGATTGGCCGTCGCCGAACCCACCGTCACGGCAAAATCCGTCGCCTTCAGATGCGACAAATCGTAAAGTGTCGGCGAGGCGCCGCTGCTGGTTGAGCCGGTCGTGGTTGTGGTTGAGGTAGTGCTGCTGCTGGTGGGCGGCTGAAGCGCAATTCCAACCGAGGAAGGCCATGCAATGCCGAGGGTCTTCTCCCAGTTTTTGCTGACCTCGAGAATGGCGATATCCACCACGACTTCGGCGCGCGACTTGTCCAGGTCATCGACCAGCTTTTGCGCCAGCAACAGCTCATCCGGCGTGCCGCGCATCACGATGGCATTCTGGCTGGGAACCGGATATACCTTGGCGTTGGGCATCAGGTTGCGGATGGCCGTGCCCACGTCGGTAAGGTCGGTCTGCTGCCATGCGTTAGAGAGATAGAAGGTCTCGACGGCCTGCTCATCCAGATCGGTGTGCTTCTGGCGGCTGTTTTCCGCAACGAAAATTGTGTTACTGGTTACCGCACGCCAGAAAGTATTCGAAATCGTTCCTACAATGCGCAGCGCGTCCAGCAGCGAGACGTTGTTCAGATCCACCTGAATCCGCTTGCTGGTGTATGCCGGGTCAAAGATAACATTCACGCCTGCGGCCTTGCCGACAGCCTGATAGACCACCTTGGAGTCTTCCTGCATATGCAGGGTCAGAGGCTCGCTGGAGGCCAGCTTAAGCTCCGCCGGCGTGCCGAGCGACTCCATCTCCTCTTGCTTGCCTTCGGCTACGGGAAGGCTGGTCTCGCCCATAGGCGCCGTCTCGCCGTTCTTTTTGCGCACGGCGGCAATGCCCTGCTCGGCGGACTCATTGCTCGGATCGATCTCGGCGGCGTGCAAAAACTCTGCCAGCGCGCCCTGTTCGTTACCGGCTTCCAACAGCTTGCGGCCCTTGGTCACGTGAGCCGCCGACGCGCTGATCCGTATCCGGTAGAAGGCGGTGCGATACTCCAGGTTTTTGGGAGCCTTGGCGAAGGCCTTCTGGTAGTTGTTGAAGGCTCCGTCCAAATCGTCTTTAGCCTCAGCGCTTTGGCCGCGTTTGAAAAAGGAGCCGGCGGACTCGGCGGCGCGCAACGAGGCGCTCGACAGGCCAAATGCGGCGACAATAGCGAATAGCGCAATCCAATGAGCGGCCCGAAAAAATGCGGGGGCACCCTGTGCTTGTGCGCGGCTTTTCATCAAACTCCCCGTCGTCTTTGCCGGCCCGCTCGACATCCCGGGGCCTTCAGGGCTGCCTTGACCGCCCCAGACGCAATTGCTGTCCGTCAAACTTTTCATCCAGCGACACTTCATTTTATCTCATCCCCGCAGCCGAACTGCCAAAACCCGCGCCAATGCTACGATAACTCGCGCCAATGCTACGATGAAGATTCGAGGAAGTTTTCCCATGGCGCGCCAAACCAGCCACGTGATTGTTCAGCCCAAGGCTCCCGGCCCGCAGAAAGCCGAGCGGCCTCGAGACCCCGTGGCCAGCGGACAGCGGGATGCAGCACACAACCGCGCCGCCAGCCACAATTACTTTCTTCTGGAGAAGTTCGAGGCTGGAGTCAGCCTGCGCGGGACGGAGGTCAAATCCATCCGCGAGGGCAAGGCCAACCTCAAAGACTCCTACGGCCTCATTCAAAACGGCGAGGCCTTCCTGCTCAATCTCCATATCGGCCCTTACTCCCACGGCAATATCTCCAACCATGACGAGACTCGCACACGCAAACTGCTGCTGCATCGCGAAGAAGTTCGCAAGCTACTCTCCAAGACGCAGATCAAGGGCCATACGCTCATCCCGGTCCGGCTTTATTTTCGCAACGGACGGGTCAAATGCGAGCTGGCCGTCGCCAAGGGCAAGCAGGATTGGGACAAGCGCGAGACGGAACGCAGCCGCGAGGCCGATCGCGAGGCCCGCTCCGCCATCAATGCGAACAAGCACCGCATGGGACGGTAGGACCTGCATCGCGCGAATCAGGCTCACAACGTGATTCATATCACAGAAGTGCCTCTTTCTTCGTGATATATTGATCTATATTGCTCGGTTTTGTGCTAACTTGGTGTCAGTTTTCCAAGCGAAGTGTTTCTGAGCCATCCTCGACTCTCGCCCGTTCGCAATCTGAGTTGGAGAGGGGGGAACGATTATGATTGAGCCGGTCAATAGCACCCTGCCAATGCTCCCCCCAGCGAAATTAAAGGTCGCCTAAACTCGGATTGCCCAGTGGTCTCACCACCCAGGCGCGCAACGCAGCGCCGGGACGGTAGAAATCGTTCCAGAGATTGTACGGGGATGAGCTTTCTGATCCACGGGAACCTCGACTGAGGCGGTTCATCCATTGGGCGTCATTGTTCGCATCCTTCGCGGCCACGCTGCGCGACATATCTATGTCGTGATTGCGGTGATGCTTGCTCTTCTGCTGCGCGTGGCGCTGGCGGAGGACGCCATCTCACTGCCGACCTACGTCACCTTTTATCCGGTTGTTTTTCTGTCCGCGGTGCTGGGCGGCGTCTCGGAGGGCATACTGGCCGCGGCGCTCTCCGCGCTGTTGGCGGATTATTTTCTGATGGAGCCGGTTGGGAGTTTTGCGATCCACTCCAGATCCGACATAGCCGGCATGGTGATCTTCTGCGCTTCTGGAGTTACAGTCTCTATTGTCACGGGACTGTATCTGCGCCACAAAGAGAGAAAAGCCGCCGGCCAGATTGAAGCGACCGTTCCTATCGCTCGTGAACTTCAGGGAGGCGGCGAATCGCGGCTTCCAACTCTGGAACAGGCGAGATTCAGAGCGTTGCTGCGCGGGACGATTATGTACCCATTTGTCGCGGCGTTGGTTCTTGCAGGAGCCGCGCTGTGGGCAGCTTACAATCTGAACTCCTCGTTGCAATGGGTTGATCACACGGACCAGGTGATCGCTCAATCCCGGCGCCTGCTGCGGCTAACCGCTGATATGGAGACCGGCGAACGCGGCTTTCTGGTGACGGGCAATGATGCGTTTCTTCAGCCTTATCGGGAAGCCTCGAAGGATCTCGAATCCGAATACGAGAAGTTGTATCTCATGGTTGCGGATAATCCGCCGCAGCAGACGCGGCTGAGAGAGATTCACAACAATCTCGATCATTGGCAGGGCTACGCCGAGAGGATGATCGCCTTGCGCCGCGCGGGAGGAGCGTACGCCGACCTCGATGCGAATCTCGCCGGAAAAGCGGAGGTGGATGAGATCCGCGACCAGATCGCAGGATTTCAGGGCGTCGAGGCGCAACTCCGCGATGAGCGCAATCGCGTCGCGCATCGCGACTGGCACCTGATTGCAATTCTCTGCGTTGTTCTCGGCCTGGGCGTGGGCTGCGGAGTTGCGATTTTCACGCTGCGCCGCATGGATGTGATTGCAAACAGCTTTGAGAAATCGCGCCGCGCGCTGGCGGAGAGCGAGCAGCGCTGGGTTACAACGCTGGCCAGCATTGGCGACGCCGTGATGGCCGCCGACAAAGATGGACGCATCACTTTCCTCAATCCCGTCGCCGCCGCGCTCACCGGCTGGCAATCCGAAGAGGCCGTTGGCCAGCCGATACAGAAGGTTTTTAATATCCTCAATGAACAGACGCGCGCGCCGGCCGAGGATATCGCCTACCGTGTGCTGACCGAGGGGCGCACCTTCGAGCTGGCCAATCACACGGCGCTCGTGTCAAAAGACGGCCGGGAGATTCCCATCGCGGACAGCGCCGCGCCGATCATAGATAGCGACGGCTCCATCGCCGGCATCGTGCTTGTCTTCCATGATGTCACCGAACGGAGACGGGCTGAGAAAATACTCAAAACCACGCTGCAACGCTTCTACATGGTTCTTTCGAACCTGCATACCGCGGTCTTGCTGGTCACCGATGAGGGACGGACCGAATTCGCCAATCAGGCTTTTTGCAATTTGTTCGGATTCGATGGATCGCCCGCCGTCCAGATCGGGGTGGATGCGGCTGCCATGCTGGAGCGGATCAAGAGTTCTTACCACGATCCCGATCAGGCGCTTCAACGCATTCAGGAGATAGTCGCTGGCGGAGTGCCGGTGGTGAGCGAAGAAGTCCCCTTGCGGGATGGAAGAACTATTCTGAGGGATTACGCACCTTTGACCGTAGATGGAAAATCATACGGCAGGTTGTGGGCGCACAGGGACATCACCGAGCTGAAGCGAACGGAAGAAACGCTGCGCGAGAGCGAGGCCAAGCTGTCAGCGGCGATGGCCAGCATGACGGACTCGGTGATTATCACCGACGCCGAGGGGCGCTTCGTGGATTTCAACGACGCCTATGCCGCCTTCTACAGGTTCAAGAGCAAGGCCGAGTGTGTCAGGAGCTTCGACGAATTTGCAAGCCTCTTCGATGTACTGCTGGCCAACGGGAAAACTGCGCCGCGCGAGATGTATGCGATTCAGAGAGCGCTGCGAGGCGAGACGGCGACGAATGCCGAATACATTCTGCGGCGCAAAGACACCGGCGAGAGCTGGATCGGCAGCCTTTCCTTCAGCCCCATCCGCAGCAACGACGGCGCGATCATTGGCTCCGTTGTGACCGCGCGCGAGATCACCGAGGCCAAGCGCGTTGAAGAAGAGCGCCAGATTGCGGTTGACTTTCTCGCGATGGTGAATCAGAGCGGAGGAACGAAAGATTTGCTGGAGCGGGCGACGGCATTCTTTCAACAACGATCGGGCTGCGAGGCGGTCGGCATACGGCTGCGCGAAGGCGAGGATTATCCGTACTTTGAGGCACGCGGATTTTCCGATGAGTTTGTGCAGATAGAGAGCCGGCTCTGCGCTCACGATGCTTCTGGAAAAACTCTGAAGGACAACGCCGGCAAGGCCGTACTGGAGTGCCTGTGCGGCAACGTCATTCGCGGATGTGTTGAAATCGCAAAACCCTTCTACACGGCGCATGGGAGTTTCTGGAGCAACAGCACAACGGAATTGATGGCCAGCGCCAGCGAAGGCGATCTGCCGGACAGCACACGCAACCGGTGCAATCGAGAGGGATACGAGTCGGTAGCGCTGTTTCCCATCTATACCGGCGAAGAACGGTATGGGCTGCTCCAGTTGGTTGACCGACGCAAAGGACGATTTTCGGCGCAGAGCATCGTCATGTGGGAGCGGCTGGCGGGACACTTGGCCACTGCGGTTTCCAAGTTCCAAGCCGAAGAGGCGATGCGCGAACGGGAGCAGCGATTGCGTCTTGCGACTGATAGCGCGCAATTGGGAATTTTCGAGTGGATGGTGCCGACGGATACGGCGGTTTGGGAAAACAAGCGGATGTACGAGATCTTCGGCATTCCTGAGAGCACCGATGCTGTGAACCGGGATCGATTCGTACAAGAAACCATTCACCCCGAAGATCTGTCGCGTTTCAGCCGGGAGTTGGAGGAAAGTATGCGGCCCGGCGCCCTGTTCCGCGGAACTTATCGCATCCGCAGGATGAGTGACGGGCAATGGCGATGGATCCAATACTTCTCGAAATTCGAGTTGACGCCCGACGGCAAGCCGCTTCGCTTACTGGGCGTGCTGGGAGACATCACCGAGCGCAAGCGGTCTGAGGAAGAGCTGAATAAGCTCAACCGCACACTCAAGGCCTTGAGCAATAGCAACCAGGCGATACTGCACGCCAGCGATGAGGAGAGATTTCTCGAAGAGGTCTGCCGCGTTATCACTTCCGATTGCGGTCATGCGATGGTCTGGATCGGCGTTGCAGAGCACGATGAACAAAAGACTGTGCGGCCGGTTGCTTACTCCGGCTTTGACGAGGGATACCTGAAGGCTCTCAAAGTTAGATGGGACGAGAGCGAACAGGGCCGCGGCCCCACCGGCACGGCTATCCGCACCGGGCAGCCGTCGATCTGCCGGAATATGCTGACCGATCCCGCATTTGCTCCCTGGCGCGAAGAGGCCGTCAAGCGCGGCTATGCTTCTTCGCTGGTGATTCCTCTGAAGGATGGAAACAAAGCGTGGGGAGCGATCACCATTTATGCGCGCGAGCCGGATGCGTTCTCCGAGGGCGAGATAAGTCTGCTGATGGAGCTTGCGGGAGACCTTGAGTTTGGCATCATGACGCTGCGCCTGCGCGCCGCTCACGCCCAGGCCGAAGAGGCGCTGCATGAGAGCAAGGAGCAGTTGGGACTCTTTGTCGAGCACGCGCCGGCGGCACTGGCGATGTTCGACAGCGAGATGCGCTATATGTTTGCGAGCCGACGCTGGATGGCCGACTATAACCTCGGCGACCGCGATCTGCGCGGCGTTTCACACTACGATATTTTCCCGGAGGTTCCCGATGAATGGAAGCAGGCGCACCGCCGTGGATTGGCGGGCGAGGTACTGAGCAGCGACGCTGACCGCTTTACGCGGGCCGATGGCTCCGAGCAGTGGGTACGATGGGAGATTCGTCCCTGGCGCAACGCCGAAGGCAAGGTAGGCGGAATCGTCATCTTCAGCGAAGAGATCACCGAGCGGAAAAAAGCCGAGGCCGCGCTGCTTAGAACAGAGAAGCTGGCAATTCAGCGCCAGCAGTTGCAAGCCCTTGCTGAACGCATTCAGCGGGCGCGCGAAGAGGAACGCAAGATGGTCGCGCGTGACCTTCACGATGACATTGGGCAGATTCTCACCGCGATCAAGATGGACATGACGTGGGCAGTGCGCCACTTGCCAAAAACGAAAGACGAAGTGCATGAGCGGCTGGCGGGATCGATCGAGTTGATCAACGACGGCGTGCAATCCGTACGCAGGATTTGCAGCGGCCTGCGCCCCGGAGTTCTGGATGACCTCGGGCTGGCGGCTGCGATAGAATGGCAGGCAAACGAGTTTTCCAATCGCAATGGCATCTCCTGCGAGGTGGTTGTGCCTGTCGTAGAGTTGCCGATCGACGGCGACCGGGCCACCGCGGTCTTCCGCATCTTTCAGGAGTGCCTCACGAATGTTGCACGGCACGCCGAGGCGAAGTCGGTGCGCGCATCCTTGTCGCAGCAGGACAAGAATCTCTTGCTGGTCGTCGAGGACGATGGAAAGGGCTTCCGTGAATCCGAGGTTGCGGGATCGCTGGGAGTTTTAGGAATGAAGGAACGGGCGCAGGTCTGCGGCGGCAGCGTGCAGGTATCGAGTTCTCCCGGCAAGGGAACGAAGATCACTGTGCTGATACCGCTCAATGCCGCCGGCGCAGAACGGAAAGACGATGAATATCCTGATCGCTGATGACCATGCCGTGGTGCGCCGCGGCCTGAAGGGGATTCTGACGGACGCGATTCCCGGCGCGCGCTTTCAAGAAGCCGCCACGGGAGAAGAGGCGCTCAGCCGTCTGTCGGAATTCGCGGCCGGCCTGCTGGTGCTTGACATCAATATGCCGGGGCGGAGCGGGTTGGATATATTGCGCGATGTGAAAGAAGCTTATCCGCGATTGCCTGTCATTGTGATGAGTATGCAGCCGGAGGATCAGTACGCGCTGCGCTGCCTGCGCGCCGGAGCCTCCGCTTACATCAACAAGGACTCCGCCCCGGAAGAGTTGGCGCAGGCCGCCAAAAAAATCCTTGCCGGCGGCCTGTACGTCAGTCAGCGCCTCTGCGAGCAACTGGTCGCCCATCTGGATGAGTCCGCCGGCAAGCCACCGCATGAATCGCTTTCGGACCGGGAGCACGAGGTGATGAGAATGATCGCCGCCGGCGAGCCGCTGACGGAGATTGCCGAGCGGCTGCACGTCAGCGTGAAGACCGTCAGCACCTATCGCGCCCGCATTCTGGAAAAGATGCAGATGAAGAGCAACGCCGAACTGACCCGCTACTCCATGACGCATCAGTTGATCGACTAGATTGATCCGCTTCTGTAGGATTATTCCTACAATTTATTGACCTAAATTCCTACGATTTAAGCAGTCTTTTCCGGCTTCAATCCTTTCATGATTTCTTTATGATTATCCAGTAACAAACAAGTTTTGGCCGGAGTCTTAAAGTCCGGCGCAAGAATCGGCGCACCGCGACCATTGGTCTACAGATAGGTTTGTACTGATGGCGAGATGCATATCCGATAAGATAAAACGAATCGCGTTTGCGGTTCGCAGGACGGCTTCCCCTGATCAATGCGCCGGTTCAGCAATCGCAGGATTGCCGAACCGGCTAACAGGTTCAATTGAATTCCAGCCCTCCCCAGCACGCCGGAGAGCGTGAGTAGCTATGCATATACTGATTGCGGATGACCACGCCGGGGTGCGCCACGGCCTGAGAGAAATATTGGCCGACACGCTTTCCGAAGCTCGCTTTTCCGAGGCCGGCGATGGCAACGAGGTGCTCAACCTCGTAGCCCGTTCTGAGTTTGATCTGCTCTTGCTTGATATCAATATGCCTGGGCGCGGCGGGTTGGATGTGCTGCGCGATGTGAAGCGCGACTACCCGCGATTGCCCGTAATTATTGTGAGCGTGCAGCCGGAAGATCAGTACGCGACGCGCTGCTTGCGCGAGGGCGCGGCTGCTTACATCAACAAAGACAGCGCACCCGAAATGCTTGCTCCCGCAGTAAAGAAGTTATTGAACGGCAGTCGCCATAACAGGCCGCGCATTGCGGAGCAACAGGCTATCAGGCTGGAAGAAGCTATCGATGAGATAGGTTAGTTTCCGTAGGAATAATCTTACAAATCCTCGCAAAAAGTCTTACATATTTTCCGGCAATCGCTGATGGCAGTGTTTTTTCCCTCCCTCTATCTTCATCATAGAAACAACAGGGCAAACGGCAATATAACTCCGCCTGTTGATATGCGGACAAGCACTTCACGAGGGAGGATCGCCATGATGAACATGAACTCCGGCAGCAGAAGGCAAGCCAGAATCCTCGTTGCGGACGACGATCAAACCCTTGCAATGACATTGTGCGCAATTCTTGAAGAGCAGGGATATGAGGTTGCCACAGCATTCAGCGGCGAGGAAGCAGTCACGAAATCCACATGGTTCATCCCCGATTTATTCGTTTCCGATATCTGCATGAGAACGATGAACGGAGTTGAAGCCGCAACCCGGATCACGGCTAAAATACCCGAATGCGGCGTGCTCTTTCTCTCCGGCCTCGTCTCCATTACCGATGTAGTCAAGACGGCGCCTGTGCGCTTGGTTTATAGCTTCGCATCCAAGCCGCTGCACACTCTCGATCTTCTCAACGCGATCGCATACAAGTTATCCGCGATAGGCACGGCGGATGATTCGGCCGCAATGGGCATGGAACAAATCGCCCTACAGAACGACGTGATCGGACGGACGCCTGCAAAGGCGGGATTCATTCTTGGAAAATCCGGAGCCGGAGCCGATTCGCAAGTCACGCGGCAAGGCATTCCCGATGCCGTGTTTTTTGACCGGTCGCAACAGGAGACGCCTGGTCTGAGATTTCTGTTGCAATGATGGTCGCTATTGCTCAGTTATCGGCAATCTAAGCCGGTAGGCTCGATGTATTACCAACCAGATGTGATGAGGTTATTATGGCGGCAGCACTCTCGACCGCAGTACGGCAAAGCCTTGTAAGGCCATCTGTAACTGCATACGGCATTGAGGATCGCATTGATCACATCCGCGCTTGCCCGCTTTTTTGCGGCCTCTCGGAGCAGGCTTACGGAGAGATTGCGTGGCGCGCGCAGCCAAGTAGCTTCGGTCGCGAACAATTGTTGTTCATGCAGGGAGCCACAGTCCGCGACCTGATGCTGATCCGCTCCGGCAGCGTGAGTCTCTCGAGAGCCTCCTCAGATGGCGTGAAGGCTGTCTTCTGGATGCATGGCCCTGGCAGCGCTATCGGCGTCGTCTCCGAACCCGCATCTTGCTACCACACTTGTTCGGCTCGCGCCATCGAGCCATGCACGGTCCTGGCTTGGAACAACGAAGTTCTTCAGAACCTTGTCGCGGCATACCCCGAGCTTAAAGAAAATATGCGCCTGATGGTTGCATCCCGACAGAGGGAACAAGAGAAACGCCTGCGCGAAGAAGCGACAGCAAATTTAATCAAGCGCTATGTCGTTACTTTACTGGGACTCGTCAGGCAAATGGGAAGAAGAGCGCACGGCGGAGTGGAACTTTCGCTCTCGCGTGGAGAGTTGGCTCAGGCGACGGGCAGATTTCTATTCAACATCAGCAGGTTGCTTTCCAAGTGGGGCGAGTTGGGGTTTGCTTAACCCTGGATCGAGCCTGTTTCAAGCGAATCACTTGCGAGTTACTACTGTGCCGCATCAATTCATCATCATGAAATTGCATTTTGGAGAAATGACCATGCCGATGTGTCTGATAGCCAGGGAAAACGAAACCACTGTCAAGAACCTACTGATTGCGTTTGAGAGTGAATCGAATGCTTACGCCAGATACACGGCATTTGCCGCCAAAGCGGATTGCGATGGATTGCATGGAACGGCCAGCCTGCTGCGCGCCATTGCGCGCTCTGAGCAAATCCACGCCGCCAATCATGCCCGCGTGATCCGGCAACTGGGCGGCGAAGCGGAGGCGCAGCTTCAACCGGTGGAAGTAAAGACGACCTTGGAGAATCTGACAGCGGCGTTGGGCGATGAAATCTACGAGATTGACTCCATGTATCCGCGCTTTCTGGTGGAGAATCGAAGCGCCGATAATTCCGCCGCGCGCACACTCACCTGGGCGCTTGAAGCGGAAAAAATACACGCGCGTTTGTTGAGCGAAGAGATCAGGCGGATGGAATCAGGCGGCGCTGAGTCGCTGGCCACAGAGCCGGTCGAATTCAAAATTCGCCCTGTCTGCGGTTACATCTCCAAGGCGCCCGAACTGGAGCGTTGCTGGGTGTGCGACCGCTATTGCGCAAAATTTGAAACCGTCCAGTAATAATCAATTTTGAATTGGAAAGCAGGAGGAGCGGCAAAATGAGTACAGAGCAGCTTATTGGAATGAAGACTGATCCTTGTCATCCTGACGCCGGACTATTTAGAGATGCGGAGCGGGAGTTATCGGCCTTTCTCTCCGCCGTCACTGAAGTTCACGGGCCGCAGTGTGTAAGCACGGCAGCCAGTCATTGGATGCGGGCGCTCGACGATGTGTGCCTCTCCAATTCCGCATCCGGGGAATGCTTTCGCAAGGTTACATTGGCGGCAGCCGTCTCCCTCAGTCACATAAAAACATACGTCAACGCAAAGCAAAATGCGCAAAGGAGAGTTGCCCATGAGGCAGGGGAGTTGGTTGCGAGTCTTTCATGAATCTCTTGCCGTCATAGGTCGCATTGCCGCAAGCGCCTTTCTTTGTACGGGAAATCTTCTCGATGCATCTGCCGGATTAGCCGGTTATGTTCGCGCCAAGAATGCACTGCGCTGTCAGGATGAAAATCCCGATCGATGCATCGAAGGCTGCACGTCCCTTATTCAATCGGGCCTGGAGCATGACAAAAATATGTCCATCGCCTTCAATAACAGAGGCCTTGCATTTGGGCTTCGAGGCAGCTTTGATCGAGCGATACAGGACTTCGATCAAGCTCTGAAATTGACTCCGAATTACGCTGAAGCTTTTCGGAACCGGGGCGAGGCTTATCGGCGCATGGGCCAGTACGATCTGGCGATCCAAGACTTTGACAAGGCATTACAATTGGATCCAAATCATGCGCAAGCCTTCAACGGCAGGGGCAATGCATACGAGAGCAAGGGCGATCTTCGCCGAGCGATACGGGACTACGCGCAAGCGATCCGGCTCAATCCCGATAACGACGACGCGTTGAACAATCTCGCATGGCTCTATGCGACTGCGGCAGATCGAACGCTGCGTGATCCTGCAAAGGCTTTGCAGTACGCACGGCTCGCCGTCGCTCTCAACGACGAAGGCAATGCAGATGATTTGGACACCCTGGCAGAGGCCTACTATGCCAATCGCGACTATCAGAATGCAATCTTGACAGAGAACAGGGCCTTGGCGCTGCAACTAGACCTTGCAACCAGATTGAAATTTGAGGGGTCTCTTGCAAAATATGAGCGAGCGCTGAAGCAATCGGAACTGTGCCGAGAAAACTGCGTAACTGCACAGAATGAGATTCAGTACAGCATTCAGTAGGGTGTGACCCTAGCATCGAACAACGCGTTCATTTGAGGATACAGATATATTTCAATATGCCGCCGAAGGTTTCCGGAAAGCGCGCCGCAAGTGTGGAGGAATATAGGGTTGGGAATATCAGCCGAATTACTGTAAACTATTGATAAATATGGTAGGCACGACTGGACTCGAACCAGCGACCTCTTCCGTGTCAAGGCTTCTATACATTGTACTTTCAACATC
>CAYOYX010000087.1:0-15941 GCA_964408275.1 uncultured Occallatibacter sp.
TCTCCTCCAGCGTGTACTTGCGAATCGAGTCGAAGGATTGCTCGCGGTCCCACGGACAGCCGTCGGGCGCGCGCAAGCGAGCCATGATTTTGACAGACTCAGCGAACAAGGCCGCCGCCTGAGCGGTGTCAGCGGCGCGCGGCGCGTTGGTCTCAGCGGTTGAGCGTTCCGGCGTGGGTTCCATGCAAATTCAGTCTATCGCGCGGGTGAGCGGCGATATACTCAACCTCGACGATGATTCGCATTCTGGGAACGATCTTTGTAGGCTTGCTGGGCCTCTGCTTCGGCAGCTTTCTCAACGTCTGCCTGAGCCGCTGGCCGGCGGGCGAGAGCGTGGTCAAGCCGCGTTCGCATTGCCGCCAGTGCGGGCGCACGCTCGCTTGGTGGGAGAATGTGCCGCTGGTGAGTTGGATTGCGCTCGGTGGCCGCTGCCGGAGTTGCAGGAGCTGGATAGGCTGGCGGTATCCGCTGGTGGAAGCGGCGGTGGGGGGGCTGTGGGCACTTGAAAGCTGGCAATATCTGGGTTATTGGAAACCGAACGTATTGGCTTCCGTACTAGAACTAGACCTTCAGAGCGAACGACTGGTATACACGATTGGATGGGCATTCTTTCTTTGGTTATTGACTGCGTTGGCTGTTCTGGATGCGGAAAACCTTTGGTTGCCAGACTGGCTCACGCTCCCCGGCATACTGCTCGGCTTCATTTGCACAGTGATCTTTTTTAGGCGCATTGATTTCGAGCCTCCCTATTGGCACGATTTGCTCGACGTCGCACTCAAATGTCTGTTTAGCATCCTCGCAGCCGCCGCCCTCATTCTTCTCATCCGCTGGCTTTATTGGCTCTTCCGCCGCCGCGAAGGCATTGGTCTGGGCGACGCCAAGCTGATGGCTTTGTTGGCCGCGTGGCTTGGCCTGCCCGGCGCTCTGCTTGCGTTTGGTTTGGGAGTTACGCT
This sequence comes from uncultured Occallatibacter sp., assembly GCA_964408275.1. GTDB lineage: Bacteria > Acidobacteriota > Terriglobia > Terriglobales > Acidobacteriaceae > Telmatobacter. The sequence continues at coordinate 954 of CAYOYX010000087.1, forward strand.
TGGAGCTGTCTTTGCAATTGTTCTGTTAGTGATTCCATCGGCGCGGCGAGGCTCGGAGGGCTGGGCCGCGATCAAGCTGCCGCTGGGGACGTTTCTCTGCATCGGCGGCATTGTCAGCAGCTTGTGGGGGCAACCTATTCTCGATGCGTATTATCGTTGGGCCAGGTTTTGAGAGCCGGTCAGTTTTCCGGCTGGCCTTCGGCGTTGGCGGCCATTCTGGCTCGCTCCAGGCCTTCGCGGGCGCGGGCGTTGCCGGGATCGCAGGCGAGCACGGCGCTGAACTGCCGCTTGGCGTCGGCATAGCGGCCCCGGCCCAGATTCTTCCAGGCAAGATCAATCTGCCCGGAGTATTCGTTCGGCTCCAGATCGCACCTCTCATTGCTCACCCTGGCTGGCGAAGGCGCGACCGGCGAGGGAGTGGGCTTGATAGCTATTGTGGCGGGCTTGATCTCAATCTTGGGAAGAGTTTTGGCCGCTTTGGGCGCTGCCGGAGAGTGATTGTCGCCGGACGGGGCAGGATTTGCAGGAGTGGGCGTAGCAGAGGGCAGGTCGTTTGAAAGACTGGCTGGCTGCGAAGGAGCAGCGAGGTTAGCCGTTAGCGGCTGTGCTTGAACGGTAGGAGCTGTAGTCGCTGGAGCCAACTGATTGGCCGTCTGCTCCTGATCTTGCGCGGAGAACGGAAAGTTCATTCCGCGCACGAAATGAAGGTAGGCCACAGCGGCTATCGCCAGCGTTGCCAGCGCGAGACCGCTGATGAGCCAGCCATGGCGGCGTGGCTCGGGTGAATCCTGCGGCTCGGCTGCGGCGAAGTCGGGCGCGGGCAACTGCTCGGTGATGGGCGGGGGATTCTGCGCCTCGTCAATGAGATGGGTCAGAATTGTTTCGTCGCCGGAGCGGTTCGGCAGGCCATCAGCGCCGCGCCAAAGCAACTCGCGCAGACCGGCAATAGAGGATGCTCGCAAAGGGAGGCCGGGAAGGCCGTCAAGAGGGCGGCTTGCTGCTTCAGTAAGCAGAATGGCGCCTGGAGCGGCCTCTCCGAGCGAGCGAAGAACAGCGCCGCCGGAGGTTTCTGACGGAGCCTCCCGCAAGGAATGAACCAGCAGCGCGAGAGCGGCGGAGCGAGGTCCGCTGGACTCAGAGAATCCCTGAAAGGCCCACTGCAAACGGCGCGCCGCCAGAATTGCCGCCGGATAGGAGAGGAAGCCGGCGACGAGAACGCCTCCCCGGCTGGCAACGAGCTGGCCTTCGGAGGCGGCAATGAGGTCATGGATGAGGCAAACCGCCGGATTGCCGCTTGCGTGGACGGTAAGGGAGGCATCGGGACGGCCGGAGAGCCAGAGGCGTAGCGAGATGCAGGCTTGGCCCGTGGAGGGATTGGACGCGGCTTCGGCGGACAAAGGTTCCGCAGCCCCTTCTGGCTTTCGAGATTGGGAAAGCGCGGCCATATATATACTATCGTCACTTTACTGCTTCCGCATCCTGCCGTCTAATGGTTCAGAGCTTGTTTCAAAAAATGGTTGAGGGGGTGAAGGTTTCGTTTCATCAGGGGCTAAAGCCCTCATTGATTTTGCGGCACTTACAGCAGTCAGTGCTAAAGCCCTGACCTACCAGTCGTGCCGTGATACGAAACCTTTCCGGAACTATCTCTTTCCGCATACTGTAACGCCGCGCCCTTTCAAACCAGACGTACGCAACAAGTTCCAGCGATCAGGGTTTAAGGAAAGACTGTTAGTCTTGTTTCGTCGGTGGAAAGTCATGAGATGGTTCTCTAGTGCGCTGAGAGTGAAGGGCCTCAGGGCCTCACTGGCGGGAATTATCGCGGCAGCGGCCCTGGCAGCGGGATGTTGCGCGCCGGCTGCGGCGGCAAGAGAAGATGCGCTGACCGCTATCGAACTCTACAACACCGCCTCCGGCCCGGCGTATGTGCAGCTTACCGATGTGCTGATCAATGACCGGGCGGAGATGCGGGACTGCTCAAGCTATATGACGGGAGAAGTGGATCGCGCCGCTTATGCCGCAATGTTCAAGGTGCAGTTGGCGGCGGGCGGGATACTGGATCGCGGCGCGGACGGCTTACTGCGCTACTACGCGCCTTCCGTCTCCGGAGGCTTTGCCAAGCCGGTCTGCGTGCTGGCGGATAATCTGCGGCTGGAGCGCGGCTGGAATTATTCGCTGACCGCGCTGGCCGATCAAACCGTTTTGCAAGGAACCGTTGCCAATGCGGGAAGCGGCAGCCTCGCATCTGCTCCGCCGATTCAGAAGGGGACAAAGCTGGTCTTTATTGCCGCGCTGAATGTGGAGCTGGCCGAGTTTTTGCGCACGCAACTGGCGGCAGATGTGGCAGGCTGGCAGGCGTATCTCGCGCACTATCCGACAGGGCAGCACGCGACGGCGGCGAAACACGCTCTGGCATCAATCTATCTCGCACAGGGCGAAGCGGCGCTCCAGGCTTACAACAACTCACTCAACGGAGAAAAGACCAGTTACGCCGACTTGAAGACAGCCAAAGCACGTGCTGACAAGGCGCGAGCGCTGGAGCCTGAGCAGGCCGCATCCGCGCGGCTGAATAAGGAGATCGGCGACCGGCTGGCCGTGATTGCCGAGCAGGGACACAGCGAACTGTACGCCTATCGCACGGCGCTTGCCGCGCACACGGCTGGCTACGTTCATTTGCAAAATGCGCGCAGGTTCAGCGAGACTGTGACCGCGATTGATCCGTCTTATTCTCTGGGTCAGGCGTTGGCGGAGGACGTGCAGAAGTCGAACGGCGAGTATGATGCGGCGTTGCGCTCGGCAGGCGAGGCCAGCGCGGCCAAGCAGTTCGATCAGGCTTACGTCTACGTTCTGCCTTATCGCGCCTTTGCGGCGGAGGACGCTCGTCTGGCGGCCTTCTTTGACGCGGCTTACAGCTACCACATTGAGCACGGCAAAGGCCTGGAGCAGAGCCGGGAGTGGGCGGCGGCTATCGAGGAGTTCGAGCGGGCCGTCGCCGTGAAGGACACGCTGGAAGCGCGGGAGCTGGTGAAGAAGGCGCAGAGTGAGCTGGCGGTTCTGTCGGACCAGGCGGTGGTGGATAAGGCTTTGGCCGCCAGCAAGGAGTTTCAGGCGCAGCATAATATGGTCCGCGCCTACGAGGTTCTGGCCAGCCTTCCTGCGGAGCAGCAGGCGAAGGTTGCCGATGAGATGAAGAAGCTGGAGCCTGGATATGCGCAGGGCGCGGCGCAGGAGGCGAAGAGCCTGCATCTGGCGCACAGTCCGATTCGCGGAGTGGCCGACGAGATCGGAATCGAAAAGGCCTATCAGCGATTGCAGACGGCCTATCAGATCAGCGGCAACGAATCGTACAGAGACAAGATGGAATTGGATGCGAATGAGCTGAGCGCCTATCAGTTTGAACAGGCCAAGCACTATCTGGCCAAGCCTGGAGGCACGGGCACGGAGCTGGGCTGGGCTTATCTTGAGGAGGCGGCGCAGTTGAAGGCTGCAAATCTGGCGGCTGTGCGCGATACGATGGTCTCCGCCTCGGCGGTTCATGCCATGCGCGCGCGGCTTTCGATTCGCGTGCAGTTCCGCGACCAGACCTCGCAGCGCGAGAGCCAGGGGATTACCGGTCAGTTGGAAAACGCGATTGCCGCGGGCCTGGAGAATTGCGCGGTGCCAGTGAAGGTGGTTATGGCGGGAGAGGCAACCGCGCTGGAACCGGACTTTGATCTGGATGGCGATGTGCTGGACAATCATCTCTCCGTGACGCCCACCATCGAAGCGGAGGACTCCGAGTATCGCGCCGGCGAGGAGCAGCTTCCCAGCGAGGCGTGGAACCGGGCCAATCGCGCGTATGAAAAAGCGCAGATGGAGTTGCAGACCGATCAGACCGCGCTGCAAGGCGCGGAGGCGCGCGGCAATCGGGATGAGATCAGCCGGCTGGATGACGCCGTGCGGGAGGCGCAGAAGAGCGTGGAGGGCGCGCATATCACGCTGGATGCAACGCCTAAATCCACGACTAGGGACATCATCCGGCCTTACACTTACCACCGGAAGACCATCAACATCAACGGCGCGATTCAGTTGCAGTTCCGCATCATCGATTCACTCAGCGGGCAAAGTTCGAGCCTCGTGCCGATTACTCGCGAGGATCACAAGAAGGATGTGCTGCTGGAAGACGTGAAGCCGGAGGACACGCGCGGGGTGAAGAGCGCCGGCGCCGCGACCGATCCGGCGGAGTTCATGACGGAGTTGGAAAACTCGGCACGCAAGGAGCTGATTGAGGCGGTGCGCAAGCGCGTCGAAGAGCTGCCCGCGAAGATCTACCAGAGCGCGGGCGAACGCGAGAAGGAAGACGACCTGGATGGGGCAGGCGAGTCTTATCTGCGCTATCTGCATCTGACGCGCGAGGACAAGTCGCCCGAACGCGCTCACGCGAAACAATTTTTGATGGAAAATTTCAATATGCGGCCGGAGACGATTACGCCATAGAACGCAGGGCAATACGCCGGGCCAGAGGCAAGAGACGAAGGTGAACTCCGTGAAGAACAAGCCGGACGCAGTAGTGAGCCATATCGGCAAATACGAGATTGTCGATGTGCTGGGACGCGGCGGCATGGGCGTCGTCTATCGCGGCATCGATAAGCAGATTGGCCGCGAGGTGGCCATCAAAACAATCACTCAGGGAGTTGCCGGCGACGAAAATATGCTGGCCCGCTTTTACGAGGAAGGGCGCAGAACCGGTCGCCTGAATCATCCGAATATAGTGACGGTTTACGACCTGGGCGACGACGAAGGAACGCCCTACATTGTGATGGAGCGCGTGGAGGGCGAACCGCTCGACAAGTTGATTCGCTCCGAGGCTCCCATTCCGCTGGTGGAGCGGCTGGCGATTGTGCAGCAGGTCTGCGCGGCGCTCGGTTACGCGCATCGCCACAACGTGATTCATCGCGATGTGAAGCCGGCCAACATCTTTGTGCAACCGGATGGATCGGCGAAGCTTCTGGACTTCGGCATTGCGCGGCTGGAGAAGCGCGAGCGCGATCAGAGCCTGACGCTGACCGGCAACCTGATCGGCACGGTGCCTTACATGGCGCCGGAGCGGCTGCGCAATGAGGAGGTCGATGGGCGCTCGGACATCTTTGCAGCAGGCGTTGTGCTCTTTCAACTCGTGGCAGGGCAGCTTCCCTTCAGCGGCGCGGATACAGTGCTCATGCAGCGGATTCTCGCCGAGCCGCATCCGAGATTGAGCGAGATTCGCCCGGAGTTGCCCGCCTCGCTGGAGCTGATTGTGGACCGCGCTCTTGCCAAGCGGCTCGACGATCGCTATCCAGCAGCCGAGGAGATGGCCGCCGATCTGACCGCGGTGATCGCGGAGCTTCAGCAAGAACAGATTCTGGAGATGCTGCCCGAAGCGGAGCAGTTGATGGAAGGCGGAGAGCTGGCGCGCGCGCGCGCCGTGCTTCATCAATTGCTGAAGATCGACAGCAAGCACGTCGGCGCTCGCTCGATGCTGAGCGAGATTCAGCGGCGCATGAGCCTGCGCCAGCGCGAAGAGAGAATTCAGCAGATTCGCGCGCAGGCCGAAGAGGCGATCAGCAACCGACGCTTCGATCAGAGCCTTGCCGCGCTGGAGGCCGGATTGCAGTTGGACGCCGCGAATCCTGAGCTGGTGAAGCTGCGCGAGAGGGCGCGCGAAGAGAAGCAGAAGCAAGATCGCGTCAGCGGATTGATGATGCAGGCGGAGACGGCGCGGCGCAAAGGCGACTTCAAATCGGCGCTGGCCGCAACTGAAGAGGCGCTGAAGATCGACAAAACGAGTTCAAAAATTCTCGCCTTCAATAACATTCTCGCCAAAGAGGCGGCGCAGGCCGAGCGGCAGACGCGGGCGCGCGCTCTGTTGGATTCGGCGCGTGGAAAGATCGGCCTTCGCCGCTATCGTGAAGCCGTTGAAGTGCTGCGGCAAGCTGAGGAGATCGATCCCGCCAACCCCGAGCTGCCGCTTCTGCTTGAGGACGTCCACTCCGGAGTGGAACTGGAGCGGCAGAGAGAGGCAATCGCAAGGCTGGAGGAAGAGGTTGCGCAGGCCGCGAGCTTCGAGCAGTTGCAGAAGGCGGCGCGCGCAGTGCAGGAGGCGATGGCCGCTCTGCCCTCCGAGGCCAAGCTCTACCGATTGAACACGACGTTGGAGCGCCGGATCAGAGAGTACGAGAATCGCAATCTGGCGGATGAAACGATTCAGGCCTGCCGCAAGCTCCGTCCTCGCGAAGCGCTGGAGCTGGTGAAGAAAACGCGGCAGCGGCTGCCGGGCGATGAGCGGCTGATGAATCTGGAGGCGCTGCTGACGGAGCGCAGCGAGACGCAATCTGTCGACGAGCGGCGCGTCGATTATCTCTCCCGCGCGCGCGAGGCTCTCGAACAGAGCCGCTACTTGGACGCGGTCACTATTCTGGAGGACTGCCGGAGCGAGGGCATCGCCACCGGCGAAATCCTCTCCCTGCTGGATTACGCGCGCGCCGAGGAGCAGGAGCATCGCCGCCAGAAGCTGTTGTGCGGCAAGGTTGCCCAGGCGCAGTCGCTACTGAGCAATGCGGCTTACGATGAAGCGATTGCGTTTCTCGAAGACGAGCTGCGGCAAGGCGATGATGCGGCTTTGCGCTTGCTCCTTGAAGAAGCCGCGGCGGGCCGCGATGCGCTGAGCCGCCAGACGGAAGCCGCATTGGCAACGGCGGCGAAGATGAAGCTCGCTGACGCGCGGGAGTTTTTGCGGAGGCAGCCAGCGGCCATACTGCATTCAACGCGCGTGCAGGCCGCGCTGGCCGCAATCGAGGACGATCGCGCGCAGGCTCTCTACCGGACGATGGGCAGAGCCTACACGGGATTGGAGAGCGATCTCGCGGCGAGCGATGAGGTGATGCGCCGCGCCATCACGGCCTCCGCAGGCTCATCTGTTTTTGCGGCGATAGCCGCGGCCTTTCGCGCGCGGCAGCAATCCGTTGCCGGCAGGCTGATTGCCGGCGCTCTGCGCAGCTCCCATGCTCTCTTGCGCAAGCACGACCGCGAAGGCGCGTGCGAGGCGCTCAAAAATGTCCAAGGCATCGTCGATTTCTCAAGCGCCGAAGTGAAGTCGGAGTGGCAGAGCGCTCTGAGCAGAATCGCGCCGTCGGGACTGATTGCTCGGCTGCGCGCATAAAACTATCGCTGCTTCAATTCGCCCATCTTCTGAGTGACAAACTTGTCCAGCATGGCGGGGATCTCCGTGTTCATGCGATTGACCATGCGATCCTCGGCGGCCTTCTCCTGCGCGTTCATGGCCTGTACCATGCGATCCTGCGCGGCGGCGATCTTCGCGTCCATGCCGTCCATGCGCTGATCAAAGGAGTTCAGCCGGTTGTTGAGGTCGGGCATGAATTCGCCGACGGCGGTCTGCGACTGCGCGCGAAAGGCCTGCAAATCCTTGTGGGTCTGGTTTAGCTCCTGGCTCTGCAAGACGATAAAAACGAAAAGCAGCGCGACCAGCGCCAGATTTGCCCACAGGATGAGCCGCAACGACTTCAGCTTGTCTTCGATAGTACGCATATTTCCGCTTTCTGCCGCGCGCGGTGCGGCGGCTTGCACAGGCTGTGCAACGGGACTGGAGGGGACCACCTGAGTCGCATGGCTCACTCTCTCCGTGCCCGCCGGAGGAGTGGAATAGACGGTGGATGCCGGAGTGGAGATCACGCGTGTAGGCTCATGCGCACTGCGCGCAGGCTCATACTGCGAGGGAGGAGGTTGAGAGATGATGCGCGTGGCCGCGTGTTCGATGGGCCGCGTGACCGCTTCACGACCAAGAAACTGGATGCGCAGCTCCGGCCCTCCCGCGCCCAGGCGAAGAAGATCGCCGGAGCGGAGAATGGCGCCCGCGCCTGCCGGATGGCCGTTCAGGAAGCTATCGCCGCCGCCCGTCCCCAGCCGAACCATGCCATCCGCCGACTCCAGCACCGCGTGCTGGCCTGATACCTGCGGATACTTTCCGGCGGGCAGGCTGACTTCGCAATTCGGATCCTGACCAATGCGAATGCGCGCATGATTCAAAACCCACTTGCCCTGCTCGCCTACAACTACGATCTCAATGTCCATAACCTGAGGCCTTTATTATTTCCTGGGGCAATCCCTGCAAGCAGAGTATCACCGCTGGATTGGTTGCGGGGAGGCTTCTTTTCAGCCTTCAGAATGCGGCACGCACCGGCTTCTTCTGTAGCGGGTCGGCCTCGGCGGCGTGCTGATCGCTCTGCCGGTCCATCCACTCGTCCAGCCGTGAGCGTTTGAAGCGCCAGCGGTTGCCCAGCTTGAAGGCGGGCACAAAGCCCTCCGAGGCGTATTTGTAGAGCGTGTCGGGAGAGATGCCCAGGTAATCCGAGGCCTGGCGAATATCCATGACCTCGCGGACTTCCGGAACCAGCAGGTTGGAGCGGACGGCGTTGCTGCGCATATATTGCCTCCTGAGTCGCCTCAGGCCAGATTCCGGCAAATCAGCCGGTAGTCTTGTATATAACGCGGTTTCGCTCGGCTTTTCAAGGGTTTTCCGGCAGTTGCAGGAAATTAACAGTATCGATTCCCGGTTCCGGGGCTGGAGGCGAGACATATCCTTCTGCATGAACCGCTCATATAGTACCGTCACCAACTCCGTACCCAAAGGATTGCGTTGTTGCGGCAGATGGTGCCAGAATGCCGTCCCGGCGGCGTTTAACTTACGGTCGCAGGCGCGTAGACTTCAAATCGGTTCCGGCCTTGTTCCTTGGCGCGATAGAGAGCGTCATCGGCGTTCTTCAGCAGCTCTTCCTCATCCAGCATTCCGGCATCGACGGCGCAGACGCCCACGCTGACGGTTACTTTGACCTCATGCCCGCCAAAGACAACCGGCTGCGAGAGCGCCGCGACAATCTTTTCGGCGAAGGAAGCCGCCATCCCCGCATCGCCCAATTCAGGCAGCAGAACGACAAACTCGTCGCCTCCCATGCGAGCGACGGTATCGCTCTTGCGCACGGTCTCGACCATGCGGCTGGCGGTCACGCGCAAAACTTCGTCGCCGGCGTGGTGGCCCAGCGTGTCGTTGATCTGCTTGAAGTGGTCGATGTCCAGCATCAGCAGCGCCAGTCCGGTTTGCCGGGGCTTGGCGCTCTCCAGTGCGACGGCAAGCCTGTCCTCCAGCACCAGCCGCGTCGCCAGTCCGGTCAAAGTGTCATGCTGGGCCAAGTGGCGGAAACGCTCTTCGCTTTCGCGAATGCGTCTGCGCAGCACCATCACCCAGGCCAGCGCAACCAGCGTGCCGCAGAGCGCCAAAGCGAGCAACACCACCATATGCGCCGGCGTCCACCAGGAGGCTTTTTGAATCACAATCACGTCGGCGGGCGAGCGCATCAGAATCTTGAAAGTTCTGGGCGGAATCTCCGCCGTTCCCACACCAGTCTTCTGCGCATCGTTCTGAACCGAACAGATTCCGGTGATGCGCAGTACGCTGCCATTCTGCCATTTCTTTATCTCCGGCCCTCCCAGCTTTTCCGGGAGAACAGCCGTGAAGCTGCGCTTGCCGGCGGCCAGCAGCAGCGTGGTGTCGGACGAGGCCGGATCGCGTGAGATCAGTTCACCGTCGATCTGAACAAGCTGGGATTCATGCTTGCCGAGCAGCAACTGCTCCTCGTTCACTCGCTCGGCCAGGACCGGCTGAGCAGGTGTATTTCCGGCTGGGCTGTAGATGGCGTCCGTCAGCACGGCGGCATTGCCTTCGGCTTCGGCGAAGCCGGCAATGTCGATCATTTCGCCTTCGCTCACCGGCGTCTGCTGAGTCGTATGCGCGCAGATTCCCTGCGAGGCATCCCGAATGCAAATCGTGGTACCCGGCCACTGCAACGTGACTCTTCCCCGCGCATGAGCACGGTGAGCCAGCAAGGGAGCCATATCCCACTGCAACAACTCCGAGATGGGAACGATGGGCAGAGTGAAGGGATCTTGCAAAGTAGCTTCGAGGACGCCCGCCTGGGAAAACCCGGGGCACTCGATGCGGACGCCGATCATGTGCTTGCGGCTTACATCGAAGATCGGTTGCGAGTTGCCGCGGAGGCGAATTTTTGCATCGACCAATCCGGCGGCATTGTAGTTCCCGTCCTTGATCACTTTGACGGCAAGGGTTCCGTCCGCCATGGCCAGTTGCAGCATCGCGTAATATCCGTAATCGGTGACGGAGCGAACGATGCCCTCCACCTCTACCCACTGGCCGTCCTCCGCGCCAATCATCATGCGCGTGAGGCTGGGGTGATGTGCCTCCACCGGGAGGCCGGGATGTCCGATGACGCTGAGTTGAGGATGATCGACGACGGGAGCAAACTCGCCGCGCGCGCTCACGCCGCGCACATCAAGCAGCGTTCCGGGAGACAGCGGATCGGCGAAACCCTCCACAAGGCGGAGAAAGACGCTGCCGGAGGAATCGTGAACGGTCATTCCCTTGCGCTTCTTGGCGGACCTCCAGTCGTAGTAGGTGATCACCGCGCGCAGATGAACAGGATAGCCGCGCGCCGCATCCTCGCTGCTCAGGTCGTGCGCCTCGCGCGCCGTTGTAATCGTGCGCAGCTTTACCTCTACCGGCTTCGCGGCATCAGCATGGGCCGCAAACGCCGCGAGCAGGAACGAAAGTACCGTAAATGCGGCGGCTGCACGAATGCGACTGCGACGCTGTACGGCCAACGCACGACGGTCTCCAAGCGGGACAACCGCATCGTGTGTGCCCTGCGCCCGGTCGCTCATAACTCCCCTGTAGTCAATGGAATCTCCCATCGATTCTGCAAAACTGATGCCGCGAGATAACCGTCTGCTGAATCGACCCATGAAGCACGACGCACATCCGTCCTATCGGCGAAAAACGCCCTCGGCTTCACTCATTTCGCCGCTTGAGAATCGCGCTGCATCAGTGCGCTTGCAGTTGCCCCAGATTAAAGATTGCACTTGATTAGGGAAAGTTTGCCGGCAACCTGCGATTCGTCTGGCTGCATGAGGAATGGCGCCATCCTTGAGGTCCATGCGCGGATATCCTCCTTACACCGTCTTAACTGCTCCGCGCCGGTGCGTTCAAAGTCAAACCCATTATAACCCTGCCCCAACAAGTAAAGTGCGTATTCCAATTCCCTATTCGATCTTCCCCGCTCCCATCTATAATCGCTATCGAAGCCCATCACCATCTCAGATCAAGGAGTCTATCGCAATATGTCCGAAGCAATCAAGCCCGTCGATGAAAAAGCTCTGAAGGCGCTGGTGCGCACCGTGCCGGATTTTCCCAAGCCGGGGATTCTGTTTTATGACATCACCACGCTGCTCAAGGATAAGAGCGGCTTTGCCGCGATGATCGACGCGATGGCCGCGCACTACGCTGCACAGAAGATCGACCTGGTGCTGGGCATTGAGGCGCGGGGATTCATCTTTGGGCCGGCCCTGGCCTACCGCCTCAACGCCGGCTTTGTGCCGGTGCGCAAGCCGCGCAAATTGCCCGCTCCTGTGGCGCGCGTCACCTACGATCTGGAGTACGGCAGCGACACTCTGGAGATTCACCTCGACGCAATCCGGCGCGGCCAACGCGTGGTGCTGGTCGATGACCTGCTGGCCACCGGCGGCACCATGGAGGCGACGATCAAGCTGGTTAAAGAACTGGGCGGCGAGATCGCCGGCTTGGCCTTCGCCGTCGAGCTGGACTTCCTCAAAGGCCGCAGCCGCTTCTCCGGCTACGATGTCTTCAGCCTGCTGCACTACGACGAGTAGGTCCGGTCTAATCCTAGGTACGAGCATCCAAAAATGAATGAGTGGCCCACATCTCGATTTTGAGATGTGGGAGACGATGAACTAACTGCGTCTAACTACCGTCAGCTTCCTCAGATACTTTGAGATTACCCGCCAAAAAATCAACTCGTTTGCGTGCGAATTCTTTCTCGCGTCATTCGGGAGCACTTCGCCTAAGATGAGATTTAACAAACTGGTGACCAGCCAGTGACAATTCCAGCTTGTGAGTTGGCCTACGATTCAAGCGGCCAGAGAAGGTTATTTACCCGGTCACTTCCCCTTTGGTTCGACGCTTCCTCTGCGCCCGACTTCAATTAGGAGAGATGAATATGCAGGTTTGCAGGATCGCAGTCGCCGCTTGCTTCGGCGCGGCTCTTCTCATGCTTTCGGCCCCGGCCCAGGCACAATATCAACTCACAAACCTGGTATCGAATCAAGTCCACAAAGCCCCAACCATCGATCCACTGCTGGCCAATGCCTGGGGGTTGGCCCGGAGCGCCACCAGCCCGTGGTGGATCAGCGATAACGATACCGGCTGGTCAACCATCTATACCGCAACCGGAACTCAAGAGGCAACCAAGGTTGTGATTCCCACCGCCGGAAACGGGCCGGTTGAGGCGACAGGCCTGAACGGCCCCGGCACACCGACGGGAATCGTGTACAACGCATCGAAGACGGATTTCCTGGTTTCGGGCAAGTCCTCGTCTTTCATCTTTGCCACGCTGGATGGCACTATCAGCGCCTGGCCGGGCCTGAACAGGAACCTGGCGACCCTGGTGGTGGACAACTCAGCCAGCAAGGCGAGTTATACGGGCCTTGCCATCACCAGCAATCCCTCGGGGAATTTTCTCTACGCGGCGGATAATACGAATAATCACATCGATATGTTCGACGGAAGTTTCTCGCTGGTGAAGTCGTTTGGCGATCCGGCGATCCCATCCACCTTCTCCGTCTTCGGCGTGCAGGACATCGCTGGCCAGGTTTATGTCACGTATGCCGTGCCAAACGTCGGTGACGGAGGCTACGTGGATGTCTTCAAAGAGGACGGCACCTTCGTGAAGACACTGATTCAAGGGCTGCCGCTCAATCAGGCTTGGGGTGTCGCCGCAGCTCCGGCTAACTTTGGCCCTCTGAGCAATACTCTGCTGGTTTCAAACAACTCGGTCGAGGGCACCATCAATGCCTTCGATCCGGTCAACGGAAGATTTGTCGGCGCCATCAGAGACGAGTTTGGGAGGAAAATTGTTCTCAATAATCTCTGGGGAATTGCCTTCGGCGGCGGAGCCACAAACAATGGAGCAACGAACGAGTTGTTCGTCACGGTGGGTCAGGGGATCGGCACCGCCGAATTGGCCGGCACCTTCGCAAAAATCGACTTCATGCCATTCGGCGCAAAAGGATGGTGAGTCAGTTGTACTCGGCGGATTCCCAGGTCTCAGTATTGAGACTTGGGAATCCCAATCATCCGTGTTATCGGCAAGATCAGTTTGGCGCTTCTTCCGGCGATACCTCAGGCTCGCCGGTTGGAGTCGCTTCTTCCGTCAAGCTGTCCGCATCATCACCGGCAAAGCTCTGCGCGTCGGCGAAGCGATAGCCGACATAGACATCGGTCAGCAGATAGACGGGATTGGCCGGATCGTCCTCGATCTTCTTACGCAACTGGCGAACGAAGGTGCGCAGATACTCGACCTCTTCGCGGCAATCCGCGCCCCAGACTGCGGTCAGCAGCCGCGCGTATGTAATCACGCGACCGGCGCGACTCATCAGGCAATGGAGAATATCGAACTCCTTGCGCGTCAAGTGAACCGGCAGTCCGCGCTTGGCGACCTTGCGCTTGACCGGTTCGAGGCGCAGTTCGCCGATCTCGATAGGCGCGTCCTCGGCGCGGATTGGAGCGCGCACGCGGCGCACCGCCGAGCGAATGCGGGCAATCAGCTCGCGCGTGCTGAAGGGTTTGGTGACGTAATCATCCGCGCCCAACTCCAGCGCCTCCACCTTGTCCTCCTCCGCGTCGCGCACGGTGAGCATCAGAACCGGCAACCGCGGTGCAAAGGCGCGAATCCGCCGCAGCGTTTCAATGCCGCCGATTCCCGGCATATTCACATCCAGCAGAACCACGTCGAAGACGCTCGAGCGCAGCGTTTGCAGCGCTTCTTCCCCGCGCGTGGCGTCCACCACCTGAAAGCCCAGTTCCACCAGCGGCGGGCGCAGCGCCCTGCGGATCGCCGATTCATCATCAACTACAAGAATGCGAATAACGGGCTGATTCATCAAGAACTCTCCTTCCGTGCAAAGACCGGGATGGCCGCAAAAAATGTGGTTCCATCGTGCTCATCGCTCGTGACCCAGACATGACCGCCATGAATCTGCGCCACGCGCTTGGCCACCGACAATCCAATTCCCGTCCCGCTGGCCTTATCCGCTCGCCTGCCTCCGTGAGTCATGGCTCGATAATAACGGTTGAAGATGCGCTCCCGGTCATTGACGGGAATCACCGGGCCGTAGCTATGTACCGAAAAGATCGCCTCCGCGTTCGCCTGCGCCACGCGAATCGTAATCACAGTGCCGTAGATCGAATACTTGCAGGCATTGTCAATGTACTGCGTCAGCAGCATCACCATCAACTGCCGGTCGCAGCAGATGGCCAGCTCATCGTCATCAAGTTCAATGGCCACCTTCATGCTCGCCAACCGGTCCTTGAGGCTGGTCACAACCTCTTCGATCATCGGCGCCACGCCGACCGTAGTCGCGTGAATCTTGACTTCGCCCGCATCCAGGCGCGCCGTGGTCAGCAGGCGCGTGGTCAGGTTGCCCAGCAAGCTGGTCTGCTCGTCGATCAGCGCCACCAGCTCCGCCTGCGCCGCCGAAAGATGGCCCATCTCGCCCAGGCCGGTCGAGGCCGCGCGAATCGCTGTAAGCGGCGTCTTGTATTCGTGGGCAAGGCTGTCCAGAACCGTCGAGCGCAACTGCTCCGTGCGCCGCTCCGTCTCAATGCGGCTCTCATTCGCGAATGCCCGGTAGCGGTCGAAGGTGATGGCGATCAGCGAGGCGATGGCGTTGTTGGTCAGCGGACTGGTTTCGCCGCGCACCACCAGGCTGCCCACAGGAACGGTTCCCAGGCGGACGACTCGGCGTCCTATCCCAAGCTCCGGGTCGTCATCCGAAGTCTCGAAGTAGTAGACATTCTGCGCGATCTCCTGC
>CAYOYX010000088.1:0-15573 GCA_964408275.1 uncultured Occallatibacter sp.
TGCCATCGCGCTGCTGGGAGTTTTTCCTTGCCTGATTCTTCACAAAAAGAAGTCCGCACGAAGTGCTTTCTGGCAGGCGGCGTGGGTGACTTCGACGCTCTTCGGATTGATCCATACCAGCAACAATGGTGAGAACTGGATTGGCATCTTTGCGGCCGGGCTGATCGGCTTTGTCTTTTGCGTCAGCGTGTACGTGACCGGCTCGGCGTGGTGGGCGATTGGCTGCCACGCAGCGTGGGATTGGGCGGAGACATTCTTTTACGGCACCGCCGACAGCGGCATGGTCGCCCCCGGCCACTTGCTGACCGCCACTCCGGCAGGCAGCGCACTGTGGAGCGGCGGCTCGGACGGCCCCGAAGGCAGCCTGCTCGTACTCGGCGTCATTTTGCTGCTGCTCGCGGCGCTGCTGGCGATCCATGGCCGCAAGGGAGTTGCCATCCAAGCGGTCTGCGCTGGCACGCCATGAGGTTCATTATTCGCATCTCCCAAAATCGGCACCCATTCGTTAGTTTGCCGGCGCTGCACAATCCGTACTGGCTTTGCCGGTTTTTATCCAATAAATTATCTTGCCTACCCCCGCGCGGATACTAGTACAATTTCACTTGAATCTTCCATTAGCATTTTTCTGCACCGGATATGCGCCCTGAAAGCGCCCTCGAATGCTGCTGTAAGCTGTAAACAGCTTCTGGGATTCATATCACTTGATAAACGAGGAAAGTCTCATGAGATTCAAAGCGTGCTTATGGGTAATAGCTCTTCTTCTCGTGCTGCCCTACTGCGGCTGTGGCGGCAGCAGCACAACAACAACGACAACACCTCCAACAACACCCCCAACCACTCCTCCGCCGGCGGTCACCAACGTCTATATGGTGGGCAGCGTACAGGCCTCAAACACCACCCCTTTCAATGCCACCTACTGGAAGAACGGCACACCCACCAATCTGACCAATCTGACCACTGGGACACAGTCTGCTTACGCGTTTGGGATTGCGGTAGATAGCAGCAGCAATGTCTACGTAGCGGGCGATGTACGCAACGCCTCAAACGTAGCGGTTGCCACGTACTGGAAGAACGGCACACCTACCAGCCTGACGAATGGAAGTGAATGGGCTACAGCGTCCGGTATAGCTATCGATAACAGCGGCAATGTTTACGTAGTTGGCTATACAACCAGCGCTACGACCAACAAAACTGTGGCCACATATTGGGAGAATGGTGCGGCCACCAATTTGACCGATGGAACGGCGGATGCTGTATTGTCCGGTATCACGATCGACAGCAGCGGTAATGTCTATATGGAAGGAACTACCGGCAATAGTGTCGCCACGTACTGGAAGAATGGCACTCCCACTTACCTGACTGGTGCAACAGGGACGAAGGGGGGTGGCGCGACGGCGATCGCCATCGATGGCAGCGGCGATGTCTATGTAACAGGTGTTACATTCAGTGCCACAACCAACTGGGATATAGCCACGTATTGGAAGAACGGCACACCCACCAACCTAACCGATGGAACGGCGAGTGCCGTGGCGAACAGTATTGCACTCGACAGCAGCGGCGATGTCTACATTGCAGGCTTTACAACCGTCCCCCCGGTCGGCAAAGTTGTTGGCAATCAGATAGCCACGTACTGGAAGAACGGCGCGGCCACCAACCTGACCAATGGCACGGCGTCTGCTGCTGTGAACAGTATTGCAATCGACAGCAATAACGATGTCTATTTAGTGGGCTATACAAGCAGTTCCAGTACGGGTCCATCTGTAGCCACATACTGGGAGAACGGCACACCCACCTACCTGACCAGCGGAACAGTGGGTGGTTCTATCAATGGAATCTGCATCTCTAGCCATTAAACCGACTGGTGGTATACACAAAAATGTTCGGGTGTCCCATTCTTTCCGCAGTTTTATCGCGGAAAGGATGGGAATCCACGAACCTCGACCCGCCGCACTGTTCACTGTCCACTGTTTTTGCATATTATTACCGCTGCATCGCGCACAATAATCGCATGACCACCAACCATATCTCCGGGCTTTCGACTGAGAACTGTGAACTGACAACTGAGAACTGTGAACTGACAACTGACAACCGTGAACTGAGAACTGGTACCCCCTACCCCCCCTCCTATATTTATTTTCGGCCCTCTTTCCTTGCACATAATTAAAGCAATTGCGAGAATCAAGGACTTTTTCAACAACATACGCGCAGGGCTCTACCATAATTTGAGATTCGAGAGTTGAGCCTGAATTTTCCTTTGCAGATTATTTCCTGCGAGTCTTCACTGATTCACTCGTTCACTCATTCACTGTTTCTGCATGGCTATATCAACGGAGCATGGTAAACATCAGGCTGGGAATCGATGTTATCCGCGTCGCGCTTCCACATCAAAGATCGCCGGGTCGGGGTCTTTGAAGAAGGCGGCGTGCAGCGAGCGCACCGCTTCATCGGCGTCGTTCTCGTCGATCATGAAGCTCATGTTGATCTCGCTCGCGCCCTGCGAGATCATGCGCACGTTGATGTGACGGATGGCGTTGAAGACCTGCGCGGCCATGCCGTTCTTGCCGCGAATATCGTCGCCGACCAGGCAGACGAGCGCCTTGTTGCCTTCGTACTTCACATCGGCAAGCTGGCCGAGATCGGCGGCCAGAGCGGGCAGATTATCATTCGAGTCCACCGTGAGCGAGACGCTCACTTCGCTGGTCGAAACCATATCGACGGCGCACTTGTGCTGGTCGAAGACGGTAAAGATCTCCTTCATGTAGCCGTGCGTCATCAGCATGCGGCTGGCCACCATATCGATGATAGAGAGCTTCTTTTTGACGGCGATGGATTTGAAGGGGCTTTTGCAGCGGGGCGCGAGCGAAGTAATGCGTGTGCCTTCGCAACCGGCGTTGCGGCTATTGAGAACAAGAACAGGAATGTTCTTCTTGACCGCTGGGAGGATCGTCGCCGGATGCAGAACCTTCGCGCCGAAGTAAGCCAGTTCGGCAGCCTCTTCAAAGCTGATGATTTTTACGCGCAAGGCGTCCGGAACCACGCGCGGATCGGCGGTGAGAATGCCGTCCACATCGGTCCAGATTTCAATGGCCTCGGCTGCGAGCGCACCGCCGACGAGCGCGCCGGTAAAGTCCGATCCGCCGCGGCCCAGCGTAGTGGTGATGCCGGCCTCGTTGGAGGCGATGAAGCCGCCCATCACAGGAACCTTTCCCTGCGCGGTCAGCGGCAGCAGCTTCGCCTGCGCGCGCTCTTCGATCAACGCATCCTGAGGAACGGCCTTCTGATAGTTTGAATCGGTGATGATGACCTCGCGCGCATCCACGTGCGCGGCGTCGATGCCCAGTTCGCAGAAGGCCGCGGCCACCATGCGGCTCGACAAGCGCTCGCCGTAGCTGACGATCAGGTCGCTGATGCGCGGCGTGAGTTCGAGGATCGCCGCGAGGCCGCGCAGAATCTCGTCGAGCGCGTCGAACTCCTCATCGATGATGCCTATGAGTCCGGCGGAGTTCTTGACCAGCGCGGCAGCGGTCTCGCGATGGCGCACGCGCAGGCGCGAGCTGATGGCCAACGCTCCGGCACGGTCGCCTTCAGCGGCGGCGGCGGCAGCGCGCAGCAGTTGGTCGGTGACCTTGGCCATGGCGCTGACCACAACGACAGGCTGTTTGTCGAGCGAGACGCGCCCGGCGACGATGGCCGCGGTGCGAGTGATGGCCGCCTTGTCCTCCACCGAGGTGCCGCCAAACTTCATGACAACGATGCTCATTTGAATTTCCCCAGGCTGGCCAGCAATTCGGCATTGAGAATGGTCGCGCCCGCCGCTCCGCGAATGGTGTTGTGCGAGAGCACGGTGAACTTCCAGTCCAATAATCCACAAGGCCGCAGGCGGCCAACCGTCACGGCCATGCCGTTGCCGCGATTGCGGTCCAGGCGCGGCTGCGGGCGATCCGGCTGCGGAGCCCACTCGACCGGCTGATCGGGCGCGGTGGGCAGCTTCTGCCCGGCCAGCGGACGAAACTCCGTCCATGCGGCCAGAATTTCTTCGCGCGTGGCCGGCTTTGCCAGCTTGACGGAGACGCAGACGGTGTGGCCGTCGATGACGGCGACGCGATTGCAGGTGGCGCTCATGCGCGCCGGTAGCGGCTTGACAGCGTGACCGTCGAGTGTGCCCAGCAGCTTGAGCAGCTCTTCTTCCATCTTCTCTTCTTCGCTGCCGATGAAGGGAATGACGTTGTCGACAATGTCCATCGAGGGCACGCCGGGATAGCCCGCGCCGCTGACAGCCTGCATGGAGACGGCAAATATCTGCTCGATGCCGAAGCGGTCTTGCAGCGGCTTGAGCGCCAGCACCGGACCCATGACGGTGCAGTTGGAGTTGGTGACGATGTAGCCGCCCGACTCCTTGCGCCAGGATTGCTCTTCGATAAGCCGCAGGTGATCGGCATTGACCTCAGGAAGCACCAGAGGCACATTGGGCGCCATGCGGAAGGCGCTGGAGTTCGAGACTACGGCGCAACCGGCGGCTGCAAACTTTGGCTCCAGCTCACGGGCATAGGCCGCATCGACCGAGGCGAAGATGATCTTCGGCGCGCCTTCCGGCTCGGCGGGCGAAACAACCATCTTGGCGATGCGCTCGGGCAGAGGCGTGTCCAGACGCCACTTGGCCGCTTCGCCGTACGATTTGCCAGAGGAGCGGTCGCTGGCGGCGATCCACGCGACCTCGAACCAGGGGTGGTTTTCCAGCAGTTGAATGTAGCGTTGGCCGACCATTCCAGTCGCGCCCAGGATTCCGATTGGGTGTCTTTTTTGCATAGTCATGAGTATTTTACAGGAGGAGGGGTTTAAGGCGGGAGTTCTCGGAAGAAATGCCTATCGGAAGCGCGGTTTTCTGCCGATAAGCGAACCTGGGAGAGTTCGCAATGAACCTCGGATGGGGCAAGAGCCAGTCCGTTGCGGTCAGCGAGGAGCCTGCTGTCGATAAGCGGGGGGCGTACCTGACGGCGCTGGTTGAGGGTGTGGCGGAGGCAATGCCGCGCATCGACGACAGGGTCTACAGCGAGTTTCGCGGAACCGCCGCGCGCATGGCGTTGCAGATTCCCGACAACATGGATGACGCCGAGATGCAGAAGGTGGTAAACACGATTCTGCATCAGTTTGAGAGCTATCGCATCGGCGTGGAAAACGCGCTGCGGGAGCGGCAAAAAAACTGGCGGGCGCTGACAAACAGACTCATCCGCGAGTTGCTGTGCTCGCTTGGCGTAAAGCTGGATACCGCCGAAGCGCTGTCGCTCACGGATGGAGTTGAGAAGCTCGCGTCGGGAGATGAGATCAAGGATTATCGCGATCTGCTGGATGGATTCCTGCGGCTGCGCGCTGAGGGCGCCGAGGATACAAAAATATCGCCGCTGAAAGTTGCAGATACATCGACATCCAACGAGAATGCCGCCGGATTGATGGGCGGCGGCGCGGCAGTCGAGCATCTGCGCAAGGTGATGGAGCGCGGCCTCACTGGCTTTGTAGCCATCTTCCAGCTCAGTTGCCTGGAGATGGTCAGCCAGCGCTTTGGGCAGGAGGCGGTGCAGGATTGCCTGATGGCCGTCTCAGCCTGTTTGACAGCCGGCCTGCAAAGCGAGGACACCATCTTCCACTGGAGCGACTCCTCGCTGGTGGCCATTCTGCTGAACCGTGCCAACGAACATCTGCTCAACGCGGAGCTGCGCCGCATTGTCGCCAAGAACAGCGACATCAACGTAAACATCGGCGGGCGCTCCATCATGCTGCGCATCCCGCTTACCTTCGACCTGACTCCAATTGACCGCTTCAAAACCGCCAACGATCTGTACAAACTCTCATTGCAAGGCGCCAAAAGATGAAAAAGTTGATGAAGAAACCTGAGGATAGTGCGGTCATCGAGGGCTGCTTTGATGCCGTCGAGGAGTTGCCCGTCGCTTACGTCGAGATGGATGCGCGGGGAGCAATCACGCGCGCCAATCGGCTGACGCGGCAGCTTCACTCCAGCCATGCGGGCAAGCTGATCGGCAAGCTGGTCTGGGAACTGATGCCCAGCGAGGAACAAGAGCTGAGCCGCGCATTCATTATGAAAGCGATGGAGTCAGGCGCAGACCCTCCCATGACGCGGCGCTCCATCTATACAAGCTCTAACAACTTTCGCGTATACGAAGTGCATCACCGGCTCATACGCAATAGCGAAGGCCGGCCCACGGGAATGTGCGCGGCCAGCGTGGATGTGAGCGAGGCGCACAAGGCGCAGCAGGAGGCCGAGCGAGAGCGCGCATGGCTGGAGAGCGTGCTGGAGTCGATGGCTGACGCGGTCATTGTCACCGACGCGCTGGGCTTCATCCGCACCGTCAATCCCGCGGCGGAGGAGCTCTTCGGATGGAAGGCCGGGGAGTTGATCGGCAAGGAGATTGAAAAAGCATTTTCGCTGCTTTCCTTCGTCTCCGGCAGCGAAACGCAGGCCGAATTCATCCTGGGACTGGAAGAGCGAGCGCGCGGCGTGGCGACAATGCTCGACCGCGAGGGCCGCGAACTGCTGGTGGAGATTGGAAGCTCGCCGATTGTGGACAAGACGACCGGCTTTACCAGAGGAGTGGTAAGCGTCCTGCGGCGCGTGGAAGAAACAAGCGCAAACAAACCCTAGTTTTTTCGCTCGACCAGGAAGCGCGCGACGGCCTTCAATCCGTCGGCGCGGCTGCCGTAGGGCGTGAGGGCGGCAAAGGCCTCCTCGATCAAGCGAGCGGCATCGCGTTCGCTCTGCTCGATTCCGTAGACCGCCGGCCATGTGGCTTTTTCTGTGGCCTGATCCTTGCCTGCGGTCTTGCCCAGATGCGCGGAATCAACGGTCAAATCCAGCACATCATCGACAATCTGAAAGGCTAGTCCAGCCTTCGAGCCGAAGAGCGTCAGCCGCGCTACATCATCGGCATTGGCTCCGGCATAGACGCCGCCTGCAACGATGCTGACGCGAATCAGCGCGCCGGTCTTGGCGCGATGGATGGCATTCACCAGTTCGGGAGTGGGTTTCTTGTGCTCGCTCTCGATGTCCAGCACCTGGCCGCCGATCATGCCTTCAACGGTGCCGACGGCATTGGCGACGAGGGCGATGATCTGCACAGTCGCGGTCGGCGGCGTGTCCAGCCCGGAGAGCACCTCGAAGGCGCGAGTTTGCAGCGCATCCCCGGCCAGAATGGCGATGGCTTCGCCGAATGCCTTGTGGCAGGTGGGAACGCCGCGGCGCAGATCATCGTTGTCCAGCGCGGGCAGGTCATCGTGGATCAGCGAATACGTGTGCAGCATCTCCAGAGCCGCGCCCAGCCGCGCAATTCCCTTGGGCACTGAGCCGGCGATCGTGGCTGCGGCCTGATAGGCAAGCACCGGACGCAACCGCTTGCCTCCGGCAAAGGTCGAGTGGCGCATGGCGCCGTGAATCGAAGCGGGCACAGTCTCCGCGCTGGGAATCAACTCCTCCAGCGCCCTCTCGGTCAGCGCCGCGCCTTCCCGCAAAAGAGTTTTCACGTCGATAGACATTTCACTCATGATAACTGAGATATGCTGGAATTCCTGAGCCTTCGCTCCATTAAAAATAGTCCGGCGAGCAGCAATGCAAATATCCCGCTCAACCAGCGTCCGGCTATTACATCGGAAGTAGTTGTCCAGTCCACAGCCACGTCGACTGGCCCACGCGGCACCGGGACGGCGATCAGGCCATCGTCGCGGCTGGGAAGCTCGGAGATTTGAGAACCATTCACTTTCAAATGCCATGCGGGAAAACTGAGCAGGCGCAGAATCAGGTAGCCGGGGTGAGAGATGGTCGCTTGGAGGCGCTTGTGCTCCGGCTGATCGAACTGCCAGTTCATCGTTGCCTCGCAACTATTTTGAGCGATATTCCAAACGCGGATTGGATTGTCGGGATCAGCATCGCTGGGAAGCACGCCCAGCGCCGTGTTGGGATCGCTCGCCAAACAGGCGGCAGGCAGGCCCGTGGCGATCAGTGAATTGTCGGAGCCGATAGGCTCGTATTCGTCGGTGCCCTGGAAGTCGTGGCCGCTGCGATAGGAGTCCAGCATTCCCGGCACAGCGTCTTGAGCGTCGCAGCGTTGGAAGTATTCTCTGTCCGCGTAAACGGTCATCGCCAGAAAGATCGCAGCGCAGGCGCTGCCAACGGCCACGCGCCGCCACAGTCGCGCGGAAGAGCTGGGCCAGATTGCTTGCACGAACAAGATGGCCATCGGCGCTTCCAGAACCAGCAGCCAGCGCCAGGGAAATTGCAGGAAGCGCAGTTCGGGAAGATTCCAGAGCGGCATCGAGACGGAAAACTGGAGCAAGAGCACGGCAAAGGGAATGAGCGCGAGTGGCAGCCACAAACGGAAGCGTGGATCAGTTTGAAGGGTACGGGCTTTAGCCCGTATATAAATAGCCGTAAAAAAGCGGGGCTTTAGCCCCTGAGGGAAAACCTGCCGCAGCCAACTGATCAGCAATGCGGCCAGCGCCACAGCGACCATCACAACAACGATCATCGAAGCCTGATGCAGCACCACGTCGTGATCCGCGAGCGCGGGATCGCAGTGCAAGGCAAAGAGCCAACTGTTTTCCAGCGTCTGTCCAGGGTCTCGCGTGACTTGCAAAATGTCCACCCAACGCTGCTCCCACGTAGCGGGAACGAGATATCCCGCAATTAGCCCCATGCCCAACGCGCCGCCGATGAGGCCGCGCAGCAACGGCGCCCACGAGCGCGATGTCGCGGCCAGAACCAGCGCAACAGCAGCGAGCAGATAGCAGCCCATCACACCGACAGTGGGGTTGGAAAGCCAGCAGCCCGCGACGGCCAGAGCAAGCGGCGCGCTGGAGCCGTCGAGCGCGCGCTGCCAGACGGGAGCAGTGGGCGTGCGCTCACGCAGGATGAAGAGCAGCAGCAGCGGAATCCATACGCCCCCGGCAAACTCGGCGAAGGCCGCGCGCTCGTAAGCAGTGAAGAGCGCATAGCCGGAGAAGAGCGCCGCGCAGCCGACCAGCGTCGCAGCGCCTTCCTCCAGCATCAGACGAGCCAGCGCCCGCGTCGCCAGACCCGTTCCCGCAAGGCAAAGAAAGGTCATCGCAATCGGCGCGAGCGTCCAGGGCAGCACGAGGCCGAGCGCAGCGCCCAGCATCCAGGTCAGCGGCGGATAAAAGATGAAGCGCGGCTCGCCTGCGCCGTAGTTGGCGCTGGGCGTCCAATGCGGATAGAGAGTCCCTTGCCGCCAACTCTGCGCGCATTCAAACCACGAAGCCAGATGAAAGTCGAAGTCGTGGCCGCAGGAGGGGCCGTGGAGGAGTTGCGGCGCAACGGCCACAGCCGCCGCGAGCAGGATGACGGCGGGGCCGATGAGGCGGCGCGATTTGAACGAGAAGCCGAATGAAGCCATAAAGCCCAAGGGCCTGTCATCTAATTCCGCGGTGGTAGCGTTGCAAGCGAAAACGTGCTCAGACGAGACGGAGTCCGCAGGGTTTGGTTGTTCCAAGCACAAGGACGACAACGAAGTATGGGCGCGTTTTCGCCGCAACCCTCCGGGACGGGGCCGATTTTCCTCATTTCTTCGTTGCTCGTCGCTCACAGACGCTCGGTATGCGTCGCTCCTCGCGCCTTGAACTGAGAAAAATCGGCTCCCGTCGCTGCCCCGGGGAATTAGATGACAGGCCCTATTATAGGAATAACCCACCGGTTTCGATTTTGATACTGGCGAAGGCAAACCTTTTATCATTTTGTACGAGGGTCATCATGCAATTTCTGGTTTTAGGCAAGGGAAAGACCGGCAGCCTGGTCGCAGAGGTTGCCCGCGAGCGCGGCCACTCGGTTCGCGCGCTGGACATTAACGAGAACCCGAAGGCCGCGGCGCTCACCGCCGCTGCATTGGATCGAGTCGATGCGGTCATCGACTTCACTGCGCCCGAGGCCGCTGTCGAAAATATGCGCGCTGTCCTCACGCTCGGCGGACGCATCGTCGTCGGCACCACCGGCTGGTATGATGCACTCGACGAGATGAAGGCACTCGCCGCAAAGCACGGCGGCGGGCTGCTCTACGGGACCAATTTTTCGATTGGCGTGCAAAAGCTCTTTCGGCTTACCGCTGACCTTGCGAAGCTCGACGGCTATACATTCTCGATCGCCGAGACGCATCACACCTCCAAGCTCGACGCGCCCTCCGGCACCGCCATCACGCTGCGCGAGATTATTCATGCCGCGCAGCCGGGCGCGAAGGTCGAGGTTACATCTCACCGCATCGGCGACGCCAAGGGCGAGCACATCGTCACCGCAACGAGCGATGTGGACACGCTCGAAGTTCGCCACGAAATCCTGAGCCGTCGCTGCCTTGCCGAGGGCGCGGTGCGCGGAGCCGAGTGGATAGCCGGCAAGAAAGGCGCTTGGGAGTTCCGCGATATCTTCGACCAGTTGTGAAGAACCAGGGACTAAGGGACTGAGGGACTAGGGACTAGCCCCTGAGGGATTTTTCTTCATACTAACCAAACATCCAAGAATTTCTGAGGAATAACGACGTGGTTTTGGAATTGCAGAAGCGGTTTGAGCAGCATCTTCGCGCGGTTTTGGCGGCGAAATACGATCTACAGCTTGAAAGCATTCCGATGGAAACTCCGCCGGAGTTGAAGTTTGGCGAGCTGGCCACGCCGATTGCCTTTGAACTGGCGCGCAAGCTGCGCAAGGCACCCAAAGTCATCGCGCAGGAGATCGTCGCCGCGCTCGGCGTGCTCGAAGGCTTCGCCGGCTTCGAGGTCGCCGGCGCGGGCTACATCAATGCAAGGCTGGATCGCGCTAACATGGCTCGTATGCTTGCCGCTGGAAAGTGTACGACAGTGCGCCCCGGCGTGGCGAGCAGTGTAAATGTCGAACACACCTCAATCAATCCCAACAAGGCGGCGCATATAGGCCATCTGCGCAACGCTATCTTGGGCGACACACTGGTCCGAATTCTCAAGGAATGCGGGTATTTGGTCGTTGTGCAGAATTACATCGACAATACTGGCGATAAAGTAGCGGATGTGGTTGTCGGCTTTCAGCATCTGCTGGGCAACACTCTGTCAGATGTCCGTTCGCTCTTCGTGGAACTCATTGCCAAGGGTGAGCGCATCGACTACTACTGCTGGGATCTGTATGCGCGCACAACGCTGTGGTACACGCAGGGAACGGAAGAGGAAAAGGCGGCGCGCAAGCGATTGCAGATCGACACGCTTCACCAGATCGAGGCGGGAGGAAATGAGACCGCCGAGCTGGCTGAGCTGATCTCAACCTCGGTCCTGCGGCGTCATCTGGAAACCATGCTGCGCCTGGGCATCGAGTACGATTTTCTGCCGCGCGAGAGCGAGATTCTCCACCTCAAATTCTGGGAGGCGGCCCGCGAACTCATGATCCAAAAGGGCGTTCTCTATCTGGAGACCGCCGGGAAAAATGCAGGATGCTGGGTAATGAAGCGCCCCGGAACCGTCGCGGTCGAGGATGGTCCTGACGAAGACGCCAAAGTCCTGGTTCGCTCCAGCGGAACGGTCACATACGTCGGCAAGGACATCGCCTTTCATCTTTGGAAGTTCCATCTGCTTGAAGATCGTGAGTTCGGTGACGAGCTCTTCCATGCCTATCTGGATGGCAGGCAATGTTACAGATCGATCGACAATCGCTGCGTCGATGCGAAGGGAATGCCTTATGGCACGGGAATCCCCGTGCATTTCAAGGCCAGCGGCGCGGAGTTTGTCTATAACGTTATCGATGCGCGCCAGTCGGATGCGCAAGCCAACGTCAGAGAAGCGCTCCGCGGCATGGGATATGCAGAGCAAGCCGATCATCTGATTCATTTCGCTTATGAGATGGTCGCGCTTACTCCAAGTTATGCACAAGAATTAGGCTATGAAGTTTCAGCAGCCGACCGTGTTAGACCTTACATCGAAATCAGCGGGCGCAAGGGCTTTGGCGTGAAGGCCGATGACCTGATGGACCTTATGATTCTGGCTGCTAATTCAGAGATTCTGGAGCGTCATCCCGACTGGGACAAGGCACGCACGAATAGCACAGCCAGGCAGATTGCGTACGGTGCACTTCGCTACTTCATGCTCAAATTCACCAGGAATTCCGTGATCGCATTTGACCAAGAAAGTGCATTAGCTCCAGAGGGCGAGACCGGCCCATACATTCAGTACGCTGTGGTGCGCGCGCGCAACATCTTCCGCAAGGCGGGCACAACACTGGAGGCGGAGTTAGTGAAGGTAGCGGGGCTAGCGGAGTTAGGCGGCTATCTTGAAAGCGACGCTGCCGAAGACATTTGGGCTTTGTGGATGCGCGCGGCGCGGCGCTCACTCGTGCTGGAGCAGTGCATTGCGGCCTCCGAGCCGGCCTATCTAGCCAAGCACGCCTTCCAGTTGGCGCAGGAGTTCAATAACTTTTATCACAAGCACCACATCCTCACCGAAGAAGACCCGGCGCGCAAAACATTTTTGCTGGCGACGGCGGCGGTTGCTCTGCGCGAGTTGGTGCTGGCGCTCAGTTGGCTGGGCATCGAAAGCCCGGAGGCGATGTAAGAACGAGTTACACGCCCAGAACCTTCTGCGCTATCGTTTCTTCGTCCGCATCGCTCTGGATGATCTTGTTGTGCAGGCTATAGAGTGCCAGTTCCAGGCGGTCGCTGACGCCCAGCTTGTCGTAGATCTTGCGCAGATAATTCTTGATCACCTGCTCGGTGGTTCCCAACTGGTAGGCGATCTCCTTATTGCGCTTTCCTTGCGTAATGCAAGTGATAATCGCCATCTCCTTGGGAGAGAGCTTGGGCTGCACGCGCGGATTTACCAGAGCCGAAGCCTGGGCGCGATAGGCCTCGATGACCCAACTGACCGACTGGTTGTCGATCCAGGTTTCGCCGGCGGCAATTCGCCGCACACATCGGACCAGCAGATCGGGCGAGATGGAGCGGCTGACGATGCCGCGCACACCCCGCCGGTAGAGCTCGACGGTCTGGTTCTCATCGGCGGCAACGGCCTGCACTATCACCTTCACATCGGGGGCGGAGCGCAGCAAGTCTGGGATGATGTTGGCTGTGCCGGTGAGGAGGCTTCCCTCCAGCAAAACAACGTCCGTGGGATAGCGCTCAACGGCCAGACGCAGATTCTCCAGCGAGTCGGCCTGCGCCACTACGCGAAGATCGTCCTCTAAAGCGAAGACCTTACGAATTCCCACGCGATAGATTGCCTGTGAATCCGCCAGAATTACGCGGATGGTTCCCGGTTTGACCGGAGCGTCGAGAACTTCTCCGTTCGCAGTGTCGTCTAGAAGGTCCATATGTGGTAAGGCCCAGCCTAATCCGGCTGTCACTGTTCAGCGAAACGGTACTCGTCGATGGTGGCGGCAGCCTGATAGTTACTTTGGTTCTTAGAGCAGCGTACCACACGTCCGAGGCAATGGACTAGTACATCTCGCGGAGTACCCAAAACAGCACCGGGCATCCGCAGTGAAAATCGGATCTCCAGACCGGCCTGAACAGGGGTTTCAAGTTCAAATACCGCGCCGCTGGCGGAGACATTCCGGGTTATTGCTGGAATCTCACCTTGTGGCGAAGACAATACGACGGGCAGTGCAAGCGGAAAACGCACCGCGCAACGAACTTCCTGCTGTTGAGCAGCCGAACGGGATTGAGCAGGGGAGGGAGGTACGGCGGACTTCGAAGTATGCATTTTAATCATCCAGACCCAAGAAGGGCCATATTCACTCTACCGGAGTTTTCGCGCCAGTCACAGGACACCAAAGTTTCCTATTAAGTAACACATTCCGTTGCACGAAACTGTCGGTGACTTTCTGCTGTTTTTCGCGCCAAAAAATACGCATCAAATCTGATAATTGATGCGTATTTTATCGTTTTGCATCATAATAATAGATCTGATGACGCCCCCAGAAAGAGTTGCGGGCGTTATTGAGGGGGCGGATATGAGAACCACTCTCGACATACGGGACGATGTACTGGAGCAGGTGAGAGAGTACGCGGCGGCACGGTCGATTAGCAAGGGTGCCGCTGCCTCAGAAATTCTTGAGCGCGGCCTCAATGCAGAGGTGCCAACGAAGTGGGAGAACGGCATTCTGATCTTTTCGCCGGGACCGGGAGGCGCGGTTACTACGGAACACGTAATGAAGCTCAAAGACGATCTAGAAGGTGAACTTTAGTGAGTATTGGGCTGCTGGACGTGAATGCGCTCATCGCGCTCTTATGGGAAGAACACCCGTTTCACAACCGCTGCGCCGAGTGGTTCATCCGCTCGGCAAATGCTGGATGGGCCACTTGTCCGATGACGGAGTCTGGCTGCGTTCGGGTTCTCTGCACCCCCGCTTTTACAGCAAACCCGCCGTCGGTTCACTCCGCCATCCGGCTGATACAAGCCGCCACTTTGTCAGGAAGCAGCCATCACTTCTTCACGGGCGATCTTCCGTTATCCGCAGTAGGTTCTCGATGGAGCAACCGGCTGGGCCACAAGCAAATCACGGACGCCTACTTGCTCGCCCTGGCCATGCACCACAAGGCGAAGCTCGTCACATTTGATCGCCGGATGGAAACTCTGGCTCCCGAAGGAAGCGCGGAGCGGGAGGCATTAGAGATTTTGCGGGCGTGATGACGCTCTACACACTCTGATTGAAGTTACTCTTCATAATTACTGGACAGGAAACATACACGCGCCGCAAATCTTGGCTCTTGGAGTACGTAATGGCTTTTGGCAATTTTTGCATGGCGGGCCGTAGAGCGAGATTCTGTGCTTCATGATTTCATCATGGTCTGATTCTTTCACGCCCGTTATTCGCTCGTATTGAGTACATACAGGTCCATATAGCTCATGCAATGGAGTATCTTTCAGCAAAGTTTCATGAGCGCGTCTATACTCCTTTACTGCTGATGTTGCCTCTTGATACAAACGCGCGATCTCGGCATACTCTTCTTCATCCAGCATCGGCATATCTTGTTTGCACCGCCAACACCGCATCGTTTGCATATCGAGTTCCTTTGTAAAACCAGCACTTCCTCAGGGGCTGAAGCCAGGCACATTGTTATCGCTTTGCGGCACGACTGAAGTCGTGCCCTTTTACAAAGCCCTTGCACGAAAGGCAATCCTGCTATTCCAAATCACGCTCTTGCTATAGCGCCTTATTTACAGGCCGATGCAAATTTCATTTAACGGGTCTTTTCTTTGTTGCCTTTGCGGTTTTGGCGGGAGCTGTCGCACCGCCCAGCAACCCCGTCCCCCGCAGTTCCGCTCCTCGCCGCGCGCTCTTCGCTTTGGCAATCGCCAGCTCAGCAACCTCCTCGACAACCCAGTCAAAGTTCGCCTGGCCGATCGAATGCACATCGGCGTCGGGCACGGGGTTCATGAAATCGATGGCGTAAGGAATGCCGCGCTCCACGCCAAACTCGACGCTGTTGAACTCATAGCCCAGCGCGCGGCAGAGCTTGATGGCGTCGCGCCGGATGCGCTTGAGCAGCATCTTGCCGACGCGCGGCGAGCCGTCCAGGTAGCGCTCGGAGTGCGGTCGGCGCGGGTCGTAGG
>CAYOYX010000089.1:0-15040 GCA_964408275.1 uncultured Occallatibacter sp.
ATCCGCTGCCGCATGAATGTTTGCAAAGGTTGCGTTCATAGGCTCTTTCCGCCCCCTCCATGGGGCTACTTCTTAAGTGATCACTGATCAGTGATCCGTTAACGTCGATCAGCAGTCAGGGCAATGGTCACAAGCAACTGACCACTGATCACAGACAACTGATAACTGCTCTTACGCAATCGCGCCTGCCCGCAGCAGTTGCGTCTTGACCGCAATGCGCTGCTCCAGGCTCAGTCCGGACAGCGCCGCATCCAGAGTCC
This sequence comes from uncultured Occallatibacter sp., assembly GCA_964408275.1. GTDB lineage: Bacteria > Acidobacteriota > Terriglobia > Terriglobales > Acidobacteriaceae > Telmatobacter. The sequence continues at coordinate 261 of CAYOYX010000089.1, forward strand.
GCACATCCACAGGACCCTCGTTAATGCCGTGCTTGGCCAGCATCTCGCTGGTTGTCGAAGGCAGCGTCTTGCGTATCGGGTTCAATACATTCTGTGCGGACCCGGCCTTCACTTCGGCTAACTCTTGTTCAACGGCGGCCAGCTTCTCCGCCAGTTCAACCTCTCGGCGGCTCTGCTCGACTGTCGCCGAAATCCTCTCCACTTCGCCGGTCAACACGCCTTGCCGCTCTTCAAGCCAGCCCAGCGTCCGTTCCAGCAGTGTCGTCGCGGCTTCCAGCCGCTCCGCAATCCCTTGCTCTTTGATCTCCATGCCATTCCTTTCTTCAGTTGTCAGTGGTCAGTTGTCGGCTATCAGTTACGGTTAGCTGTTTTCGAGGCGAGTCTTCTCCACGGCTCTCGGTCAATGGCTTGCTGTGAACTAGTGACTGAGAACTGACAACTGACAACTGTGAACTGTATTTGCTAACTCGCCATGCGGAAGCTAGTCGCCCGGTAAGCCGCCTTGTCCCGGAGCAATATCGCCGCTCCGGTAAAGGTCACGCGGGTCAGCTTCCAAACATCGGCCCGCATATCTTCCACCCGCGCGTCGGCTAACTCATAACTCATGCCCATCGATTCGGGCGAATGCGCCTGAATTGCCCCCGCCACTTCGGGAAAGTCCCGCGCATACAAGTAACCGCGCACCACCAGCCGCTGCCCGACCAGATCCGCGTCAGTCAGCAAGCCGATTTTGCGGCGCGCATCATGGCCGTCCCACCCCGGCCTGTAATCCACCGCCATGCCCAGCAGCGAGGGCAGCGCTTTTTCCGCCGCCTCGCGCGTCAGCATCACCCGGTGTCCGCGCGCCCCCGCCGGTGCCTTGTCGCTGGCTGAATTCACCATCGTCAACACCCCCTCGAATGGCACCCGGTTGGGGTGTCCATCCACATGGGGAATCTGTACTGCCATCGCTTCCAGTCTCATGCGCTCTCCGCTCTTGAGGGACTTAGGAACCAGGAACTAGGGACTAGAACCCATTCAGTGATTTGAAGCTCGAACGAAATAATCTCCCTTGTTTCAGGGCCGAGTCTCACAACCAGGTGCCTTAGTCCCTATTCCCTACTCCCTAGTCCCTGCTTCTGTTCCTTCCCCCATCAACTGCACCGCGCCATCCTGCCCCAGCGGTCCCAGCCCCCGCATCGCCCGCACCTCGTTCACCGTCAACACACCGGCCTGCAAGAGTTGCACCTGCACCGCCAGCTCTGTCTCCTCGTCCCTCGCATTCAGTTCGTTGAAGACAAACTCAAACTCGCGCCATCCGATGCACTTGCCGAAGAGGTCGCGGGTAATATGTCCGGCCAGCAGCATCGCCAGCGGCGAGATCGCACCACGGAAGGCCTCATCGGTCATCTCCGCGGCGGTTGATCTATTGACATCCGCCTCCAGCCCCAGCATCAGCGGCGGCAGCCCAAAAGCGTTGGCCACCATGCGAATCAGAAACTCCTGCCACTCCAGCCGCATATCCGCGTCGGTTCCCTGAGCAAAGCGCAATACCTCCGGCTTCTGCTCGGTGGAAATCAGAGGCACTCGCCCGGTTCCTTCTATCTCGTCCTGCCACCAGCGAATCAGCCGGTCATGCTGCGCCGGCGTCGCTTCGTTCAGCCACAGCGCATATTGCGCCACCGCATTCGACGCCAGCTTGCCCGCAAAGCGGTGCGCGCTCAAAAACTGATTCACCGTCTCGAAGGCTACTTCCAGCGGTCCCAATCCAAAGGGCGTAAAGCTGCGCGGATTCATCCGCACATACATCAGTTGGTCGTCGCGCAGTTCAATCGCGCTCGATTCCATCTGTCCCGGCATCAATTGCGCATACCGCGGCGACTCCGCCTGCCCATCCCATCGTGGATTAATCCGGATCGACGCTCCGTCCACCGCCCAAAGCATCGCCGGCCGCTCGCCGTCGCCGGTCGGCTCCATCTCCATCGCCCCAAAGCCGCCCGTCAGCATATCCTCGATCACCTGTTCAATCAAGGTTCTAAAACTGTCCGATGCATTCGGCTCTTCCAGCGTCCGGCGCAGCGCGCGAATCTTGCCTGGCGCGTTGCCCAATTCTCCCGGCTTCACTCCGCGCCGCACCCGCACCTGCCAATCCATCGCCGCGATGCGATCCTTGATGACATTGATCGCCCTGCGCACCACCGGCGTCTCCGCAAACCGGCGCAGATTCATCGGCGTCGGCTTGGGCAACAGCCGCCCCGGAAACTGAATCGGACTCAAAATCGCTGGCAACGCCAGTGTCTTGCGCTCCGCCTCCGCATCGGCGGCGCTCGCCGCCAAATCCGTCCTCCGGCCGCTCCCGGTAGCCTGCCGCCATATCTCCCGCAACTGATCTCCTACCTTCACGCGCACCTTCCTTTTTTTCCGCCGCCCCGCCCCAAAAACAAAAGGCACAACCCCGGAAAGGGTCATGCCTCGTCTCTTCTAAGTTGTCAGTGGTCAGCAATCAGTTGTCAGATAACTGCCGGCAACCTCAGACTTCCAACCGTTTAACTACTCAACAAAATCGATACTACCGCAAACACAAGAAATTATATGCAAACCTCAGTGAAAAATTACTAACGGGATGAAAAACTGAGAACTGTGAACTGTCAACTGAGAACTGCCGTCACACCAGCAGCTCGCGCCGCGCCGTCTCTGCTACCCGCCCCAGGTCTGAGGTCGTCAGCACCCTGATCTCGTGCTCTTCCATCGTCTCCACGCCAAAGCGATACATCTCCAGCCGCTCCGGCTCCTCGTCGGTCGCGCCCAGCTTCAACGCCGGCTCAATCACAGCCGTCAACTCCAGTTGCGCCTTCTCTACTCGTTCCACGCCAATCCGCAATCCCGCCGCCGAGAATGCCAGCACCTTGGCCATCTCCACGCCGGGCTCCATGCTCACCGCATGAAACATACGTATCAATCCATTCGGCCTGTACCCCGCGTCAATCCGCAACGGATCACCGGGCCGCGTATACTCCGAGGCCGCGATGCGCTTCCGCATCAGATCCCACACCCCGGCTCGCTCGAACTCCGTCCGCATCCGCGCTTGAATCGCGGCGCGTCCGCTCAGCCTTTGCGACTTCTCGCGCGGCGGCGGCTCCACATACAGCCGCATCAACTCTTCCATCCCCGCCGGAAGGCTTTCCGCGAGGTAGGCCTTGGGCTCGGTCATCTGTACGCTCAACGAGAGCGACTCCGTCAGCAGCCGCATCAGCTTCCCATCCGGTTCCGTCTCGAAGCGCTTGCGCAGCTCGCTCTCCATTCCCTCCAGCAGCGCGGTGTCGGCCTCCGGGTCAAGGCAGCGCACTCTGCGCCAATCGCGAGTAAATCGCACCAGAGCCGGCGCCGGGCTGGCCGCCGCTCCGCTTGCCTGCTCGCGCAGGATCACCCCGATGTGCACAAACTCGTTCCGCACCGCATCCGGTACATACCGGAGCAGTTGAAACTCGCACGCCCGCCGCTGGTTCGCGTTACTCATCGATGTAAGTTCTCAGCCTTCAGCTCTCAGTTCTCAGCCATCAGCTTGTGATTGCCAGCTTCCAATCGTCTACAGTCAATGCCGGAATCTGATAGCTGATAGCTGAAAGCTGCTCCTCAATTCACCCCACCCACAATGCTAGACCCCCATCGCTCCACTTTCCAACCCCCATCCCCCACTTTTTTCCCCATCCCCACCCATTTTGGAAATGGCTCCCTATCCGATCTCCCGAAGCCTTCGATCAGCTCCCGTATCTTGCTCTGCCTTGCCAGCAGCTTCTCCACCAGCGCTTCCATTTCGCTCAGGTCGCCGCCATACCACTCCGGAGGAATCTCGCTGGCCGCCGCCCACACTGTCTCCGCCGCCATCGTCTCCAGCCGTGTCAGCCACGGCTCAAAAGCCTCCCAGCCGGCAATCTCCCGATACACGTCGTTGCGATAGTAGATTCCGCGCAGCGGCACATCCTCGAACTTCCACTCCCCGGCGTGAAAGCAATAACCAAAGTCGATGAAGACCGCCCGGTAGCGCCGCTCCCGCTGCTTGCGCGCGAAGACCGCCTGCCTGCCATTCGCATTCCCCGTCCACTTATCCAACGCCAGAATTCCGGCAAACTCGCCCAGGTTTCTCACCTCGGCCATCTGCTCCTCGGGCAGGTAATCCACCACCTGTCCCGGCATCAGCCCGCCCACAAACCGCGATCCAAATTGCAAACCCGACTGGCATCGCACCCGGCTCTTGCCCAGATCGATCTCCAACTCCGGCGTATTTTCCACCAGCCAGCTTGAGACCTCCACCAGCTCCACTTCAGGTGCCGTCAATCCCGCGGCAACGGCGATTCTCGAAGCCAGAAACTCATTGGCCAACACCCGTATATGCTGCGGATTATTCTGAAACTTCACTACATAAATCTGACCGTCCGCGCCCAGCATCAACTGGCCCTGCGCTCCGCCCCGCATCTTCCGGATCTGCTGCACCGCCAGTACCGCCAAGCCCGTTCTCCCGCCTCTTCCAGCGCCTCTTCAAATTCTATGCGTTGAGACCTTCAAAAGCAGCTTTCAGCCTTTAGCTGTTAGCTATTAGCTTTCTCACCAAGCGGTCATCGGCAACAAAGCTCGCAAAACCGTTGGAATCACTTACTCATTCCACACCGCAATCCACAAGCTGAAAGCTAAGAGCTGCCTTTCAGCATCTCCGCACTTGCCGCCAGCCCAATCGCCATCGCCATCACCCGGTCATCATGCGTTCCCGGCCGTGCTCCGCTTCCGCCATCCGGCCTGCGCGTAAAACTCCGGCACTCGGCCAGCAGGCGACGGCTCTGAAAGCGCTCCGGCTCTTCCACAAGTCCCGCATCCAAACGTCCCAGCATCGCCGGCCGGCTCACCGATGTCGTCAGCCAACCCGCCTGCCCGCCCTGCTTGTAAACCCGTCCATACCCGCAGACATTCTCGATCAGCGCCAGAATTCCGCTGCCGTGGTTGTTCCTCTCCACCACCAGCCAGGCCCGGTTGTACTCCGCGGCCAGATCCGTCACCAGCCGCGCCAACTCCAGCCCGCCCAGATGTCCGGCAAACTCCGCGCACTGCAATCCCGTCTCCATCTCCAACACTTGCGCAGCCGAGTAATCTCCCTCGCTTCCTCCGCCCGCAGGGTCCACCGCCACCAGATACTGCTTACCCTTCAGTGGCGGCAGCCAAATCTCCATCTCCCCATTCCACCGCGTCTCCACCGGAGCAGCCATCGTCGCCAGCCGCGCCTCAATCGCGCCCAACTCAAAGATCGATTCCCCGCTAGCCAGAAAGCAGCTCTCCTCATCCTCGGCGTACTCCTGCCGCGCCAACCCGCGAAAATCCGCTCGTATCTGCCGCCGGTAGCCGATCTGCTCCAGGTCCAGCTTGTGCCGCAGCATCAGCTCCCGCTCTTCCTCGCTCAGGCTCGCCTCATCCACCGCCTTCGTCCGGTAGCGCCGCTCCATCCACCACGGAAAAAAGTGCCGCACCATCCCTGTCTCCGCGGCCTTCTGCCACTCCTCGTGAAAGCAGCCGCCCACTCCCTCCGGCGTCGATTCCAAAATCAGCTCCGCCCCCGGCGCCATCGACGCTCGCAGTCCTGCCAGTGTCTCAGCAGGATCGCCCGGCCAACGCGCCAGCTCCGAGCAGTGCAGATTCTGCACCGTCAAGCCCCGCCCCGCATTCCGATCGCCCGCCGTTACCACCCGGTACTGCGAATCCATCTCAGGAAAAACAATCTGCCGCACATTCGCTCGCGAGGTCCGCAAAGGCCCCTCGCGCAGCTCCTCCGGCAGCCGCTCCACAAAGCGGTGAACAATCCTGAAAATCTCCTCAGCCGCCTCCTGCGTATGTGCAACCTCCAGCGTCAGCGTCCCCGGCTGCGTGATGGTCTTCAGAAAAAATCGCGCCGCCGCCCAGGTCGTCATTCCCACCTGCCGCGCCTTCAGCACGATATTCCGTTCGCCCCGCCGCCCTTCAAAGGCCCGCTGCGCCGCATTCGCCTTCAGCGGCCTCGTCCGGCCCTCGCGCGTCCTCACTTGCAGAAGCCGCGCAGACAGCGCCATCCCCACGGTTTGCCCCTTCAGGCTCGCTGGACGATGATCCAGGATTTGCCCGAACCGTTCCAACTCCTCCCGGTCCAGATCCTCCATCAGCAGAACCCGCTCGCCGCCTACCACGCCTGATACTCCGCATACCAGCCATTTCCGCCGTCTCCGCCGGTTCCCGCTGTCGTGTAGGTTGCAGCCGTATAGCCGCTCCCGCCGGAAGCCGTGCAGCTCGCAAGCGCGCCACTGCTCCACGTCGGCGTAATCGTGCCTCCCGTGCCGCCGCCGCCAACTATGTTGAAAGTCACGTTCGTGCCCGTGCCGCATCCGGCTCCAGCTTGCGCTACCGTGCAACTGGACAGCGCCCCGCTCGTAACGCCCAGCGTCACCTTCGGCTGCGTAGTGCAACTGCCGCTGGTGGCAAGCGCTTCAGGAACTGTAACAAGTCCACCAGGACCGCCGGCGACATAAATCGAGGGCCAAGTCGTAACTGCGGCCTGAGAAGAAAGTATTCCCACTCCACCGCCACCACCACTGCCCGCGCCCGTCGAATTCGCTGACGGTGGCATCCCATAGGCTCCGCTCAAATCAATCACTCCGCCCGTGCCGTTGATCGAAGCGCATATCATCACCACTCCGCCGCCCGGCAAGCCTGCAGCGCCGCCTGAGCTGCCTCCTTGCGCTCCCGGCGCACCGGTGAGATACAAGCCGTCCAACCCTCCAGCAGAGACGTTAATCATTGCCCGCTGCATATTTGACGACAACGCTCCTCCAACTCCGCCGTTTCCTCCACTCGCTGCGCCGGCCGCCCCACCGGAAAGGTTTCCATAACTTCCACTGCCGCCGGTAGCAGACAACATCGAGATCGAACCGGCTGTTCCCGCGGCAGTGCCACCGCCTGAACCGCCGGACGAACCGCCTCCAATACCGTAATGCCCCGCCGGCCAGGTGCTTTTCGATCCATTAATCAGCATGGTTCCGTTGATGTTGCATGCTCCTTGTGAATGGATCACGAGCCCACCTCCCGATGACACGATATTGCCGTAGGCATACGCTCCGGTGTCTATCTGGAAGCTGGTTGCGAAGTATTCTCCTGCCAGCAGGTAGGGTGACGAAGACGTCGCATTGGTAATGCAATGCGTGGGACCAGTCGAGCAGCTGCCAGTGGAACTTATCTCGTAAGATCCGTCCGCGCCGGTGCCCAGGTACTCAAGCCACGGCGGCGTGTTGTTGATCAGATTCACATAAGCCGTGGTCGCGAGTTTTGTGCTGTTATCCGCGGCCGCTTGCGTCGTTGCTGTTGTGCCATTCGGCAAAGCTGGAGTACCACTCAGGTTTGATGCCGTCGTTGCCGTCGATGCGTTCCCGGTCAATGCGCCTACAAATGTCGGAGCAGTCACCGTACCGGCAAATGTGGCTGCGCCTGTTCCGCTCAGATTCGCGGCAATTGTGCCGTTGTTGCTGCCGCCCTCGTAAACTACCAATCCGCCGGTCCCTGATCCTGAGGCATTATTGATCACCACCGCGCTCGCGCCGGCCCCGGAGTTAATCATTGTCTGACCGTTCTGATAGAAGACTTCCCTGTCCAAGCTATTCACAACATCGTTCAGACGGAGATAGTTGCTTGTATCCATCCTTAGCTTCCAGGTCGGCGTACCCGCGTAAGTGCTGAATTCATAAGCCGCGGTCTGCGCTGCCCCGGAGCCGGCTTGCACAATCACATCGTTCTCCGCCGCCGTCGCATTGTTAAATGTGTTGGAGCTACCCGCGAACGTGGACGATGCCGTGGTCGTTAAGCTCGTCGCGCTGGCTGCGCCCAGCGTCGGGGTTGTAAATACCGGCGAGGTCGTCAGCGCAAGCGTCGATCCGCTGCCGGTCAAACCAGTAATCGATATTCCATTCAGCTCCGTCGCGTTAGCGTTTCCAAGTTGTCCTTCTAGCTGCCAGTAAGTTCCATCAAAGGTCGCTGATATCCAGTGTCCGGCTAACAAATCATTAGCGATCATGTTGCCCGATCCGCCCCACTTCTTGATCGTCGCGGCGGTTGCTCCGTTCACTGCGAGCGTCGCGCTGCCTGTGTTGGCTACATCGGCTCGGAATTGAATATGATCGCCCGCCGCTGGCGTAAACGTCGGTGAGGTCGTGCAAGTGTAAGCCGACCCCGAACCGCTCGCCGCACTGCAATTCGCCGGCACGCTCAGGTTATGCGAGGTCGAGGCAACAATCTGGCTGCTCGAATTGCTGCTCAATGTATTCGATGATGCCGGTACGCTGCCGCCGTTAATCTTGCCTACGCTCGTCGCCGATTGCGTCCCCGTCACATCGCCAGACAATGAACCGGTAAAGCCTGCCGCTGTCCCCGTTGTGTTCGCCGCATTGTTCGGGATGTCCCCGCTCAATAGAGTCGGCAACTGCGCGTGGCCCAGCGTTCCACTGTTTACCTCAGACGCGGCAATCGACTTGTTCGTCAACGACTGCGTATCGCTAATGCCGACAATGGCGCTTGCGGGCGCAGTCAGCGATGTTCCCCATGCGCTGCCCGTCGAAACTGCGATGCCCGCGCCAGGATAAGTCATCGAGCCTCCCGTAAATGTGCAGGTCGTGCTCGCGCAACTCACCCCCGACCCGGTAAACGTGAAAGCTCCGGTTGTCGAATTGATGCTGCTCACGCCGCTTGATCCCGCGCCATAATTCGGAATATTCAAAACTCCGCCGCTGAGCGTCGCCGCGCCGGATGTTCCTGTTGTCGTGAGACTCTGGAATGCAAGGTTCGAAATCTGAGAGCTGTTGATCTGCCCGCTGCTGTTACCGAGTGGAATCCCTGCCCATGTTCCTGGCGTTCCCGCGGCCACATTCACCCAGGCCGCTACTCCATTCACAGTCGCAGCCGAGTTCTGCTCTAAATCCCCTTGCGACCACGTCAATGTTGTCGGTGCACTGGATGTTTTTGTCGGCATTTGAATCTCGGATGCCAGCAAGGGCGCAGAAAAAGTCAGCGTCGTCGCAGTCGAGTGCGTCGATCCAAGTGTGCTCGTAAGGTTCACCTGCACAGCGCTTGGATTGGTAGCATTCACAGTGCTGATCGTTTTGTTCGTATCCGTGCCGATACTGATTCTCTGGCCAATAGATAGGTCTGTAGCGCTCGTACAGGTCAAAACGGCTGTGCCGGATGTGCCCGTGCAAGTCGTAGCCCCGCCATTCGGCGCGCCAGTCGTTCCCGTCTGATAGACCACGTCCAGTGCGTACCGCTTGCCGTTGACTCCATTCCAATAGGCCGGAGGCGCCAGTATCTGGCCTGCAAACAAGGTTGTCGCATTCGGCAATGCCGCAAATGCAGTATCCGAGTACAAAAGATCGGATGCTTGAACGCCATATTGCCAAAGCTGGCCTATATTGACGTCATCCATCAATTGAATCGGCGGGGCAACTGATGCCAAATATGCTCCGTTGCTGTTGAGCGCCGGAGCATAGCTGAAAATTGGAAAGATGCCATACTGTCCCGATAAGTCATTCCTCGTTAAAGCTGGCAAGCCAACAAATCGCTGCGTGGTATTCGATCCATACCCGTTCGGAAACTCGCTGTTTATTATCCCCATTTCCAGTGCGCCGTCATTGGCTGGAGACATAACAAATGATGGAAAATTAAATCCCGCTTGATTCGGATAAGCAGGTGCTACCCAGGTATTTTCGAAATCAAGATTGAATTGGACAAGACCGCCCTCAGTTGGGCAATCATACAAAGTGAATACGCCCAACCCAGGAGCAAGCGAAGTATTAGCTTCGATCTTCATATTTCTGGATGTAAAATGAATCGAGCCGGCGCAACTTGAATTATCCAATACTACCGCCGCGCCGCTCGTTAAATATCCGCCTGAGCTTCGGTTATTGTCTACAGTTCCGTTTGAGATACCGAAAGAATCGCTCCCGGAGACCCTCCAATAAATTCCGCCCAGTCCTGCCGCATCCGACCTCCAACCATTGTCAAAGTCCACATTGATTCCACCGCCCGTAAAGTAGTAGCTGTACTCTGTGGCTCCGGAAACCCATGTGTTCACAAGGCGGCTTCCCGTATCAATGCGAGATCCAAAGTAAAATCCCACTTGGTATTTGCTGGATGATCCACCGGCAATTGCGATGTCTTTCACTTCTTGCTCATAGTGAGCGTTCGCATCAAACGCAACTACCACATCGGCTGTTGTCGCCGTCCCGCTGTCTGTAAAAGTGCCTGTAGTTACATCCGAAAATGGCACGACAGCGACAAAGCTGCTGCTGGTCGCTGAAGCTATCTGGAAGACTCCGCGATTAAGTGTTGTTCCCCCAGTCGAACTCAGTCCTTCAATATCGACCCATTGTCCCGCGCTCAGGCTATTCGCCGCCGTGAAGGTCGCTACGTAAGGCTGAGGATAAGGAGCCGGAGAACTCGCAGCATAGATAGGTGTCGTATTAGCTGCAATCGTTACTCCTGTGATGTTGTACACAGTTCCAGGCGTCGGGCCGCTCCAAAGTATCTGTGGCGGGTTGTATCCTCCCCCACTGCTGCCGATTGTCCCTTCAAGCCTGCAACCGTCATAAGCGTTGATCGTCGAAGATACAACGTAACTGTGCTCGCCTGGAAACTCGATGATTCCGCCATGAGGTGTGGCCCCATTGTTATAGCAGGCATTGAATGCGGCTTGTATCGCGAGAGTGTCGTCGGTTGATCCGTTGCCAATCGCCCCAAAAGCCGCGTTGGTTACGTCGTACCGCGGGCCTATGCTCATATTGTTTGCTACTGAAAGCGTCGTGGAAACACTTACTGGCCCCGTAAACGACGCACCTGTCAGCGCTGCGCCGCCCAGGTTTGACAGCGCACTGGTAGCTGTCGACGCTCCTGTCCCACCCGCGGAAACAGGTACCGTGCTTAATCCTGATAATGCCGAGCCTGTGCTGCCGTAATAAGCAATCTGTCCGGTCGTTCCCGGATTCACAGTGCCGTTCGAGCTACCCGTACCGCAGGCCGTGCCAGTATTGGTGAGATATCCCGAGTTATCGATCTGCAAGCAGTTATGTCCGCTCCCCGCCGCAAGCCCGGGAAATTTGATCGCCGTCGTCCCGGTGAATGCCGCAATCGGTGCCGAGCCGCCCGCATAGATCACGGTCGAGGAACTCGAACCTGGCTCATAATTCATGCGAATTGAACCTGTGGAATTCGATGTGTTGATATAGGTGTCGCCGCTGTTCGTACTCTGATAGGCCTTAAAGCTATCCAGAGTCCCTACCGCTGAATTCAGCGCCCAGTTATTGCTCGTATCTTTTACCATGTACCATTGGCTGTTACCATTCCAGTCTTTGTAGGTATACGAGCCTTTCTGGCTGCTGGTCAATCCCGGCCATAGATAGTAATCCACCTCCGCATCGGCGTTATTGCGAACTGACATTGTTCCAGCCGACTGTGTCGTGCTCCCCACTTGCAGCGAGCCGTTGAATTGCGCGTTCCCGCTATTGCTGATCGTCGCCACGGTGGTCTCGCTTGTGCCGCCCGATCCAATCACCACTCCACCGGTTCCCGAGTTATTCGATCCATTCAGCACTACAGCGCCAGTTCCCGCCGAATTGATCACCGTCTGGTTGTTCGTGCTCGATTGCCCGTTGTTAAACTGGCCAATCGAGATGCGGTTCACATTATTGAGCAGATCTTCAATTTGATAGAACTGCTCGCCCGCTGTAGCGTCCGAGTATCCTTCGAGCCAGCGGTATCCATAATCCGTCTGAATCTCGTTCATTAGTCCGCGCTCGTTGCCTAGGCCAATTCCAAGCCGGTAGTGATTCGTCACAGTAGCATCTTGCTGGCTACCATACCAATCGCCCTTGATGCCGTTAAAGCTCCGGTGAAATGTATCCAGGAAGCTGTTGCGTGTGCCATTGTCCGTCAACTGCCCCGTAAACATCGTGCCGCCCGTTATCCAACTGTTGTAAGAGCTGCCCGCGTCCGCAACAACCTGATTGGTCGAATTCTCATTCCGCAATCCAACGATTGTGTTGTTCTGGGCATTCACGCCCAGATGCAACGCCGTCGAGCAGCCTTCAACATCTCCACCGCTGAATGTATTTCCATCGCCCTGTTGCAGGTTAATTCCATAACTTCCGCTGATTGGATTTCCCCCGCTCGTCGGGCAATCGATATGCAGCCTGATAAATTCGCTCGCGTTCAGCCAGTCCGTCGTCGCAGGATTTGATATCTGATGACCTATCGCATTGACTGCCGTTTGAAATCCATTGAATGCGTTGTCATAAAATGTTCCGCCGGTATAATTCCCCGTTCCATCCAGAGTCATGCCCGTCTGGTTCGAGTTACCAAGAAAATACAAGCTTTCCAGATCTAACTCCTGCGTGCGATAAGCCAGAAATCCTTGCGCGCTTGCGCTCGTTGACGACGTAGTATTGATTACCGCGTTGTCCAGATGAAAACCCATCGTATCCGTCGCATAGGTCGGGTCGCCAACCTGCACCATCGCGTTAGTTCCGGAGTACAAAAACACTGTCCCACCCTGGCTTCCGCTCGCCGTGCTTGCTCCGCGCAATGCGCACCCGCGCAGCGACACATTCCTCGTTCCCGCCGTAACAATCAATTGATTCGCCGTCGAAATCGTCGCGCAGGGCAGCAACACAGTGGCATTCGCAGTCGAGATCGTCAAGTTCGATCCCATCGATTGCGTACCTGAAAAGTTACGCGCATCGCACGTTCCGCCATTCGTCGAACTCAGCCCACTAATGCACGCGCCTAGCTTCGCACCGAAGTCCGCGCCGGAAAGCTGATCCACCTGATAAGCTGCGCCTAACTCCACGCTCGTCAATGGCCCGGTCGCCGTGCCCCCTGTCAATGGAAGATCAAGCGCGGTTTGCGCGTCCACATAATGCTTGTCGGCTGCCTGCATCGGCTGCGTCGGATCGCAACACAAAGTCAGCGGACCAGTCAGTGTCCCGCCCGATGCGCTTAGTTGGCTTCCCGATAATTCCGCGATTGCCTGATCCACATATGCCTTGCTCACCGTCTGCACCGCCTGCGCTGCCGGCATCAACTGTGCCTGCACCTGCCCCAGGCTTGCCTGCGCCGCCGCCGGCACCACCCAGTATTGCGTGCTCGTTGTCCCGTCGCTGAGGTAATAGATCGCCGTATAATAAAGCCCCGCCGGCGTTGACCCAAGATTAGGCGCAAGATTCACGCTCACAAATCCATCCGGCGCAATCGCCTCGGTCAGGCTGTCCGCCGCCACCAGTTGGCCGCCCGCCGTCGTAAACGATGGCCAGCTCACCACCAGTGTTCCCGTGCCCGGCTGACCATTCGCCAGATACACCGTTCCCTGAACCGTCGTTGTGCTGACTGCCTGTGCGTTGGCTATCATTCCCAACCCCACGGCCATCAGGCTTATCGCTATCGACAACAGTCCCAACCGTCCATTGGCGCGCAACCATTCTTGATTTGTGAGCTTCATCCGTCTCTCTTCCTTTTTCGGGCACACATTGCAAAAAGTTATTCTCTCTCTCTGCTCTTATCCCCGGAATGTCTGTTCTTTCTGTGCAGCCTGCTTGCCCTCTCGAGCTTCGACTACAATCAACTCGCTAATTAGCCTGAGTGCCCCAGGTCCCTCGCTTTTTGGGACCTGGGAATCCACGTCGGAGCGTTAACTTTCCGGCTCACGTCCATCGATGCAGCCTTCCGCGGCTCCATCGATCTCGTCGCCGCTCCACTCTTGCTCTGCCGCCAGCCCCTCTGCAAGGCTGAAAACGTGCTTCATCACGCCTTCGTCCTCGCAATCGACTAGCCCATCCGCAAGGGCAAACAACAGTTTTGCGCTGGTTACATTCCCCTTCTTCAGAATGTTGTCCAACAGCGACTGTGCTATCTTCGCGCTGTTTTCCGCCAGGGTCTTGTCGGCCGCTTCGTTCATCTTTGCTTTTCCCTTGCCGGCCGCTTTCTTCTTGGACCCTGTTCCGCGCGGCGTTTTTTTCGCCGCTCTCCTCTGTCTTGTCAACTCCATTTCGTCCGCCAATCCCGTCCCACCATTCCACGGTCTTGCGCTCTTCTCCGTAGAAAGAGAAAGGGGCAATTCCGCTTTGGAATCACCCCTTGCTTCCGCCGAATTGGTTCATCGCGTGCCACAAAGGCACGGCAGCTTCTTCCTTTCAGAGGATGCTGCCTAACACAGCCCCTCGCAGCTCCGCGTCAACTCGGAGTAAGCCCTGATCGCTTCCTGAGTCTTTCTGTCAAATGACATTCCGCCTTCAGCCGCTTACGCCACTTCCATCTGCGGCCCTTCGCAAAGATCAAAAAGTCTTCACGCACTCTCAGTTAGCTCTCAGTCTCTCCCCACGCCTGCGAATCCGAGGAAGATGTCCGAAAATGAATTAGGAAAAATACGCATCTTTCCTTTGACGCCTTATTCCTCATTGAATGTTCTTAGCTTAACGAATCTCTACAGAATTAAATGCAATCTTTTATTTGCATAGTTTCTCTCTTTGTTTCAGTAACTTATCAGAGGTTTCCCGTATGTATATCTTTGACACCGTCTCTCAACGTAACAACCATCCTCCAAATATCTTCGGATGGATTCAGCTATCTTTGACACAGCCCTCCTGAGTTGGTAGCCTTTACAAGGGCGCATACGGCCATACCAAAGGCTTAGATTGCTGACCCGCCCAGCGTCCCCGTCGTCTAGCCCGGCCTAGGACACCGCCCTTTCACGGCGATAA
>CAYOYX010000090.1:0-14710 GCA_964408275.1 uncultured Occallatibacter sp.
GGGGCGGAAAGAGCCTATGAACGCAACCTTTGCAAACATTCATGCGGCAGCGGATTATATCGGACCGGGCGCTATCGAAGTTCCGCTGTATCAGACCGAGATTTTCGACATTTGCCGGCGTTCGAGCCCCTTCGGGCAGCGCATCAAGCAAGTACCCGCGACCGGACATCCATCGCGGTTCTTCGTGGAATCCGCCATACCGAATCCGGGCACGGCCGGCTTTATGAATCCGCGCACTATCGCGCCGGCAGTGGTAACTCCGACACGCACGGAGTTGTCCGTAATGCTGAAGGCGATTGTGGCGCAGATCAACTACAACCTCTTCGACATCGAACTGGGCGACCAGCAGAAGCAGTTTGCCTATCTCCAGGCCAAAGACCTGGTGGATACGGTGAGCGGCGTGATGGTGGCGCACGACGTGGCCTTGTGGAACGGCAACGAAGCCAGCCTGACTGCGACGGTGACTAATCAATACATGGGATGCGCAGCGCAGATCGCCGCCGGCAATAACGGCGTGAGCGTTGCTGAAGGAGCATCGATTGTCAACGGGCTGAAGACGGCGGTGGCGGCCATGGTTGCCAGCAACGGTTACTATGTGCGCCCCACGGCGATTTATGCCAATCCCATGCTGCTGGACCTGATCGACCAGGAGATGAAGACCGAGTTCAACGTGGTGTTGAACACCGGCGCCATTACAGGCGGCTTGACGGTGAAGATGCTTTCGACGCAGGCGGGCGATCTGCCGCTGATTCCGGATTGGAGCCTGGGTTACACGGGCACAATTGGATCAGGAGCGGTTCTTCCGGCCTACATCGTGACCGAGGATCTGATCGAGTATCACTGGCTCGGCGATCCTGCTCCTCGCGTCTTCCAGCTTGGACTTCCCAATTCGCTGACTTACCAGTATGTCGCGGTGAAGTTTGGCGCACCAGTGGTAAAGGGCGCCGGCTATGCACACTGCCAGGTACAGGTAACTCACTAAGAAGCGGGTTGGCGAGTTCGCGCGTTGGCAAAGGGACTCCGCGTATTTGAGTTCCTTTGCCAGCGAGTTAGCCATTCAACATACGAGGCAAAAAAGGGAAGGGTGGAGTATGGCATATCTGCAGCCAGCGGATTACCAGAATTATGGATTGCCGGCAGGGACGACGGCGGATTGGATTACGGCCGCCACGGCATTGATCAACAGCTACTGCAGGCGTCCTGACCTGAACGTGATTCAGTACACGGAGCGGTTACGGATTACCAGCGGATCGCAGACGGTGTTGTTGAGTTATCTGCCTCTGGCTCCATTGGGAGCGGCTACATCGCCAATCGTCAGCATCGAAGGACGCTATGCAAGGCCGCGGCGGGGAGAGCTTCCGAACGAGCCGTTGCTGGAGATTGCGCTGGCGTTCTCGCTGCCTGGGCAGTGGACAGAGATCGATCCTACCTCGGTGGACTTTGATCTGAATACGGGGGAGCTAATGTTGCCGTGGAATTTGTTGGGACTGCCATTCAATGAGGTGGCGGTAACCTATACGGCAGGCTTGGCGACGATCGGCGACGATGTGAAGACGGCGTGCGCGCAGATAGTGCGCAATGCGCAGTCAACGCCGGCATTGAACGCGAGCAAGACAAAGATCGACACGATGCAGATGCAGTATTTCTCAAGTTCGCTGGTGGACGAAACGGTGCAGGCTTGGCTGCGTCCTTATGTTGCGAACAGGCTGGGGTGAGGAATGAGCGATACAGTGCCGCGCAACCCGACTGGCGCGCCGCAGATGCTGGCCGATGCCTTGCTGCGAAGTGTGGCAGGAACTACGGCCCTTTTGCGCGTGACAGCCACTAATACAGATACCAGCCAATCCGAAGTGGGATTGGTTGCAACGACTTTTGCCGATGTAGTGATAAGTCCGGTGGTGATGCGAAAGCTGCGGCCATCGTGGCAGGAGCATGGCGAGTCAAAGTGGGAGCTGCTGGTTTCAGCAACTGGCGTACAGCAGCAGGTAAATGCAATGGACCTCGGTTCAGCTCAATCCCTGTTTTCCATGACTCTGGCGATAACTGTTGCGGGACAGGATTTTTTGATTGAGTCAATCGCCGCCAACGAAGCATTCGGCCAAGTGTATATGTACCGGCTGTTACTGCGAGAAGCGCGTCAGCAAGCGGTGTAAAGACAGTGGACAGCGGTCAGGTTCCTATTTTCTGGCACTTCATGCTTGAGCGCGGGACAGAAGAGGTTGTACTCCATGCAAAATGCGAAAGACTCGTTTTATATGGCGCTGCGCACGCGATTGGCGGCGATCAATCCGGAGAGGACGATCCTGTTGCGCGGCGCAGTGCGTCCCGGGATTCTGGTGGAGGAGGCGGAAGCTCCCTTCAGTCAACTTCCGAATGATGTGTTTGTTTTGCGCTGGCTTGGCCTGGGCGTCGATATGGATCTCGGATCCACTATGGTGGGTGAGCAATGCGAGTTTCTTTATCAGACTTGCGGAACTCAAAGTTTTGGCGGGCTGGATCGGGGCCGGTCACTGAGTGAGATGGATGAGGAGCTAGCGTCGATTGTGCAGCCTTTCTACACGCCCAAACTAAACTACACGGCAACGCCTCCAACGACAATGCTAACAAAAGTGTTTTGGGACGAGCCGGGATTTACGCCAGTTGTGGTTCAGCGCGATCTGCTGAGCCGTTCCGCAAAGGTAATGGTTTACAGCTACCAGGAGCAGGGGGAGTAAATGACGGTGAATTGGTTTTCAGCTCCCGCACCGATCGCGCGGCGGGTTCGTGGGTATTTTGCGCCGGTAAACCGAGCTGCGCAGACGCCGGTACTCTTCGATCCGTCAGAGCAGGGCGGGTTTAGTCTAAACGCTCCGCCGGCCCCTTGGATTAGCTTAGGTTGGATTCAGGAGTTCACGCGCAAAGCCGGAAGCAAAACAGCAGCGGTGTCGACGGGAATTCCTGCAGCGACACTTGAACAGGTGCGCGAGACGCTTGAAGCGCAAGTGAGCTTCGATTTTTTAAGTTGGACTAAGCTGACTATGGCTTTGGCCACAGGTTCACAGCATATGAACTTGCTGGCACCTGCGAACGGTGCGACTCCTGCGGCGGATGGGGCATCGGCGGCGGCGGCGGTCACGGTGCAAAGCGGATCGACAGCTACATTCATCGTTTTGGCCGCGACCGATGCCGCAACATTTTCTGCCGGATCGATCATCGCGCTGGATGTGGATTACACCGGACAAACCGGCTTTGTGGGATCGCCGGTTTCGGGTGCGTATGTGCGCACAGCGCTGACGGACGTGAATTACATCCGGCGCGTAACTTTCAATGTTGCGTTGGTGTCGCAGACTACCACGACTGGATCGACGCCTGGACTTACACTCGCCGAGCCTTTGCCGGGCGGCGCACCAGCTGCCGGTTCCAAGTTGCAAGCCGTCACTGGATTTGTTGATCGCGAGGGCGGAAGTTTCTATCAGGAGTGGTCGGCGCTGTTTGTCATGGAAGGCAGCCAGGGTGAGCGCATTATCTTTCATTATCCTCGCTTGCAGACCATCGCCAGCGCGCAAGAAGCCGCTTCACTGTTAGACGGAAAGAATAAGAACGGGCAGGCGCGAGTCATGCTCAAAGGTCAGTTTATGGCTTTGCCTGTAACCGACCCATTGGATGGTGAGAGAGTGGTTTGTTATCGGAGCTTCTTGCCCGCAACTAATGCTTTGGTCTAAACAAGTCGGTAAGTCAGCGAGTCAACAGGTTAGAGAGTCACAATGAAAATTGAAATCAATAGGCAAGACTACTCGGCAGCGCTCGATGCAGTTCGGCCGCTGACAATCGAGCGCAAACTGAATGAACCCTCCGTATGTCAACTGTGGCTAAGTCTGCCAACGAACAACAGTTTGGCTGCACCCACGCGCAACCAGTCATTGACCGTAATAGGCGACAACGGGACTTATTATTTTACGGGATATATTGCTGTAAGTCCTCTGTTGGAATATGTCGGCCTGGCGTTAGAGGGGCCGCGCTATCGAATCGCTATCCAGGCATTAAGCGACGAGATACTGCTGGATCAATACCTGATGCCTCCCAGCACAGGATCAACAGGCATGACAGCCGGGGCATTATTGACAAATCTTGTAACTCATACTGGTGTCACCACGCTATCTACTCAAGGGCTTTCGCTACGTGCTGCTGTAAGTAATTTTGTTCCTGACCTAGGAGCATCACGGAGCAAGAGCGCCGGCCAAGTAGCCAGTATGGCGCGGGCAGCGTACTCCGCGCTCAATGGGGCGTTGACGCTCACCTCGGTGCAAGATGTCGTGCATCCTTTGAACGAAACGGATGGCAGCCTGACACTGGCAAACCTCGGATTCACGGCCAGCGTCAAGCGCGCTCTGGCGAACGATGTCACCGTGTGCGGCGAACATGAGCCGGTTGCATACGTAACCGAATACTTTTTAGGTGACGGAGCTACGACTCAGTTTTATCTAACATCTGACCCATATTCTCCTTCATCCTCCAAATGCACAATTATCAGCGAGCTGTTTAATGAGCCTCAAATTAATGATAATGTGTGGGGAGTTACAGGCGGAGCCGGCTATCTTACACTGGGCGCGGGCGGGCTTGCGATGGAAAGCGGCAATGGCATCGACGGAGACACGCTGCTGGTCTGGCTTGATCCGGTAGAGATGGGTGGAACTTTACTGCTGGAGGCTGTAGGTGTAACTCTGTCTTCTGGCAGCTCAGGAGCTCTAGCCGGATTCTTTGTGGGACTTGACAAACAGTCCACGTGTATTGCTGGATTTCAAGTAACTGCGCAACAAGGAACCGGATCCGTTATATTGCAGCCATTGATTCAAGGAAGTCCGGCGGGAACCACTTACACAATTAACTCATCCTATCAGTACACGCTGCGCGTCAGGGTGCATTGCGCCGAAAATGAGCGTGGGTTGGCAATCTATCGTTCCTTTGGGGATAGCGGAGCAATAATATCCGGAGGACAATTGATAGCTGCAGATGCAAACATACAGATGGAAGTTCAGCAGTTTATTAACGGTGTGGGAGCTATGCCGGTTACGCTTTATGATGGCGCAATTGCGAACCTTCCAAGTGTTTGCAATGTTGTAGCTGCCAGCAGCATCAACTTGATTGGAACCATGCGCGCATTCAATCTTACTAACCTTGGTTCGGGATGGGTGGTTAGCACGCCTCTAGGCGGTAATCCGTATACACGGAGGATTGGCACAACAGCCGAGGCCGCCGAGTGCCATCTAGAACGCACAGGTAAGTTAGTGTTCTATACAGGATATGCTCCGGCTGTCGGTGAGCAGGTTGTCGTGAGTTACAGAACTATCGGCAGAGCAGTCGGGCGAGCGGTCAATACAGCTTCTCAACAGGCGCTTGCAACGGCTGGAATGCCCACCGAGGCTGCATGGATTGGCTCGGTGACCAACCCGCCAGCGCGCAGTTCCGCGGATTGCCGCAATGCGGCCCTTGCCATGGAGCAAGCCTCAGCCAGCGTGAGCGCAATGTGGAGCGGGACTTATAAGGGTAACAGGATGAGCTTTGCTGCCGATGTCTGGCCGGGCGATGCACTACTGCTAAACGCTCCGTCAGCAAATCTGGACGCGCAGGTAGTCGTGCGGACAGTTAAGGTGAGTTATCAGGCAAGTTATCCCGATTTGGTGGAATATGCTATAACTTTCGCCAACGACTGGGCCGATGATCTGGCTATCAAGATTAGCACGACGGTTCCGGTTGATACGTGGCTCCCGGCTCCTATCGCCCCAACGGTGCTCGCGAATCTGAATACGCTCACGGTGACGGCGTTGAGTGGAACATCAGTAACAGTTAACGCTGGCGTGACGCCGCCTGCAGGTGGTGGATTCGAGATTCGGTTGCGGGATTTTGTTTTTATACAGGGCGAAGATCCTACTTTGGTGATGAGATCAACCCAGCCGATTATGACTTTCTCTCGCATTTCCGCCAACGATAAGTTTTATATCCGAATGTTTGACGGCTCAACGCCGCCGAATTACTCGGAGTTTTCAACGGCGTTGTTTATTAACCTTCCGCTGGGATCGTAGGCGGGATAGACTGACGCACAAATGGAGTCGAGTGGATGCGAATGATGAATGAATTTGAAGCGCAGGTGTTGAGCGACTTATGTGTGCTGAAGACACAGATGACCAATCTCACCGGCGACGGCAACGGCGGACGCATCGCGGATCTGGAGCGGCGCATGGAGCGGCATGAGCAAAACTGGCAGCGCGCCAAAGGCTTTCTCGCGGCAGTCAGCGTGATCTTTGCAGTGATTGAAGTGGCCTTCACGGCGATGCTTCGGCATTGATCTAATTATTTCTTTTTGCCTGCGTCTGGTCTTTCGTATAATTATGTTATGAGTGAACAGCCGTTGGTTGGTGTAGTTATGGGCAGCAAGAGCGACTATGAAGTGCTCTCGGCTGCGATAGAGATTCTGCACGCGCTGGAGATTCCCTGTGAAGTGCGAGTCCTGAGCGCGCATCGTACTCCCGACCAACTCTTCGAATACGTTGCAACGGCGCGCGAGCGCGGGTTGCGTGTGTTGATCGCAGGCGCCGGCGGCGCGGCTCATCTGGCCGGTGTGATGGCAGCCAAGACTCTGCTTCCCGTGCTAGCGGTGCCGATTGCCGCTACGCCGCTCAACGGCCTCGACTCGCTGCTTTCAATGGTGCAGATGCCCAAGGGCATTCCCGTTGCCACGCTTGCCATCGGCAAGCCCGGAGCGGGCAACGCTGCGCTCTTTGCTGCTGAGATTCTGGCGTTGAACGATGCGGCGCTCTATGATCGGCTGGCTGCATGGCGCGCCGCGCGAGCGCAGGAAGTGCTGGATTCAAAGCTGCCGGAGTAATCGCCGATCCAAACTTTATTCGCCGTTCTTCTCCCACTTCTTGGGCCTCTTGTTCTGCTGCAAAACTCTCTTGCGTAACCTGAGCGACTTCGGAGTCACCTCCACCATCTCATCCTCGGCGATAAACTCAATGGCCTGCTCCAGATTGAGAGTCTTGTATGGCACCAGGCGAATCGCATCATCAGCGCTTGATGCGCGCATATTGGTCAGCTTCTTTTCGCGCACCACGTTTACGTCGAGATCCTTGTCGCGCGAGTGTTCTCCGACGATCATTCCTTCGTAAACCTCGACACCCGCGCCGACAAAAAGCATCCCGCGCTCTTGCAATCCATTCAGCGAGTACGTCGTCGTCAATCCCTGGCGGTCGGAGATCAGCGCGCCGGTGGGCCGCTGCGGAATCTCACCCTGATAAGGTATGTAGCCGTCGAAGAGCGCGTTCATGACAATGGTTCCGCGCGTCTCGGTGAGCATCTCGCTGCGCAGCCCGATCAGCCCGCGGCTGGGCACGCGAAACTCCAAACGCACACGGCCTGAGCCATGATTATGCATCTTCGTCATCTCGCCCTTGCGCGGTCCCAGCTTCTCAATCACCACGCCCGTGTATGTCTCGGGTACATCAATAGTCAGATGCTCCACCGGCTCCATGCGCACGCCGTCCACAGTTTTAGTGACAATCTCCGGCCGTCCAGCCATCAGCTCAAAGCTCTCGCGGCGCATCATCTCGATCAGAATCGCCAATTGCAATTCACCGCGGCCCAGAACCTTGAAGCTGTCCGGCGAGCCGGTCTCTTCCACGCGAATGCTCACATTAGTCAGCAACTCTTTTTCGAGGCGCTCACGCAGATTGCGGCTGGTCACATAGTTACCTTCGCGTCCGGCAAAGGGAGAATTATTCACGCTGAATTGAATTGCGATCGTCGGTTCGTCAATCACAATCAGCGGCAGCGGCGAAGGGTTTTCAACGCTGGTGATCGTTTCGCCGATGGTGATACCTTCAACGCCCGCGACGGCCACGATATCGCCCATTGCGGTCTCGGTTGTCTCGATACGCTTGAGGCCGCTGAACGTGAACAATTTTGTAATGCGCGTCTTCATCAGCGAGCCGTCGCGCTTGGAGATCGTCACGTCGTCGCCGGCGTGCAGCGTGCCTTGGAAGACGCGGCAGATGGCGATGCGGCCAAAGTAATCCGAGTAATCCAGATTCGTTACCAGAATCTGCAACGATCCTTCAGCGTCGCCCGTGGCTACGGGAATTGTCGAGACAATCGACTCAAAGAGCGGCTGTAGATTATCGCCTGGTTTGCTCGGATCAAGAGTTGCCTGGCCTAGCTTGGCCACCGCGTAAAGCACCGGAAAATCCAGTTGCGTTTCGTCCGCATCGAGATCAATGAAGAGATCATAAATCTCATCCAGCACCTCTTGCGGTCGCGCATCGGGGCGATCAATCTTGTTGATCACAACAATGGGCTTGAGCTTAGCCTCCAGTGCCTTTGCCAGTACGTAGCGCGTCTGCGGCAGCGGCCCCTCGGCCGCGTCCACCAGCAGCATCACGCCGTCCACCATCTTCAGCGCGCGCTCCACTTCGCCGCCAAAATCAGCGTGACCCGGCGTATCCACGATGTTGATCTTGCCGCCCTCGAAGACGATTGCGGTGTTCTTGGCCAGGATGGTAATGCCCCGCTCCCGCTCCAGTTCATTCGAGTCCATCACCCGCTCGGCCACCTGTTCATTGGCGCGGAATGTACCGGACTGACGCAGCATGGCGTCAACTAAAGTTGTCTTACCGTGGTCAACATGGGCAATTATGGCGATATTGCGTATCGTCTGAGTCACAGGGGAGCTTTTCCTTCTTTTCGTTTGGCCGATCAGGCCTTTGGGTTGGAAACAAATATTATGCGTTCCGCGGCACACTCCCGCACTTTCTATTCTAACAGCAGGTTAAGAGGCCTTTTCATCTCAAGAAGATAAACATTCTATTCACACTTGGAGCGTGACTCATCATTCAGCTTGATAAGAGTGTGCGAATTTCAGGCATATGCAGAGATTGTCGCAGGGACTGAAGAGAGCTTGCGTTTCAGCCCCACGGATACGTAATAGTGTTCTCAGTTTCATTGACGAAACACGCGCTTAGTTTCTGCTGCGCAACTTCGAAAGCAGCCGGATTATCTCCAGATAGAGCCAGACCAGCGTGACGATAATTCCGAAGGCTCCGTACCACTCCATATATTTGGGAGCGCCGCACTCGACTCCGCGCTCGATGAAGTCGAAATCAAGCACGAGATTCAGCGCCGCAACGGCCACGACGATGAGGCTGAAACCGATTCCGATCACTCCGTTGCCGTTGATCGCGGTAAAGTGGAAGCCGAAGAATCCCAGCAGCAGCGAGAGCAGATAGAAGACCGCAATGCCGCCAGTGGCCGCGACAACTCCCATGCGGAACTTCTGCGTGACTGGAATCAGGCCCGAGCGATAAGCCAGCAGCAGCACAAGCAGCGTGCCGAAGGTAAGGCCGACAGCTTGAATTGCAATGCCCGGGTAGCGCAAATCCATGAATGCTGAGATGCCGCCCAGCACCAGCCCTTCCAGCAGAGCATAAATCGGAGCCGTCACTGGAGACCACTCCTTCTTGAATGTGGTAACCAGTGCAACAATGAATCCGCCGAACAATCCAAGAATCATCTGCGGGGCAACATCGGCCGGATCGCGCGATTCAAGAAAGGAGTGCCAAGTCCACACAGCCGTCGCCACCGCGCAAAGCAGCAGAATGCCGGTCTTGTTTACCGTGCCATCGAGCGTCATCCGCGTAGTCTCGTCGAGCACGCCTCCATAGCGAATTCCCGGAAGATTTTCAAATGTATTTCCGTTCAGTGCAGGATTGGATGTCTTCATCAGCGCCATTGCTTCTTCTCCTCTTTGCAACAATCGGCGTCTATCTTTTCAGGCCGTTGTGCAAAAACCTATCAACTTCCATTTTAGATCAAGAGCCGCGCGCCGGTCTCGCGCTGGAAAACCGCTAACAACTCACACATAAACTCCAGTTGTGATACATTTTTAGAATACGTGCTACGAACATCTGAGACCTCAGCGCGCATTCCAGCAGGAACCAAATGATCGCCTTATTGCGAGCGATGCTCAACGACGAACCGGGCCATACAAAAGCCAGGATCATCGCGCTGTACGCGTTATTGATCGGCTTCAATCTGTCGGCATGGTGCTGGGCCTTCATTGCATTTCATCGTTTCCCGGTACTGCTCGGCACGGCCTTTCTCGCCTACAGCTTCGGGCTTCGCCACGCCGTTGACGCCGATCACATCGCGGCCATCGATAACGTCACACGTAAATTGATGCAGCAGGGCAAGCGTCCCGTGGCCGCGGGGCTGATGTTTTCGCTCGGCCACTCCACCATCGTGATTGTCGGCTCAATCGCCATTGCCGCTACCGCGCTCGCCTTGCAGCATCGCATCGATGGCGTCCGCGAGATCGGCGGCGTCATCGGCACGCTGGTCTCGACTCTTTTTCTCTTCGCCATCGCAATTGTCAACATTATCGTTCTCTATTCGGTTTGCCGCAGCTTCCAGCGAGTGCGGCGCGGAGAACCGTATATCGATGAGGACTTCGATCTGCTGCTTGGCAATCGCGGCTTTCTCTCGCGCCTCTTCCGCCCCATGTTTAATCTGATCCGCTGTAGTTGGCATATGTATCCGCTGGGTTTTTTGTTCGGCCTGGGCTTTGACACCGCGACCGAGATCGGCTTGCTCGGTCTCTCCGCGGCTGAAGCATCGAAGGGACTCTCGCTCTCGTCGATCCTTGTCTTCCCGGTTCTCTTTGCGGCGGGAATGTCTTTGATCGACGCAACCGACAATGTGCTTATGCTGGGAGCATACGGCTGGGCCTACGTGAAGCCCGTTCGCAAGCTCTACTACAACATCACCATCACCTCCGTCTCTGTGATCGTTGCGCTGGCTGTCGGCGGAATCGAGGCGCTGGGATTGCTCGCGGGAAGCTTCCACTTGACTGGCGGATTATGGACTCTGGTCGGACGGCTCAATGAAAACTTTGGCGTCCTCGGTTACGGCATCGTCGCGCTCTTTGCCGGAAGCTGGATTCTGTCGATTGTTTTTTATAAGTGGCGCCGCTTTGACGATATGGAATTCGGCGCAACTGATGCGGGTATAGGCAAAACGATCAATCTATTTCCAGCAGACTCCTAGAAAAACAGTTCTGGCGAGAGTTGAAAGCGCGCGCTGAGGCGGCGAATGTGTTCTTTGCTCAGTTCGCGCTTGCCGTGCAGCACCTCCGAGACAATGCTGGCAGTGCCGAAGAGATCGATTAGATCCTTTTGCTTCAGCCCGTGCTGCTCCATCAGAAACTGGAGCATTGCCAAGGGCGAAGACTTCGGCAACTGGTAATGCTTCTCCTCGTAGTCCTCGATGAGAAGTGTCAACAGATCGGCGAGTTCGGCCTCCTCGGCTGTCCACGCATCCTGGCGCTCTTCGAGTTCATAAAGAGCTTGAATAGTGCTTTCGTTCTGCTCCTCGGTGCGGATGACGCGAGGAGGAAACCTGACCAGCAGCGCGGAATAGGCTGGACTGACTGCGAGTGTGCTCATGATTTCCATCCTCCCTTGTCGTATGCGGCGTGTGGTAGAACGTGCCGGATGTAAATGCGCCCGGTCTTGTAGTTGATCTCCGCGATCAGCCGGAAGTTGTTCCCCTTAATATTGAAGACAGTGTATTTCTCCACTCCGTCGGCAGAGGGAAAAATCTTTCGCACGTCATGGAGCGACTTCCATTCGGATTTTTTGGCAATGCGATACCACGCATCCAACGGATCGAAGAGACCTCCAAATTGGGTTGTAGCCTCCAATAGCTTCTTGCGGCTTATGACGTGCACACGCACCTCTCCAATGATTCTAGTTCTCAAAATGCGAACTTGTCAAGGAGTCATCTTTTTGAGAACAAGTAGAGCAAATCTGGCTCGAATGTTTGCCGATTGATGCCTCGCCGGTAGTATTGCAGAATATCAATAGAGTCGAGTTATGATGCTTTCATGTTCTCCCCTCGCAGCAGAAGACTCTTTGCGGCGGTCGTCCTCGTTTGGATGGCGGGAGGAATTCGGCCCGCAAATACGCAAACGGCTGTGCCCGCTTCGCTGACCGCCGCGCAGATTGTGGATGAGATGCAACGCCATAATCAGAAGCGAACCGAATCTCTGAAAGATTTGCAATCGATCCGCCATTACGCGGCGGAGTATCGGGGATTTTCCGCCACGATTGTAGGCCAGATGGAGGTTGAATACAAATACAACGCTTCATCGGGAAAGAGCTTTCGGATCATCTCACAGAGCGGCTCCAAGATGCTTTGCGAAAAGGTGCTGAAGCGGGCGATGGAGAGCGAAAAGGAAGCTGCGCAGGATAAAAATGCGAATGCCCTGTCGGCAGCCAATTACCGGTTTCATCTACAGGGGAGCGAGATGCTGGATGGGCGAACGGCATACGTTCTGGATGTGGAACCGCTGACGCCGAGCAAGTTTCTCTATCGGGGCAAAATCTGGGTGGATGCTGCGGAGTTCGCGCTGTTGAAGATTGATGCGGAGCCTGCCAAGAACCCGTCGTTTTGGATTGCGCGAACTCGGATATTGCAAACCTTCACAAAGACGAGTGAGTTATGGCTGCCGGAGCGAAACCGAAGCGAGACCAGGGTGCGGATTGGCGGAACGGCAGTTTTCACGATCGACTATGGAACGTATCAGATCGAGTTGACGCCGCCTCATTGATAGGCGGAGATGAGCGGGGCGGTAAAGCACGAAGGCTGGTGAGAACTCGGCCACGACCTTCGCTGTGTTACCGTTTGATTAACGGCGTCCCTGTGCAGGGCCTCGATTTTGTGGCCTGCACGAAGCGCCCGCAGCGAAGAACAAGAATGTCCCAGCAGCCGGAACAGACATCGATCTCCTTTGCCCCGAACCCGGCTCCAACGCCTGGCTCCGCAAACGGTCACGCACCTGAAGCGCAGACAGATGCGAAGAAATCCGAGAAGATGCCGCACAGGATTCCACGCTGGCTCGAGAGCGCCGAGTTATTCTTGCGCATTCTGTTGAGAACGTATATCGGTCTGGCTATCTGCTATCTGCCATGGTCCAGAACATTCTGGGACCAGAACCCATTATTTTTGCATTTCCCCGCGCTCGGATACTTTGCGTTTAACGGAGCCGTGCGCGGCTTAGTCTCAGGGCTGGGGCTATTGAATTTGTGGATCGCATTTCACAACGCGTTCCGCCGTCGGGATGGATGAACGATGAACAATCAGGAACAGAAGACAGTGAGTAGTGAGCACAAGGCAATGCCGGTAGCCGTCATCCCCGGCAACGGCGCGCCGCCGCCGCTCGACTCCGCGCCGCTGGCATACGAGAACTCCGCATTTCTCAACAGCGCCGACGGGCGGCTCATCCGCATCGTCTCCGAATATATGGAGCCGCTCGCCCGCTTCCGCCGCGAGCAGATTCAGGACACGGTGGTCTTCTTCGGCTCGGCGCGCTTTCGCGGACGCGAAGAGGCCGATCATGCTCTCGAATTGCTGGAGAACACCGGCTCCCGTCAGCCCGCGCCCAGCCACGAGCAGCCCGCCAAAGCGCCTGAGATCGCCTCCGGCCAGGCAAGCGATCTGCAACTCAAGCGCGCTGAAGCCGCAGTCAAAATGGCGCGCTACTACGAGGACGCGCGCAAGCTCTCCAGTCTGCTTACTACCTGGGCCAAGCAGATTCCCTCGCGGCGTCATCGTTTCGTCGTCACCAGCGGCGGCGGGCCGGGCATCATGGAAGCGGCAAATCGCGGCGCGCACGAGGCCGGCGGCAAGACGCTGGGACTGAACATTCGTCTGCCCTTCGAGCAGCATCCCAACCCGTACATCACGCCCTCGCTCAACTTCGAGTTCCATTACTTCTTCATGCGCAAGCTCTGGTTCGCCTATCTCGCCAAGGCGCTCGTCGTCTTTCCCGGCGGCTTCGGAACGCTCGATGAGATGTTCGAGATTCTCACTCTCGCGCAGACCAAAAAACTTGCCAAGAAGATCACGGTCGTCATCTACGGCTCGGAGTACTGGAAGAAGGTCTTCAATCTGGATGTGCTGGTCGATACCGGAGCCATCTCGCCCAAAGACATTGAGCTATTCCAATTTGCCGACACGCCCGAGCAAGCCTTCGAGATGCTGCGCAAGGGCCTGACGGAAAACTACCTCAACGGCGAAGCAGCAACCGGCGATCAGTCTCAGAGTTCGGAGTTGATGACGGGCGTGACACTGGAGGATTTTATCGGGCCGGAGTTGGCGCAGACCAATAAGTAGGCATCTGCGACGCTTTGGAACGTGGCATTTAGGGGTTGTGGTGCGGTTTTTGGATAGACGACAAACACGCCACGCATCCATTGGCGGGTTAGGCTTACGTGCAGACCGCCCTTGCTCATCACTTGCACCACTCTTCACTATTTCGCATGAAAAGATGACGACAATTCTGAGGTAGAAGAGCTGGAACAGGCAACGGATCGCCGGTTTGCCACAATCCCAAGCGATGCAGTATTTCAGGCATTTCAGAATCTGCCACGGCCAGAGGATTACCATCTCCGTAATGGGTGAGACCGCGATAGCGAAGAATTCGGTCATACTGCCCTGAATCCTCCGCTCGGTAGACCTCAATCCAGTAAGTGTAGGGCGCGTTCTCCGTGGGATTGTCTACGATCACGTCTCCTTGCAGCGGTCCGCTTTCGACGAAACGCGTGGCCTGGTTGTTATTTCGGCCTGTTAGAACCTGTTTACGATCTTGAGACCGGATATTGCGAAGACGCCAGAAAAGTGA
>CAYOYX010000091.1:0-14291 GCA_964408275.1 uncultured Occallatibacter sp.
CAGTGTCAACCATGCCCCCGGTCCAATCTGTCAGGAATGCGCCCGGTCCGTACCGAGAGGCCCTACCCCCACCCCCCCCTTTTTCTGTGAAACTGTGAAACTGTGAAGGAATTGCACTGTTTTTCTGGTAGTTGCAAAGTGAATCGGTGTTACCTCCCGCGCCTTGCGGAGGAATAGCCGGCTCCCGATCCTGGCGGGATCGGCGCCTGCGTTTCCCTGGGATAAAGAATCGTGACACCGGGATTGCGCAGGCTCTCTCCGGGAAGAAACTCGCCGAAGATCTCCTCATGCGCCTTCAGATAGCGGCGCAGCTCCTCGCGAATCGTCCCGCCGCTGCCCGACGATCCATAGCCGTGGATCACCTCCAACCGTCCGCGGTATCCGCTCCGCACGCAGCCGTTGTAGAAGCGCGCAAACTCGCGTATTGCCTCGGCAACCGTGAGATTGTGAAGATTGATGCTTCGATTCTCGCTCATCGCCCAGATTTACTCGCTCGGGTCACTCCGCCGCATTTCGCCCAGGCCTGCTCGATGTAACTGTCGGTCATACCCGCAATGTAGTCGGCCACGGTGCGCGCCAAGCCCTCGGCAGGAATCTGCTCTCGATGATCTTCAGGCAACAGGCCGGGGTCATCCATCAGCGCGGCGAACAATCCCTCAACCACTTCAGTGGCGTGGCCATGGGCCTCTTCGAGTTCGGGCGAGTAGTAGAGATTGGCGTACAAAAACTCCTTCGCTGCGGCGCGCTGTGCCTCCATCTCCGCACTCAGCGCGGCCAGCCGCTGTGGCGCGCTGCGAATCTCGGCCAATGTTTCAACGCCCAACGCGGTCACTTGCCGATGCGTCTCTTGCAGCAGATCCGTCACCAGCGCATTCAACAGGCGCTTCAAGGCCTCGTAAGCCGCCAGCTTCTCCGGCGCGGCGGCGTAATCGCGCAGCACGTCATCGTGAAAATGGCGGAAGAGCGCCACGCCCTCGCGCACCTGCTCCAGATTCAAAATCCCGGCGTCGAGTCCGTCGTCCAGATCGGCAACAGTGTAGGCGATCTCATCGGCCAGATCGATCAGTTGCGCCTCCAGCGGCGGAAACCGGTCAAGGAAATACTCGGCCAGTTCAGGATGTGTTTCAGTCGAGTAGTCTCGCGAGTGCTTGACGATTCCCTCGCGTACGCCCAGCGTCAGATTCAATCCGCGAAAGCCCGTATAACGCTCCTCGAACCAGCTCACAATGCGCAGCGCATGAAGGTTGTGGTCGAAGCTGAGTCCGTGGCCGCGCAGGCAGCAGTCCAGCGCCTTTTCTCCGGCGTGGCCGAAGGGCGGATGGCCGATGTCGTGCGCCAGAGCCAGCGCCTCGGCCAGCTCCTCATTCAGCCCCAGCGCGCGGGCAATGGTGCGCGCGATCTGCGTAACCTCAAGCGTGTGTGTCAGGCGGCTGCGAAAGTGGTCAGAGGGCGAGTCGGCGGCCAGCCGCGCAAAGACCTGCGTCTTGCCGGCCAGTCGGCGAAAGGCGCGCGTGTGCAGTACGCGGGCCGCGTCGCGGGCAAAGGCGGTACGATAAGGGTGCGGCGGCTCGCTGTGCGCGCGGTGTGCCAACTCGCCGTCTGAGCTTACTGCTACTGCGGCAGGCAAAGCAAAGAAAGATTTGTGCTGCGAGGCGGTCATGAGTTCACTCCGCATTTTGCACTTCCTCTCCGGTTATACCGCAATCGGGAATTCCTCGCTGGAAAATAAGCAGTTTTCGCGAGCAAAGCTGCCTCCGCGAACACATAATTTCTCAGGAGAAGTGCAACAGACACATTAAAACTTCACATGGAATTCAGGAGACAGGCATGAAAGCGATCAGGAACGCGGCGTTGGCCTTGTTGGCGTTGGCAATTTTCGCAGCAACGGGCTGCGGCAGGCACTCAACCAGCGAAGTCTATTACATGATTATCACGCACACCACGCTGCCTTACTGGCAGACGGCGGCGGCGGGCTTCAACAAGGCCGCGGCGCAGTACGAGGTGACTGCCAAGGTCGTGGGGCCGGAGAGCTACGATCCGCAAGCAGAGCTAGTTGCGCTGCACCAGGCGATTGCCGCCAAACCCGCCGGGATTCTCATCTCCGTGGCCGATGTGACCGTCTTGCAGGCGGAGATCAATGCAGCCATCAACGCCGGAATTCCGGTCATCACCTTCGACTCGGATGATGCCGGCAGCCGCAGACTCTTTTTCATCGGAACCAATAATCTGGAGTCGGGCAGGCTGGGCGGTCAGCGCGTGATTGAGAAGCTGGGCGGCAGGGGCAACGTCGTCTTTTTCACCATGCCCGGCCAGCCCAATCTTGAGGATCGCCTCAAGGGATTCGAGGAGACATTCGCGACCCGGCCTGAGATTCATATCGTGAAAGTAGTGGATATAAAGGGGGACGGCCGCTATGCCTTTGATTGGGCGCAGGAGTCGCTGGCTCTTTCAGGTGAACAGAAAATTGACGCATTTGTCTGCCTCGATTCGTCGGCGGGTAAGGCGGTGGCCGACGCGCTCAAGCAGGCCAAGGTGACCGACAGGCTGATGGTAGCCTGGGATGTCGACGCGGATACACTGAACGGCATCAGGGAGGGAACAATCGATGCCACGGTTGCACAAAAGCCCTTCACGATGGGCTATGTTGGCCTGAAGGCCCTCGATGAGATTCACCACTACCCGCCCGCGCAGCTATCGCGAGACTACTCCTCCAACGCCTTCTCGCCCTTCCCGGCCTTTATCGATACAGGCACCTCGTTGGTGGATAAAACCAACGTGGACTTGTACCTGGACGCCGCGAAGGAGGGAACGAAGTAGAACAGCAACGTGCCTCCTGAACTGCAAAAGCCCACGTCTCGTGTGAGACGTGGGCTTTTCTGTTGAGACTCGCGCTCTCTACTCCGGCTTCACCGGAACTCCCAGCGCATTCTCCTGCTTGGCCAGCTTTACGCGGGCTGCGTCCAGCTTCTTCTGCACTTTGGCCACTTCGCCCGGCTCCACATCCACCGCCGCCGTCTTGGCATACTGCGCCAGCGATAGCTCCCACTGCGCGGCCGCCAGACGGATGCGTCCGGTCTTCTCGTAAAGCTCGCCCATGTGGTCGTGTACGGTTGGATCGCTCGCGTCGCGCTCCAGAGCCTGGCGCAGATTCTCCTCGGCCAGCTCGTACTGTCCCAGCCGGAAGTACGCCCAGCCCAGCGAGTCAAGATAAGCGCCGTTCATCGGATCCAGTTCGACGGCCTTGCGAATCATCTTGAGCGCGTCTGGCAACTGCTTGTTCTTATCGGCCAGCATATAGCCGAGATAGTTCAGGGTCATGGCGTTGTCAGAATCGATCTCCAGCGCCTTGCGGAAGAGCTGCTCGGCTGGCTCGTAGTGCTTCTGCCGCTCGGCCAGTTCGCCGCGGAAGAAGAGCAGCGCGAGGCGATCCTCTTTTTTCGTGGTCAGCGTCTCGGCCTTGTTGAAGGCCTCCTCGGCCTCCTTCCAGCGATGCGCGCGCACACAGATCTGCCCCACCGCGATCCATGTCTGGCGGTCGTCATTGCTGTTGTTCAGCAGCCCCTTGGCCAGCGCCAGTCCTTCGTCGGTCTTGCCCAGATCGCTCAGCTCCCCGGCCAGCATCAGCTTCATCTCGCGATCCTTGGGGTTGGCGTCGACGGCCTTCTGCGCCGCATCCACGGCCTTGCCGTACTCCTTCACGTCGCGCCAGGTGTCCACCTGGGACTGATAGCCGTGAACCGCCCATTCGCCGCCCATGTCGATCAGCTTTTGATAGGCGGCGATGGCCTCGTCCGTCTTGTTCTGCTCGTGATAGACCTGGCCCAGCCGCTCCAGAAAGACGCTGCGATTGCTCTTTTCCTCATCGTTGTACGCGCCGTTGGCGTGCGAGGTCAGATCGACCATCTTCTCGAAGACCCGCGCCGACTCGTCAAAGCGTCCCAGCACATCCAGCAGCAATCCCTCGTTGTAGCCGGCCTCCAGATTCTCCGGCTCCTTCTCGCGCGCCTTGCGGGTGGTGGTCAGCGCATCCTCATACTTGCCCTGACGGCGCTCAATCTCGCCGATGTGAACCAGCACGCCGACATTTTCCGGGTCGGCGTCGGCGAGTTCGCGGTATTGCTTAAGCGCCTCATCGAGCTGGCCGTCGTTGAGCAGCGCCTGAGCCAGCGCCTCCACGGTGTGCGGATCCCGCTCCATATCCACGGCGCGCCGAAAAGCTGCTATGGCGTCCTTATTCCGCTTCAACTGCTCATAGGCGCCGCCCAGCGCAGTCTCCATCCGCGGCGAACGGTCGTCCATCGGAACAGCTTCCAGCACCTTAGCTTCATTCTCCAGGTCTCCGCTCTCGGCATAAAGGCGCGCCAGATTCAGCACCACCTCTTCGGAGTCCGGCTCCAGCGCGCGCGCAATCTTGAACTGCTCTTCCGCCTTCTTCGGATCGTGCTTCACGGTGTAGAGCTGGCCCAGAACCATCCGCTCATCCACACTCTTCGGCTCCAGCGTGACAATCTTCTCGAATTCCGCAATCGCCTGCGCCAGCATATCGCCGCTCAGCGCCTCAGTGGCAGGCGCGTTTTGCCCTTCGCTCAACGCGCGCAGATAGATGCGCCCCAGCAGCTTGTGCGCGTCGATATTCTCCGGCTGGCTCTTCAGCAGCAGTCGCACCGTGCTCTCGGCCTCGCGCGCACGACCATCGCGAAAGTACAGGTCAGCCAGCCCAAGCTGCAACTCAGCCGAGGCCGGATCGGCGTTCAGAGCGTACTTGAACTCCTCAATGGCCTTGTTCACCAACTCTGGATGCCCTTCGGCGCTGGCCTCATCCTCATAGCTGTTGGCCAGCGCGTAGTGATAGTAGGCCTTGGCGCGATCCGGCGGCGTGGCTGCGGCAGTTTCAGCGGCCTTGACGAGAATCGGGCTGGCCAACGGAGTCTTGGCCGGTGCAGCCTGGGCCGGAGCGGGAGCAGCCTTTTCCGGCGCTGCCGGAGCTGTCTTCTCCGGTGCAGCCGGAGCTTTGGTGTCAGGAGGAAAAGGAGCTTGTTCCTTCAAATTCTGGGCATGAACCGGCCAGATCGCCAAAAAAGCAATCGCGGCGGCAAAGATCATTCCAACGGGCAGTAAACGAACTTTTCTTGTCATCATCCTATGGTTTCCATGCCACTTAAGCCGATTCATCCGGCAAAAAACTCCCATCAGAGGGCCAAAGGGCAGTGCAGGCAGCCGGTAGGGGCAACTCTGCCTACTGTACAGACGATTCTAAACTCCATTGGGTTCGCGCGCCGTGTTACTTTGCGCCATTTTCCCGGCGATTGCCCAAATTGAAGCTGGACGGATGGAGAAGGTGGCATTGCAGGCTGAGGAAACTCTTATTGAGCCTATCCTGCTTCCCCCGCATACACGCATCCGCTTGTGCAGGTCTCCTTCACCACTATCCGGCTCAACCCCGGCAGCCTCGGCCTCAGCCGCTCCCACACCCACTGCGCCAGACGCTCGCTTGTCGGATTCTCCAGCCCCTCAACCTCATTCAAACAGCGGTGGTCAATCTCGTTTTCAATTTGTTGAAAGGCCGTCTTGATCTCGGCAAAATCCATCACCCATCCCAGCCGCTCGTCCAGCGCACCGCTCACATGGACCGCGATGTGAAAGCTGTGCCCGTGCAGCCGCCTGCACTTGTGCCCCTCGGGCACATTCGGCAGCCAGTGCGCCGCCTCAATCGTAAACTCCTTGAAGATTTCCATAGCTTCCATTCTATGGAATCCCCAGAATCTTGTGCGTCTGCAAACTCAGCCGCCACTGCGGATGCGCCAGACAATATCTCAGGGCCAGCTCCGTATTCGCCGTGCGCTCCAATCCGTCCATCGGCTGCAAAAAGAAGTGCCGGAAGCTAAGCAACTCAAACTCCCCCGGCTCCGCGCCCGCCTGCGGATAGACCAGCTTCAACTCTTCCCCGCTTTTCTGCACCAACTCCGCTCCCGCCTTGGGACTGACGCAAATCCAATTCAACCCATCCGGCGCGGCAATCGTACCATTCGTCTCCACGGCAATTTCAAAGGAGCGGTCGTGCAGCGCATGAATGAGCTTCTCGTCCAATTGCAGCAGCGGTTCGCCGCCGGTGCAGACCACAAACCGCTTGCCCAACCGCGCATCCTGCGGCCACGCGCGTTCAACCACCGCCGCCAACTCCTCCGCCGTCTCGAATCTTCCGCCGCCCAAGCCGTCCGTGCCAACAAATTCCGTGTCGCAAAATTTGCAGACGGCAGCCGCGCGGTCGCTCTCGCGCCCTGTCCAGAGATTGCATCCGGCAAAGCGGCAGAAGACCGCCGCGCGCCCCGCCTGCGCCCCCTCGCCCTGCAACGTATAAAAAATTTCCTTGACCGCGTAGCTCATATAGCAGTTCTCAGTTGTCAGTTCTCAGTTGTCAGCTTCTATCCACCGTACATAGAGTTGTAATTGTCAATAGGCGATTACCCGGCTGAAAGCTGAAGGCTGATAGCTGTCAGCTTCCTACCCCACCGGATCTTCGATCCCGTTCTCCCGAAATCCCTTTCGCCGCAGCAAACACGAATCGCACTCTCCGCACGGCGCGCCCTTCGCCCCCGGATCGTAGCAACTGCTCGTCAGCCCGTAATCCACTCCCAACTCAATCCCCCGCCGAATGATCTCCGCCTTGGTCATCGCGATCAGCGGCGTATGAATCTTGAGCGCCTGACGCCCTTCCACTCCAGCCTTCGTTGCCAGATTCGCCATCCGCTCAAAGGCCTCGATGAACTCCGGCCGGCAATCCGGATAGCCCGAATAATCCAGCGCATTCACACCGATAAAAATGTCGTTCGCGCCCAGCACCTCCGCCCAGGCCAGTGCAAAGGAAAGAAAGATCGTATTCCGCGCCGGAACATAAGTGATGGGAATATCGTGGCTCATCTCCTCCGCCGAGCGCCCCTTGGGAACCGCAAAATCTCCCGTCAGCGCCGAACCGCCGAAGACTCTCAAATCAATCCGCGCAATTCGATGCGCCGCGACGCCAACCGAAGCCGCCACGCGCCGCGCCGCATCCAGTTCGATGATGTGCCGCTGGCCGTATGAGAACGAAAGCGCGTAAAGCTCGTAGCCCCGGCTGCGCGCAATCGCCAGCACCGTGGCCGAGTCGAGGCCCCCGCTCAACAGCACCACTGCTTTTTTCGATTCATTCATAAATTGGTCAACAATGTTTTGAAAGAATACCGCTCTCTTGAAAGGATACGACTTCTGAGGCTGACATTTGGAAAAGGCAAAACCTCCAGCCCTCACCACTCCCGCCGCACGCCGAAGATATCAAGCTGAGGATCATCGCTGAGCAGCGGTATATTCTCGTGAATCGCCTGCGCGGCCAGCATCCGGTCGAACGGGTCTTTGTGGTTTCCTGGCAGGAGTCCGGCGCGTTGCGCGTGTTCCGGCGAGATGGGCAGCAGCAGGTAGCCTGCCCCACTCGCCTCGGCAACAAAGTTCTCCGCCAAATCTCTCGCGAAATTGAGCTTTCCCAGGCGATATTTGGTTGCAATCTCCCACGCCGACGCGGCAGAAACAATGATTTCATTGCCCTGGGATCGAATCAGGCGCCGTGCGCGCGGCGAGAGCGACTCCTCGTCGAAGGCCGCCCACAGCAGAGTGTGCGTATCGAGCAGAACTCTCACTCGCCTTCACCGTTCCACAAGCGTAGTTCATCCTCGGGCAACGGATCAAAGAACTCCGGCCCCACGTTTCCCCGCCCCTTCAGGAATCCGATGCGGCGGCTCTCCGGTGCGGGATTGATCGCAACCAGGCGAGCCACAGGCTTGCGCTCCCGCCCGGAGGTGATCTGCACCTCCTCGCCTAGCTGCGCGCGGCGCAGCAGCTCCGAGAGGTTCGTCTTGGCTTCGAAAATTGTGGCGCTATACATTATCTCTACCTGCTAAGATATATTAGCTAAGAACTGCCCGGCAAGTCAAAGATGAATTTGCGGAAAACCAAGCTTCAACCCAGTCCCAGAAAGACCGCCAGCGCCCGGTTGACGGCAGCCAGCGTTCTCGCGTCCACTTTGCCAAAGGCTTCGCCGGCCTTGTCGCGTGGAATCGTGTGCGCCTTGTCCACCATGATCTGCGAGCGGGCGCACAGGCCGTTCGCTTCGCTCGGCTCCACGGCAATGCGGAAGGTTTCAATGGGACGCAGCTCAGTCGTCACGGGCAGAACTGTCACCGAAGGATGCTTGGCGAACAGGTCGGATTGAATCACCAACGCGGGCCGTGGTTTGCCATAAGCGCCAGACAAAACCACCGGCACAAGATCGCCGCGCTTCATACCCAGCCGTCCGTATCAGCAACCTCGGCCATCCAGTCCAGCGTCTCAGCCTCATGCGGGTCGCCAACCAGCGACAGGCACTCCCGCTCGCATCGCTGGCGAAAGCTCTCCAGCCGCGTATCGGGAACCCAAATCTGCACTGGCTTCAATCCCGCCGCCCGCAGCGCCTCCCCGATGCTTCCGAACCCGCTCTGTTACCGCAATTCTCATCTTCAAATTACGTTTCATGCAACAGTAGGATCGTGGTCATTTACTGACTTTCCGCCTGGTTTTCAACAGATATATGAGCTAATAACGCTCATAATTTCTGAGAAAGACATTGACACAGAGAACAAACAGCGATAACTTCAAGCTGTCGGCGTGAGAAATACACGGAAAACGCCGCCCGAAGGCGGCGTTGAGTTCAGGTAATACCGTTCACCCTGGGAAGGATTCGGTATCATCTGTCCCGGCACCCCACTAGGCGAGGGGCGCAAGCTGATTTTTAGATCGACCAATATATTGATCGACCTATCCCTTCGCTGTCAATAGAAATCGCTGCGGAAAATAGCAGCCTAACGACAGAAAGGAATAATAACAACATGGCAACAAGCACGCAGTACGACGAAGCAACGCTTAGTGCTGTCTGGAACAAAGGCCAGACAGTCTTGGGCAACAACGCCAACGTGTTCCGTAAAGACATTTACGGAGCTTGGATGCAGTGGAGCCAGTATGGAAACACTTCCTCGCCGTATGGCTGGGAAGTTGACCATATCATTCCGGTCTCTCGCCGTGGTTCGGACGCGTTGAGCAATTTACAACCTCTCCAGTGGGAAAACAATCGCAAGAAGAGCGACAACCGCATTTAACCAACTGGGAAAGCCTGCTGCATTCTTGGTTTAGGGATGCAGCAGGCCGGACGCCCCATATCCCTCGCTTTTGGGGACCGAAGAATCCACGCAGAACAATGCACCACATCGCCCGCCGCGCCGCTACTTCAAATCCCCGCCCTTGCCAATATCAATAGCCGCCGTGATCGGGTTGCCTTCATCAATCATCGCTTCGTGGCACTGCTTCAGCACGCCCTTGGCTTCCAGAATAAACTCAATCGCGTCGCGCCCCGCGCCCTCGCCGCCATTGTGCGCAGTCACGTAATGCGCCTCGGCCTTCACCTGCTCCCGCGCATTGGCGACAGCCACAGCCAGCCCGCAAGCGCGCATCACCGGCAGGTCGATCACGTCGTCGCCCACAAAAGCAATCTCGTCGAGCGTCACGCCTTCCCGCTCCATAATCTCGCGCACCGGACGCATCTTGAAGGCCTCGCCCTGATAGACGAACTCCAGCTTCAGGTCGCGCGCGCGCAATGCCACAGTCTCCGAGATGCGCTTGGTGATAATCCCCAGCTTCATCCCGCCCAGCCGCGCCAGCGTAACACCCGCGCCATCGTGCGCGTTGTAGCCTTTGGCCTCCAACATCTTGGTCATAACGCTTCCATCCGGCCCCGTCACTGGAACCGGAATAATCCAGATGCCGCCGTTGGTAAGAACGCCATCCACGTCAAAGAGAATAATTTTGATGCGCCGCGCGCGATCCTGTGCTGAAAGGGTCATACTCGTGATTCTAACAAGAGCGTAGACTGGCCATCCATCGCTGTGTCTTTGTCGATGCGGTCCTGAAGTTCTGTAGGCGGAATTATAAACTAAGTCGTACATTTTCCAGTGCGGTAGCTAGTGGAGATAGAACTATTTAACCTCTTCTACTATCAGTAATTTATAGATTCAACATTGCACAGTTGCCATAAATGCCACGGTTGCTGACGACCATTACACGCTAGTGACAATTCGAGAAGGCGATCAAATAATCAAACACACTTCTTTAGTAGTTCCCGACGGCCCACGCTTGGACCTTACACAGAATCATGTGCAAGCCGGGCCATCCATGCTGTCAGACATATTCCGCCGGGGGCTGGCCGTTCTAGGAGAGAATTCGCATTGGGCCGGATACCGTAGAATTGGGCAAACGCCGGAAGCCGGCAATCGAGTTTTCCATGAAGCACATAGAGAAGTCCGTCAAGAAGAGTCCACGCCGCCGCAGCAATGCGGTGACCATGCACGAAGTTGCCCGGCACGTTGGCGTTTCGCCCATGACGGTGTCGCGCGTATTGAACGGCGACGCGAATGTAAAGGCAGAAACTCGGAAGCGGGTTCAAGCGGCGATACGGCTGCTCGGTTACTCGCCGGACGTGGCTGCCCGCAATCTGGCCAAGGCTTCCACAATCCAAATCGGCCTGATTTATAACAATCCGAGTTCCGCGTATCTGAATGCATTGCTCATCGGTGTTCTGGAGCAAAGCAGCCACGCAGGATGCAAGGTAGTTCTGGAAAAATGCGGGGTTGGCGGCGAACGAACCGCAATCAGGAAGCTGCTGGCCGACGGCGTCCATGGAATTATTCTTCCTCCTCCTTTGTCCGATTCCAGGGCCGCGCTGGAAACACTCGGCGCAAAGAAAGTTCCCTTCATCGCGGTAGCCACGGGACGAGCGGTGGAAGAAGGGCTATCGGTTTGCATTAACGACTATGAAGCTGCCGCCGCCATGACGCGCTACCTCTTGTCCCTGGGCCACCGGAAGCTGAGCTTTATCGCTGGCGCGCCGAATCAGACGGCAAGCGCCCAGCGCTATGCAGGCTTTGTAGCAGCGTTGCGCGAAGCCGGACTGAAATTGCGACCGGAATGGGTAAAGCATGGATCCTTCAGCTACCGGTCAGGCCTGCTGGCAGCCGAGCAGTTACTCGCAGCGTCCAACCGGCCGAGCGCCATTTTCGCCAGCAACGACGACATGGCGGCAGCAGCCATTGCAGTAGCTCATCGACTGCAACTGAACGTCCCTTCTGAGCTGACGATTGCCGGTTTTGACGACACGCCGCTGGCCGCCACGATTTGGCCCAGTCTCACCACGGTGCGGCAGCCGATCACTGCGATGGCCCGGAAGGCCGTGGAAGTGCTGTTGGAGGAGATTCACCTGCGCGGTCAGAACCGGACACTTGCTCCGCTCCAGTATTTTCTGAAGTTTGCGCTGATCAAGCGCGAGTCCTCAGCAATCTGTCCGCGGAAGGCAAGAGTGCTTCACTCCGGCGGCAATCGAGCGAAGGTGAAAATTCCCTGAAATCCGATGCCGGCCTCGTTTTTTTGCTTGCAAAATGTTAGCGCTACCATATAGAATCGCCGACGGATTGAGAATTGATTTTTTGCCGCTCTTCGGCTGCTGCTTTCCGGATAATGGCATGGGTTTATCCGGGCGGTTCATTGAATGTGAAACTTGCTTGAAATGGGGGAGGCTGAGTGTTTCTCGGTATCGACATTGGCACTTCAAGCGTTAAGGCGTTGCTGGTCAACGAAAACGAAAAGGTCGTAGCGCAGGCGTCGGCGCCGCTGACGGTCGACCGGCCTCAGCCGCTGTTTTCCGAGCAGGATCCGGAGGCATGGTGGCAAGCCACGGTGAGCGCGATTGGCAATCTGCCCGTGGAATCGCGCCGCGCTGTGCAAGCCATTGGACTGAGTGGACAAATGCATGGCGCAACTCTGCTGGATCAGTTTGATCATCCTCTGCGCCCCGCAATTCTATGGAATGACGGCCGCTCGGCTCGCGAATGCCATGAACTGGAAGGCCTGGAAGCGCGCGCGCGCAGTATTACTGGCAACATCGTTATGCCCGGTTTTACCGCTCCAAAGCTGCTGTGGGTGCGCCGCAATGAGCCGGAGATTTTTCGCCGCACAACGAGTGTGCTGCTGCCGAAAGATTACGTGCGGCTGAAATTGACCGGCGAAAAAGTCAGCGAGATGTCGGACGCGTCGGGAACCTCATGGCTGAATGTAGCCAAGCGCGATTGGTCGGACGAGATGCTCGCTGCAACAGGGCTTGATCGATCGCATATGCCGCGGCTGGTCGAGGGCAATGCGCCTTCGGGAACGCTGCGCCAAGAGGCCGCGGATCTCTTGCAGTTGCCTCGCGTCATGGTTGCCGGCGGCGGAGGCGACAATGCGGCCAGCGCGGTGGGCATGGGCATCGTCAAACCCGGAGAGGCATTCCTGTCGCTTGGAACCTCCGGCGTCCTGTTTGTGGCCACGGATCGTTTTCGGCCCAATCCCGACAAGGCGGCGCACGCTTTTTGTCATTGCATTCCCAATCGCTGGCATCAAATGGCTGTGATCCTGAGTGCGGCCAGCGCGCTTGATTGGGTGGCGCGTCTGACGGGAAGATCGAGTACGCAGGATATGCTCTCTGCCGCGCAAGCACGAGGAGTGCATCCGGGAGCGCCTTTCTTCCTGCCCTATTTGTCCGGGGAGCGCACCCCGCATAACGATCCATACAGCCGGGGAGTTTTCTTCGGAATGACCTCCGATACCATCGATGCCGATCTTGCCGTCGCGGTGCTGGAAGGGGTGGCATTTGCCTTTGCGGATGGCCTGGAGGTGCTTCTCGAAGACGGCGGAGAGATCGGCGAGATCAGCGTCACGGGCGGCGGAGCGCGTTCTTCGTACTGGGGCCAACTGCTCGCCGCCGCGCTCCATCGCCCTCTCACTTATCGACAGGGAGGCGAGGTTGGAGCGGCCTTCGGAGCGGCGCGTCTGGCGCGCTTGGCCCTGAGCGGCGAAGCGCCGGAGACCAGTTGTTCCGCGCCCGCAGTCACGCACATCGTAGAGCCGGAGATCGAACTTTGCAAAATATTTGCCGATCGCCGACGAATTTTTAAGCAGTTGTATCGCGACCTGAAAGATACCTTCGCGGAGTTTTCCAAATGAGTTTGTTTTCTGAGATAGAACCAATTCGTTATGAAGGTCCAGCGACCGAAAAGGAGTTTGCCTATCGCGTTTATGACAAGGACTGCACCGTTCTTGGCAAGCGGATGGAAGAGTGGCTGCGCCTGACCGTCTGCTACTGGCATTCCTTTAACTGGCCCGGCGCGGATATGTTCGGCGGAGGCACACTGACCCGGCCTTGGCTGGGTCAACCAGTAACGCAAGCCATGGCGGAAGAGAAGCTCGACGCCGCCTTCGATTTCTTTACCCGTCTTGGCACGCCTTACTTCGTCTTCCATGACGTGGACGCGATGGCGTCGGCAGACACGCTGCGGGAGCACGTAAAAAGCCTGCGCCATATCGAAGATCTCATGGCGAAAAAAATGGCCGCCGGCGGCGTCAAGCTGCTCTGGGGAACCGCGAATCTCTTCAGTCATCCGCGCTATGCCGCGGGCGCGGCAACCAGTCCTGATCCGGAGGTATTCGCTTGGGCGGCGGCGCAGGTTCGATTCTGCATGGAGACCACGCAGCGGCTCAACGGCGAGAACTATGTGCTGTGGGGCGGCCGCGAGGGATACGACACGCTGTTGAACACCGGTATGAGCCGCGAACTTGACCACTATGGCCGCTTCCTCTCAATGGTGGTCGAGCGAATTGGAAATGGGCTTACCTTCACGCATCCGGTGGATCAGGCAACGCGCGCAACACTTCGTATTGTCAACGATCGCCAGGAGATTGATTTCTACTTCCGTCTCTTGGGTCAACCGTGGCGGCGCACTCAGGAATCCGCGGAGATCTCGGGAA
This sequence comes from uncultured Occallatibacter sp., assembly GCA_964408275.1. Taxonomy (GTDB): domain Bacteria; phylum Acidobacteriota; class Terriglobia; order Terriglobales; family Acidobacteriaceae; genus Telmatobacter. The sequence goes on from CAYOYX010000091.1 coordinate 13,891, forward strand.
TGCACCACAATATATTGGGCGGCGTTCTTGATGTAAGGCCGGCCATTTCCGCCTGGGGATCAAACAATGCCGCCTTCCGCAACTTTCACTACTGGCCTCAGTGTTGTGTGCTCGCATAGCGAGACCGTCATACGTTGCAGTCAGCATCAAGCGCCGATTAAGCCATCGAGTATGTCGCGTTGGTGGCAGCGGTTGGGCGAGGCCGGTGCCGAGTAGATGCTGCGCGCGACCATTGAGACCGGAATAGAATTGCGCGTGATTCGCCCCGAGCACTTGAAGCGAATCAAAGTCTAGATAAAACCGAAATCTTTATCCAGTTGCAATTGCACAATATTATCTCCCCAACGCGCACAATCAAACCATGACCACCAACTGCATCTCCGGGCTTTTTTACTGATAAC
>CAYOYX010000092.1:0-14060 GCA_964408275.1 uncultured Occallatibacter sp.
CCGAGGCGGAGAGCAAGGCGCTGCAAGGCCAGGGCATCGCCAATCAGCGCAAGGCGATCATCGAAGGGTTGCAGGTTTCCATCGAACAATTTCAAAAGGTCGTCGATGGAGCGTCGTCAAAGGACGTGATGCAGTTGGTGATGGTCACGCAGTACTTCGACACGCTGAAGTCTATCGGCGAGAGCGACAAGACGAATACACTTTTCCTCTCGCACTCGCCCGCTGCTGTCAAAGATGTCTCTGAGCAGATACTGGAGTCAATGGTGGTGGCTGCGCGCGCGAATGGTTGACGCGAGCCTCTGTTATCTACATATGAGGTGTCCATGAATCGTCGATCCTTCCTGCACTCCGCCGCATCGCTCGCGGCTCTGCCTGCCGTCACTCCAGGAGCGCTGGCCAACGCGGTCAGCGCTCCGACGAACACAGCCGCAAACTCCGAAAGCGCGCGTCGCATTTCGAAGGCCACGGTGGCGGCGATGGCGATGCAGCGCCGCGATTGGGAGCAGGGAATCCTGGCGCAGGCGATGATCGAGGCCGGCGACCGCGAGAGAGTGATTCTGCTGACACGAGCCGCGATTGTGCAGCGTATGCCGGACGGGCGGCTGGGGGTGGTCAACGCTGGCAGCCCGACTGATCCCTCGATGGGCGGCGCGGCCTACGCGAAGGCAGCCGAATGGACGGGCGACGCGCAGATGCAGCAAGCCGTCGATGGACTGCTGAATTGGATCAGGAAAGGCGCGCCGCGCAACGCCGACGGCATTTTGTATCATGTCTTCCACGGGCCGGAGATGTGGTCAGACGGCTTCAACTGCGCGCCGCCCTTTCTTGCCGCGATGGGCTTCTGCGACGAAGCGCTTATGCAGATCGAGGGCTATCGCCAGCGGCTCTGGAACCCGGAGAAGAAACTTCTCGCGCATATCTGGGATGAAGGTAAAAAGCAGTTGAAGGACGGCAACTTCTGGGGAGGAGGCAATGGTTGGGCCGCTGCCGGACTGGCTCGCGTTTGGCGCAGCCTGCCCAACGAGCGCACTCAGGATCGCGCGCGCGTGGCCGCCTTTGCGCAAGAGATTATCGACGGCTGTCTACAACACCAGAGGCCAGATGGACTCTTTCACAATGTTGTGGACCAGCCCGAGAGCTTCGTCGAAACCAATCTCGCGCAGATGCTTGCCTTCGCCATCTATGAAGGTGTCAGCGCCGGTTGGCTCGCAGCGAACTACAAGCCGCACGCAGACCGGATGCGCGCAGCCGCTCGACTGAAGATGGACGCCGACGGCTACGTGCAAGGGGCCTGCGGCGCGCCTGCCTTCAACAGCCCCGGGCCATCCACAGAAGCTCAGGCCTTCTGCATCATGATGGAGGCCGCAGGCGGCAAACTGTCTAAAGCCAGAAAAAATACCTGACCATTTACGAGGCCATCTGGAGCAATTCCCGCTCGGCTCGCAGCCAATCCTGCTCGGCGAATCCATCGGTGTGGCCGCGCTGCTCCCAATAGCGCCGCGCAAGCTGCTCAATCTCCGCACGAGTGGGCATAGTGAGCTTGGAGGTTTGTGCAACCTTCTTTTTCTTTGTTGTGGACGTGCGGGGTTTTGCTGCAGCCTTGGTTTTTTTCGCTGTATCTGCCATTGAGAATTTCCTCCGTTGGGTTAGAGCGGAACCAGAATAACTGCGCCCTGTTGAGTGTTCGTAGAAGGTTGCCGCTCCCTGTTGGTCGCGTCAACTTGAGTTCTTCGGCTTCGGTGGATACCAATTCTGGTTCCGCTGTCGCCGCCAACCTGCGGGGCATCCACTACAGAATACGGAAATTCCTGCTTGAATACGATCTTCAATTTGTTGAACGTACCATCCTGCTCAATAGGCGTGCGGCAATGCGCCGATTTCCGGCGCTTGCAATGAATAACCGGTTTGCGTTGTTACATGATTTGATGCCGGACGAACGGGACTCTACCGCTGGGGCGGGAATCGTGGTACATTTTTTGCATGAAGAAAATACTTGCCGCCGTCCTACTGTTGCTGGTATTTGCCAGTCCGGCGTACGCCTCGAAGCATAACCACAAGTACCCGCATCACCATCATCACCATCACCATCACCACCACGTGTAGAGTGAACTCAGCCTTCATGCAGGCGCAATGGCCGCATTGGGCGCAACAATGTGGACTACTACCCGAGTGAAGTATCGTAAGGAAATTGCCATGACAGAATTGAACGAGCTTCGCTATCCGATTGGCCGCTTTGCCCCGCCGGCGAGCAGTTTGCCGGGGATTCGCGCGGCGCATATACAAACATTGCGCGCGTTGCCGGAGAAGCTGAAGGCCGCGGTCTCCGGGTTGAGCGAGGCTCAGTTCGATACGCCCTACCGCGAAGGCGGCTGGACGGTGCGGCAGGTGACGCATCACTTGGCCGACAGCCACGCAATGGCCTTTGTCCGCTGCAAGCTGGCGCTGACCGAGGATTGGCCTACGATCAAGACCTACGACGAGGCCGCGTGGGCGAATCTTCCCGACAGCAAGCAGCCGATTGACGGCGCGCTGGCGATGGTGACCGCGCTCCATGGGCGCTGGGTGTCGCTGCTTGAGGGGATGAGCGAAGAGGATTTCCGCAAGGGCTACAACCATCCCGAGCATGGGCGCGTGGATATGGCCAAGGCGCTGGCCATGTACGACTGGCACTCGCGCCACCACACGGCGCACATCACCGGCCTGCGCGCACGGCAGGGCTGGTAGAAGCTGATGGCCGCCGGCGCAGAGGCTGCGACACCCGCGCAACTGGCCCAGGCAATCGAGAGATATTTGGCGGAGCATCCGGCGGCGGCGCTGCTGGAGGATGGGCGTGTGCTCTTCGATATGCGCTCTGCGCGCTACGCGGTGAGCGAGCAGCACGGGCGCTGCCTGCTACAACTGTGGAGCGATGAGCGCAACCTGACTCGCACGGTGGTCGGTTTGCAGGAGCGCGCGCAATGCTTGCGGTTGGCGACGCGGAGGATGGGCGCGGCCAAGTCGCAGACGCTGGAATTGGTTCCCACGAGCGACCGGCGCACGCCGACAGCGCGCGAGGCGGCTCGGCGCAACTATCAGCGACTGCTGGAGCGTGTACTGACTCGGCAATTCATTGGCAGCAAAGTTGATGGCCTGCGCTCAGCGATGGATCTGGAGCACAGCTTTGGACCGGCGTATGTGCGCGGACGACTGCTGCACGGAACTGCTGCGGACGCGGTGATAGGCGTCAGCGAGGCCGAGTCATCGGCGATGGTCGATGGCGTTCTGACGCTGGGGATTCTCTGGCTGGACCATTGCCGGCAGCACGGCGACGTTCGTCGGCACTATGGCGGGCTTAAAGTGATCGTTCCGGCTGGGGCGTGGCGAACGACGGCCGAGCGCATGGCGTGGCTGAATCATGGAGCGGCGGATTTTCAACTTTACACTCTGGACGAGCGCAGCGAAGAGCTTGCTCCCGTAGACTTTCGCGATACGGGCAATCTGGATTCGCGGCTGGTTCATGCGTTTTCCTCGGCGGCGACGATTGAGCGCTGCAAAGCCGGAATCGACAGATTGCTTTTTTTGGTTCCGCCGTCCGCGAAGGAGCGCGTTGAGGTGCGGGCCAGCTCGGCAACAGAAGTGGGCCTGTTCTTGCATGGGTTGGAGTTTGCCCGTGTGCGGCAGGGTTTTGCCGCCAACACATTCGCGCGTGAGGACGAACTCAGCTTCGGCGCGGGAGCGAGCGAAACGCCGCTGACCGAGGAGACCGAGCCGCTCTGCCGGGATTTATTTTTGCGGCTGTTTCTGAGCCGCCACGGCGACGGCGCACATACCGATCCGCTCTTCAGGATGCAGCCGGAGCGCTGGCTGGAGGCGCGGCTGCGGGCGGAGATTGTGGAGTTGCTGCCGGGGCTGCGCGGAGATCTGATGTATTCGCAGGTGCCCGCGCTATCGACGGGCGACCGCGGCTTGCTGGATCTGCTGACGCTCGACCGCACAGGGCGGCTAACGGTGATCGAGCTGAAGGCCGATGAGGATTTGCATCTGCCGTTGCAGGCGCTGGACTATTGGATTCGCGTGCGGGCGCTCAATGACGACCGGCAGCCTGTGGCGGGCAACGAGGGCGGGCGGACTCTCTCGGCCTTCGAGCGGCAGGGCTACTTTGCCGGCGCGGAGGTCTCCGCCCAGCCGCCGCGATTGTTGCTGGCCGCTCCAGCGCTGCGGATTCATCCGGCCAACGAGCCGGTGCTGCGCTACTTCTCTTCGCAGGTGGAGTGGGAGCTGGTCGCGTTGACCGAGCATTGGCGGCGGGAGTTGAAGGTGGTCTTCCGCAAGCGAAGCCCCAAATAGCTTGTCATCCTGAGCGACCGTAGCAAAGCGAGGGGAGTCGAAGGACCTGCGTCTCATATTCGGGCGGAATGAGCGGGAAACCTTCACTCTATTGATGAGCCGGATCAAAAGCTGGGTGCCCCACCCTCGCCACGTTTTTGTTTTTGTGGCTAGGGTGGGATACGATAATTCCCACATTGCAGAAACAGTAAAAAGTCCTAATAGCGGTAGCTCAACCCCATCCCGACGACGTGGCGCGCATCGAGATTCACTGGAAGTGAGCCGACAACATGGCCTCCAACTACAACTGGGACTGCGCCGATATTGTTTGCCACCTGCCCAACACCTATATCAAAGGCAAAGTGCGGCTTGTCTTTCTGCGTCACGCGCACGGCGTAGTCGAGTGTCGTGGGCAGATCGGCCTTGCCAGCGATCAGTGGAATGCCGTTTGGAGGGTTCGGTCCAAGGTTCTTGACTGTGCGAGGTTCCTGAGTGAAACCTGCCGAAGGTACGGCTACGATTCCGTGACAGATGGGCAGCGGTATGCCCAGACCGCCGAAGAGCCGTCCGCTAAACCGGTTGCTCTGGCCACCGATGCCGAAGATCGAGGCATTGGTTGCCTTCCAGCCAAGGTTTACGAGAAAAGGCACTGGCTTTTTCAGCCAGGTCTTAGTGGCCACTACATAAATATCTCCATTGGTGTACGACTTGACTGCCGGAATTGGTAACGCGCCGCCTGCTGCATCGTAGAGTTCGACGGCCTGCTGATAGGCCGCGCCGGAGACGAATCGATCATCGGTCCGGACCACACCGCCGACGGCCACACCCGGCATCCACGGACCGAATTGCCCGTCCTTGATGCCGATCACCTTGCCATGAAAGACGTTCATGCCGTTGTAATGCCAGAGGTCACTGAAGGCTCCGGCGAGAGGATTGGTGCTGTCGCCCAATTGATGCACACTGCGCGTGTAGCCAGCTTCGGCGCGACCATAGAAGGCTTCGGTGACGCTGAAGGTCTCAAAATTACCGATCACCGTGGCTGCGTCGATGAAGTGGAAGCCGACTGCGGGATGGGAGAACTTGTCGCCTTTTTCCATATAGACGACGTAGGCGGTGGGCGTAAGAAAGCCGCCGGTCTGGCCTTCCAGCGTGAGGTATTGAGCGTTGAGTTGCCGTGTGGCGAACAGGCCCATCGAGAAAAGGCCGCAGATGGCTAGTTTGTGCATGGCGCAAAGTTTCACTTTTTCAACTCCATTCGAGCGCAGTCGCCTGCCTCCGGTGAATTTCAGAATTAAACTTCTTGTAACACAATCAAGACCGGCTGTCTCCAAAATTGTTTCAAATGATAGACTCAGCCCATGCAGCGCGGACTGTTTATTACACTCGAAGGCCTGGATGGTTCAGGCAAAACCACGCAGATCAACCGTCTGTCCGCGTGGCTGAAAAAGCGCGGCCATGGCATCGTGGTCACCCGCCAGCCGGGCGGCACTGCAACCGGCGATCGCATCCGCGCGCTGGTGCTGGACTCGCGCTCAACGGGCCTTGCTCCGCTGGCCGAGATGGCGCTGATGTTTGCCGACCGCGCCCAGGCCATTGCCGAGGTCATCGAGCCGGCTCTCGCGGCTGGAGAGATCGTCCTCTGCGACCGCTTTACCGATTCGACCGAAGCCTACCAGGGCGGTGGACGCGAGCTGGGTTCAGCGGCTGTACTTGAACTGCATCGGCTGATTTGCGGGAATCTTCAACCCGATCTTACGCTGCTGCTGCTGCCGGGACTGGAGGCCTCGCTCAACCGCGCGCGTCGGCGCAATCAGCGCGTCGCGGAAGTGAGCGGACAGGACGAAGGCCGCTTCGAGCAGGAGCAGGACGCCTTTTATCGCCGCGTCTGGCAGAAGTATCGCGAGATTGCAGCCCGCGAACCGGAGCGCGTCGTTCTGATTGAGGGCGACCTCACGATTGAAGAGGTCCACGAACAGATTGTCGAAGCCGTCGCCGAGCGACTGGCCGAGTTGGCAGCAAGAGACAGTAGGTTATAATTTCGCCAAAGCCAAAATCGCTTCAATCAAAATCGCTTCAATTTTGTTCTGTGAGAAAGCCATGAACTTGACTCATCGCACTTTTCTTATCGTCGTTGCTTTCCTGATCGCCGCGCCGCTGCTGAATGCTCAGGCTACGGAGATGTCCATCACGAAGCAGATGGATAAATTCCACTCTCTTTCCGCCGAACAGCGTCCAGCGGCCACCATCAAGCTTGCGGGCGACATCTGCACACTTCCCGCCAGTCCTAGAAAAGTCGAATTAGCCGACGAACTCTCCCATTTGGTGACCGAAGGCTATCAGGGTGCCGAAGCGTTACAAGCGGTCGCGGACACGCTCTCGAAGGCGCTGGCGGAGTCGCCTATACCGGCAAAAAAAGGGCCAGCCGCCCATGCCATACCTTGACCTGGCCAGACTCGTCCGCTATGAAGATGTATCAACGACTCTGAACGATCCGCTGCTTGCCAACGCCAACCAGATTCTGGCGGAGACCGGAGCCGATGTACAAAAGGCCGACTTCACGCTCCGAGATACCAAGAACAAGAAGGTTACATTATCCGAGCTGCGCGGCAAGATCGTCATGGTTAATTTCTGGGCCACGTGGTGCAATGCTTGTACCAAGGAGATGCCCGACCTCGACGTTATTTACACGCATTTCCAGTCGCAGGGCCTGATCATTCTCTCCATCACCGATGAAAATGGCTTTCCGGTCATTCCCTTCATCACTCAGATGGGCTATCACCCTCCTGTCTTATTCGACACCGGCAGCAAGGTGCATAAACTTTTTCACGTGGATGGCGATCCAAAAAACTGTGTCTTCAGGATGCATAACAAACATCTTCAATCCACCGACGAGTGCATTGATCGGAACCAGGACGCCATGTATGAGTACGACAGCAACTCGCATCAACTCTTTCACGTGGACGGTATGCCCAAGAGCTTTGTCTTCGACCCGGAAGGCAAACTGGTGGCTCAATCCATCGGCGAAAGCACGCAACATCAACTGCTGATGATGCTCGCCAGGGCCGGTCTCCATCCCTGAGCTTCGCGCAATATACTTTGTAAGTGATCAAGCAAGACCCATTCGCGCCGCAGCTTGGCCTGGAGTTTGCAGAGCCGCATCGCGCCCGCCGCATCTGGCCGGTGCGCGAGCTCGTCGGCCAGGTGCGCGAACTGGTCGAGCAGGAGTACGGCGATGTGTGGGTGGAGGGTGAGATATCCAACTTCCGCCCCGCTCCCAGCGGCCACGTTTACTTCACGCTCAAGGATGCCGACGCGCAGTTGCCTGTGGTGCTCTTCCGCCGTCAGGCGATGCTGCTGCGCTTCCGCCCCGAAGACGGGCTGCACGTGCTGGTGCGCGGGCGTGTAAGCGTCTACGAACAACGCGGCCAGATGCAACTGGTGGCCGAGACGATGGAGCCGGTGGGCGCGGGTTCGCTGCAACTGGCCTTCGAGCAGCTCAAGGCCCGGCTCAAAACCGAAGGACTCTTCGACGAAGAGCGCAAGCAGCCGCTGCCCGCCTTTCCACGCACCGTCGGCATCATCACTTCGCCCACCGGCGCGGTGATTCGCGACTTTCTCAACATCGTCAGCCGCCGCCACTCCGGTCTGAATGTGCTGCTTTTCCCGGTCTCCGTGCAGGGAGATTCCTCGCCCGCAGAAATTGTCGCAGCCCTCGAAGAACTCAATGCCAACGGCCTCGTGGATGTGATCGTCATTGCGCGCGGCGGAGGGTCGCTGGAAGATTTGGCGGCCTTCAACAGCGAGCGCGTAGCCCGCGCAATTGCAGGCTCGCGGCTGCCCGTGGTCTCCGCAATAGGCCATGAGACCGACTTTACCATTGCGGATTTTGTCGCCGATCTGCGCGCGCCCACCCCCTCGGCGGCGGCTGAGTTGATCACCGAGGCGCAGCACAAGATCGCCGAGCGCGTGGCTGAACAGTCAAACAGGCTCGCCCGCGCCGCCCGTTTCCAACTGCTGCAAGCCCGCCAGCGGCTGACGCGAGTTCCGGTTAGCCGCGCAGAAGGCCGCATCAACACGCTGCTTCATAGGTTGGCTCAACGGCTGGACGATCTTTCATCTCGCCTCGAAACCTCCATCAGCGGCCAGCTCCGCCTGCATCAGCGCAATGTCGCTGACCTCACCGCCGCTGTTTTGCGTCACGATCCGCGCCAGAGGCTCAGTCAGGCTCGCGAGCGTCTTACAATTGGCCGCACGCGCCTTGTGCATTGGATGGAGCGCTCGCTGCATGAAGCCGCGGCGCATTTCACGGCTCTTGACGCGCGTCTGCACTCGCTCTCGCCGCTCGCTGTGCTTGATCGCGGATACGCGCTGGTGCTGGATGCGGAAGGCGCATTGGTCCGCTCGACTACACAGGTTGCGCCCGGAGACAAACTCGTTACGCGCCTCTCCGACGGCGCCATTATCAGCCGCGTGGAATCGGCGGCAACCAGCAGGAAATCAGCAAAAAAGAAATGAGATTATGACCGCAAACAACGGACGCAAACTCTTCGGCACCGACGGCATTCGCGCCGTCGCCGGTGAATATCCTCTCGACGCCAACACCATCTACGCCACGGGACTGGCGCTGGGTCATTCGCTGCGCGGAATGGCCGCAGAACCGCGAGTGATTCTCGGCCGCGACACGCGCAAGTCCGGTCCCTGGATTGCGGCCATGCTCGCCGCCGGTTTACGCGAGACAGGAGTACGCGTGGAGAGCGCCGGTGTGATCACCACTCCGGCAGTCGCATATCTGGCGCGGAAGCACGGCTTTCAGGCAGGCGTGGTCATCTCCGCCTCGCACAATCCCTGGCAGGATAACGGCATCAAGCTCTTCGGCGCGGACGGCTTCAAGCTGGCCGATGCGGTTGAACTCGCGATGGAGGACGAAATACTGCATCACGCGGCCAAATCCGCCGCGCCCGATCCAGCCACTCTGCCAGCGGTTGAAGACACCCCGGCCTTCCTCGCCGACTACATTCAATTCCTCATCGACTGCGTTCCGAATTTGCGTTTGGATGGGCTGCGGATCGTCGCCGACTGCGCCAACGGAGCAGCGGCGGCGGTCGCGCCTGAACTCTTCCGTCGATTGGGAGGGAAGAATGTTGTTCTCCTGAATATCGCGCCCGACGGCCTCAACATCAACCTGAACTGCGGCGCGCTACATCCGAAGTTTGTAGCGAGCGAAGTCGTCGCGCGCGGTGCGGAATTGGGCCTCACCTTCGACGGCGACGCCGACCGCTGTATGCTGGCCGGCTCGCACACGAACGTCATCAATGGCGATGCGATTCTGCTGGTGACCGCGCGCGATCTGAAGGATCGCGGATTGCTGACTGGCGATCTGGTTGTTGCAACCACGATGTCGAATATGGGTTTGGAAGCGGCGCTCAAGCGTTCTGGGATCAAAATGCTGCGCGCGCCGGTGGGCGACCGCTACGTGCTCGAAGAGATGCAGAAGCACAATGCGGCGCTGGGCGGTGAGCAATCGGGCCACATTCTGCTGCCGCACTTGGCTACAACCGGCGACGGCCTGCTTACCGCGCTCATTGTTCTGGATTTGATCAAACGCGCAGGAAAAAGTATTGACGAATTGACCGCTGATTTGAAGGTTTTTCCGCAAATCATCGTCAATGTGAAGGTGCGCGAGCGCAAGCCGCTGGAATCGATTCCCACGGTAGCAGCAGCCATTCGCGCCGCCGAGGACGAGTTGAAAGAAACCGGACGCGTGGTTATTCGTTACAGCGGGACTGAACCGCTGGCCCGCGTGATGATCGAAGCCGAGAGCGAAGACGCGATGCGCCGCCACGCGGATGCGATTGCCGATGCGATCCGGGCGGAGCTGGGCTTGTAAAGCGCGCTGCTATGAATCGAAGAACGCGCGATATTGAGCGTCTGTAATTTCTATATGTTTCAGAATTGTATGCAGCGTAGTTCTCTTCACTTCTTTATGGTTGGGTATTGAGATGGTGTTCTCGTAATGCGGATGTGTCATCACGATGTGGTTTCCATCGCGGCGAAGAATCCAGCCGAACTTCTCAAAGGTTTTCTGGTGCTCTTTCCCGCTTGCGAGTGGTAGATCGGAAAGGCTCATGCATCACGCCACCAGCAAATCAATGCTAGGATTTGCTTTCACTGTGATGGTTCGCTGCGAAGAAATTCCGACATAGGAAATGGAAGCATCACGACGAAGGGCCGCATCGCGCACACAATCCTCAAACATCACGCTGAGGCAGGCGCGCACCGCGTCGCGAATGTTGGCTTCTGCCTCCTCCAGCGTATCACCTTCGGAGACGCAACCGGGAATCTCCAGGCATTCAGCGACAAAAACCTTCTCTTCCGGAACTTCCCTAAAGACGAGCGTGAAAGTCATATCCGGAGAGCTACTTTTGCCCATCACAAATTCGGAAACCTGGCGCTTGAGACTCATAAAGTCACCCCGAGCGCGTGGTTGGAAACTTGATCCGACCCACGGCCTAATGGCACGATCATACCATATTGTTTGCAGGTTTTAGATTGACCAGTCAGCCGCCGAGGGTTACTATCCGTGCAGGTGATGCTCGTGGCAGCGATCAATCCGGTTAAGAACATTCAACGCCGAATGGCGCTCACCTTGGCGCGCATTTCTGTTTTTGCAGCTCTCGCTCTGCCCCTCTACGCTCAAACCCAGCATGGCGGAAGCCAGCATAGCGGAATGCCCCGGACGCAAAAGCATGAGGTCCACCACGAGATCTTCCGACTGGAAGATAAATGGCGGAATGCTGTTCTGAATGCCGACGTTCACGCCATGGATTCCCTGCTGGCCGACGACTACATCGGCATTACCATCAACGGAACGCTGCTCACAAAGGAGCAGACCCTGGCCAGAATGCGCAGCGGGCGCGCGCATTACACAAGCCTCGAACTCTCAGACCGCAAGGTGCGCTTCTACGGAACCACGGCGCTGGTCACCTCGTCAGCCGAAGTAGCAGGCGTCAACGCTGAGGGAGAGGATGTCACAGGAGAATATCGCTACACGCGGGTTTATGTGCGCAACCCGCAGGGCGCGTGGAAGATTGTCAGCTTTGAGGCCAGCCGGATTCGCGTACCCGGTGAAGCGAAGTAACCGCTGCTCGCAATCGGACCGGTCATTCTCGCATTGACCGAAGATGTCGGCCAAATCAATGGAGGCCGCACGCGCTAAAAGCATTGGTATTCTATATATAATCAGCGAGTTAGCCCTCGCTTCGCATGGTGAACAAATTCGCAAGTTAGCGCTACCATTGTCGCCTCGTCGCGGCCTGTCGGCCAGTTTTTAATGGATGGCCGATCTGACTCGTTTGGGCAAAGGCGCTAGAATTTCTATATGACTGACCGTATGTCTTTGCCGCTCGCTCAAGCCGACCCCGACGTGGCCGCCGCACTGGACCGCGAAACCCTCCGCCAGCACGAGGGGCTGGAGATGATTGCCAGCGAAAACTTCGTCTCCGAAGCGGTGCTCGAAGCCGCCGGCTCCATCTTCACCAACAAGTACGCCGAGGGCTACCCAGGGCGACGCTACTACGGCGGCTGCGAGTATGCCGACGGAGTGGAAGATCTGGCGCGCGTGCGGGCCAAGCAGCTCTTCGGCGCAGAGCACGCCAACGTGCAGCCCCACTCCGGCTCGCAGGCCAACGCCTCAGCCTACGCGGCGGTCATCCAGCCGGGCGATACCATTCTCGGCCTCGATCTCGCCCACGGCGGCCATCTGACCCACGGACACCGGCTCAGCTTCAGCGGCAAGCTCTACCGCACCACCTTCTACGGCGTGCGCAAAGACACCGAGCTGATCGACTACGACCAGATGGAAGAGGTGGCCGTCCGCGAAAAGCCCAAGGTCATCATCGGCGGCGGCAGCGCCTACCCGCGCCTGTGGGATTTCGCGCGGATGCGTGCGATTGCCGACAAGGTGGACGCGACTTATATCTTCGACATGGCGCATATCGCCGGCCTGGTCGCGGGCGGGGTGCATCCCTCGCCGGTGCCGCACGCGCAGATCACTACAACGACCACCCACAAGACGCTGCGCGGGCCGCGCGCGGGGCTGATTCTCTGCTCGCAATCGCTGGCGCAGGCTGTGGATAAAGCCGTCTTCCCCGGCCAGCAGGGCGGTCCGCTGATGCACATCGTCGCCGCTAAAGCCGTTGCGCTCGGCGAGGCGCTCCGGCCGGAGTTCAAGAGCTACGCCAAGCAGATCGTCGCCAACGCGCAGGCGCTCGCCGCCGCGCTCAAGGAGGCCGGCTTCCGCATCGTCTCGGGCGGAACCGATAATCACCTCATGCTGGTAGACATCTTCCAGAAGGGCATCCTCGGCTCCGAGGCCGAGCTGGCTCTCGGCAAGGCCGGCATCACGGTGAACAAAAACACTATCCCCTACGACACCAATCCGCCGCTCAAGGCTTCGGGAATTCGCCTGGGCACGCCGGCGATGACCACGCGCGGCATGAAGGAGCCGGAGATGCGGCAGATCGCCGCCTGGATCACCAAAGCTCTGGAGCAGCGCAACGACGATGCGGTTCTCGAGCGGATTCGCCTTGAAGTGGCCGAACTGGCCAACCGCTTCCCGCTCTATGCATGGAGGCGGGCGCTGTAACTAGGATGTGGAAATCCTGATCCGTGGCGCGGGGAATGAGGTCTCAAACCCGTTACCCCGCCCCGCAAAAAAACTATTGACCGCAAACCAATCCGCATATATATTTGTAACTAGCCATCCATAAACGGACAGATAGTCACGTTCGTTCGTATGCGCTCCCCCGTCGTTTCCCGCATCATTCCTTGGGCTGACGCTCAATTTGTTGATGCCCCGGTGTGTTTTTGATTGTTGCCGGATCGGGAATGCGGAGCGGATGGTTCCCAAAGCGGCAAACTGTTTTGCAGTTGCGGCTAGATGCCTGTTCCATAACCTGCGAGAGTGCGTCACGATCTTGTACTAAATAGCCCTCTTGCGCGTCTATACCTTTGGGAGAGAATTTGGGGCAGCCTGCGTTGAGCAAGCCTCCCCGTTGCGCCGCTGGAGCGGCTTTTTCTCCAGGGGAGCCAATTTTTCGTGAAGGAGGAATTCGCTATGCGTTCCAATCTTGTTTTCGGAGCCGTCTCTCATGTCTCCAACCGCTACCAGTTGTGCCAACTGGCCAGTAAGGCAACCCGCAAGCTGCACAAGCCGAATACACGGCTGCAGGATACGGCCAATGAAGTTCTGGTCCGTTTACAAAACACTCATGCCGGCTCCGCGGCGCCCGTCGAGGTCTCCGCGGAGTTGCCGGTCGAAACTCGCCGCGCTGCTTGACTCGCTCTGCCCGTTGGGTATAGTTGAGTCAGGCAGCGCAGTAAGCCGGTTTGCCGTCAAGGACAGCAAGGCTTGCCGGCCTTCAATGCTCAACTTGATTTCGAATGGTGCATTCAGCTCGGTGCCAACATACAATTCCCGCCTTATTTCTTCCCGGAGTACTTCCCCCTACCGGACCCTTCCCACTGACATCCTCCGTACTTGCAGGTGAACATGACCATCGCAGAACTCAAAGAAAAAAACATTACCGAATTAACTCGCATTGCTCGCACTCTGGAGATCCAGGGCACCAGCGGCCTGCGCAAACAGGATCTGATCTTCAAGATTCTTCAGGCTCAAAGCGAAAAGGAAGGCCACATCTTCGCCGAGGGCGTGCTGGAGATTCTGCCCGACGGCTACGGCTTCCTGCGCTCGCCCG
>CAYOYX010000093.1:0-13368 GCA_964408275.1 uncultured Occallatibacter sp.
CGCAGTCGGAGATGACCGAGATCGTCCTGCCCAACGACACCAATGTTCTGGGCAATCTACTGGGCGGGCGGCTGATGCACTTCATCGATCTGACCGGCGCGCTGGCTGCGCATCGCCATTCGCGCAGCTACGTCGTCACAGCGGCGATGGATCACATTGACTTCATCCGGCCGGTGCGCATGGGCGACCTGCTCACGCTCAAGTCCAGCGTCAATCGCGCCTTCAACACTTCGATGGAGGTGGGCGTGAAGGTCTGGGCTGAGAATGCTCTCTGCGGCGAGCCGGTCCATGTGGCCAGCGCCTTCCTTGTTTTTGTTGCCGTCGATAAAGAGGGCCGCCGCGTGCGTGTGCCCGAGGTGATTCCCGAAACTCCAGAGGAGCAGCGCCACTACCACGATGCGCTTTTGCGCCGCCAGCATCGCGAGGCCGAGGCCGCCCGCCGCAGGCAGGAGAAACAGGCCCAGTCCGCGCCGGAAGCAAGTTGATACGCATCCAAACAACAGGCTAGATCAAAGGAGCAACAAACCCCAATGGCTCATTCGCCGAATATGCCCGCGCCCGTCGCTTTGCCCGGAGTCTCGAAGATCGTCGCCATCGGTTCCGGCAAGGGCGGCGTCGGCAAAACCACCGTCGCCGTCAACCTGGCCATCGCTCTCGGCAAGCTGGGCAAGCGTGTGGGCCTCATCGACGCCGATATCTACGGACCCAATGTGCCGCTGATGATGGGTTCCAGCCAGCCGCCGCGCGTCGGCGAGGACAATCGTATTCGGCCCAACGACACGCACGGCGTGAAGACAGTCTCCATCGGCTACATCTCTCCGGGCGACAAGCCGCTGGTGATGCGCGGACCGATGCTCCATCAGATCATCCGCCAGTTTTTGCAGCAGGTCGATTGGGGCGAACTGGATTATCTCGTCGTCGATCTGCCTCCCGGCACCGGTGACGTTGTGCTCTCGCTCGTCCAGACCGTGCCGCTCACGGGTGCAGTCGTCGTCAGTACGCCCAGCGATGTCAGCCTGCAAGATGCGCGCAAGGCTTTGGAGATGTTTGCGCAGGTCAACGTCGAGATTCTCGGCATTGTCGAGAACATGAGCCACTTCACCTGCCCGCACTGCGCGAGAGAGATAGATATTTTTTCCCGAGGCGGAGCCGAGCGCACCGCAAAGCAATTCGGCGTTCCATTTCTAGGGTCGATTGAGTTGGTTCCCGCGATTCGCGAGGGCGGCGACCGCGGACTGCCCGTTGCTCTCGCCGGCCCGAAAAGCCCGCAGGCAGCTGAGTTCTACGCCGTTGCGGAAAAACTGATGGAGCAAGCTGAAGAGGCGGCAGCCGCGGCCACCGATGTGATCGAGATCAGTTAGAGCATAAGGATTCGTTAGCCTGATCTGCGACCCCGACGGGTAAGATCGACAAAATTCTCGCTGCCCTTATGCAGGTTTAGGAGGGTTGGCGATTACCTCGGCGGCGACCATGTAATGGCCGAAGGGAGCGCTGACCTGCACGCCCTGCACCAGGGGCCGCACCGCCTTCAACATCTCTTGCGCAATCAGGATGCCTTCGCGACGCGCGGCTTCAGGCGTTTCGGCCTGAGCCATGCGCAGCATGATCTCCTCCGGCATATTGATGCGCAGATCGTTCTTGAGATATTCGGCGTTGCGCAGGCTGACCAGCGGCCAGATGCCGGCGATCACAGGAATGCGATGCTCGGCGGTGCGCTTGAGAAAACTCTCCAGCAGGCGCAGATCGAAGACCGGCTGCGTGATGGCGTATTCCGCTCCGGCCTCGACCTTGTAGGCGAAGCGGCGCAACTCCTGCTCGATCTCCGGCGCACCGGGATTGGCGGCGACGCCGATGGTGAAGTTGGTGCTCGATCCGATCGCGTTCGCCCCGATGTCGAGGCCGTGATTGAGTCGGCGCACGATGTTGACCAGACCGATGGAGTCAACGTCAAAGACAGAGGTGGCGTCGAAGTAGTTGCCCTGTCTGGCCGGGTCGCCGGTCGTGCAGAGAATGTTATGCAGGCCAAGCGACGAGGCGCCGAGCAGGTCCGATTGGATGCTGAGAAGATTGCGATCACGGCAGGTGTAATGCAGAACCGTCTCAATGCTGGTCTGTTGCTGAATCTGGATGCAGAGGCTCTGCGCGCTCATGCGGGCCGCGGCGCGGGGCGAGTCGGGCACGTTGATGGCGTTGACGCCGGCTCCGGCCAGCAGGCGCGCTCCTTCGATCTCCGCCGAGCAGTCGATGCCGCGCGGGGGCGCAATCTCGACGAGCGTAATGAAGCTGCCCTCGGCCACCATTGCGCCGATCAGCGAGCGTGCGCCGAGCGGAGCGGGCGGGGTTTCTGCCGTCATCTCCGGAGCAGCGCCCGTGATCTCGATGCGGGCCTGCTCATCGAGAGCGCGCATGGCCGAGCGCATGGCGCGAATGTGGTTGGGCGTGGTGCCGCAGCAGCCGCCGACAAACTGCGCTCCCGCCTGCACGGCCTTGCGGGCAAAGCTGGCCATGTACTCCGGCGAACAGAGATAGATGTTGCGGCCATCGACGGCGCGCGGCATTCCGGCGTTAGGCATGGCCGCGAGAGGCAGCGTGGTGGCCGGACGCATGGCTTCGATTGCCGTCAGCACGGTGGCCGGGCCGGTGGAGCAGTTTACGCCGACGGCTCCCGCGCCCCACTCAGTGAGCAGCGCAGCGGCGTGGGCGGGCGATGCGCCGTCCAGGCAGTTGCCGTCGCCGTCCACCGTCACCATGACTATCACCGGCAGATCGGGCGCGGTCTCGCGGGCCGCCGCCAGAGCCTCACGCGCCTCGTTCAGTGCCGGCATGGTTTCGAGTATCAGCAGGTCGACTTTGGCTTCAGCAAGCGCACCAATCTGCTCGGCAAAGGCGGAGCGGGCTTCGTCCAGGCCGGTCTTTCCCAACGGCTCCAGACGTACGCCCAGCGGACCGACCGTGCCGGCCACCCACGCCTCGCCAGCCTGTTTTTCTTTCAGATGCTCGACGGCCTGACGGGCCAACCGAACGCCGGCCGCATTGATTTCGCCGACCTTTTCCGCCAATCCGTGCCGCGCCAGACGAAAGCGGTTGGCTCCGAAGGTGTTGCTCTCCACGATCTCCGCTCCGGCCTGCAGATACTCTTCGTGAATACCCAGGATCAGTCCGGGGTCGGAGAGGTTCAGTTCTTCGTAGCAGCGGTTGATGGTGACGCCGCGGGCATAGAGAACCGTGCCCATGGCGCCGTCGGCGAGCATGGGGCGGTTGGCGAAGATGTCGGCAAACTCAGGCATTCTCCCCTCATGCTATGCCAAGCGGCCCTTCTGCGCCAACACGGGCATAGGCTGCTTTGTTATACTTCGATAGTCATTCGCTTGTATTGTGCCGGTTCCGGGAAGGCTTTTATGCGTGATTTACCCGCAGCGCCGGCAACTACTCTATCCATCTTTTCACGCCGCAGTCATGGCTGCGGACAAGCTGCGCGCCTGGTTCCGCTTCCGCGCTTTCTGTCGAGGTAAGGGATTTTGAATAAGAGAAGTCTTTGGATATGCTCCGCCGCGGCCTTGGCAGTTGCAGCCGCGCTGGCTGGATGTGGCACTACTACCTATTTTGCGGGCCGTACGCTGCCGCCCAGCGGACTCAGATATCGTGTCCTCATCGCGCTCCAGAATCCCTCGCCGATTAGCGCCGGTTCAATGCCGTTTGTGGATGCCTTTTACGACATCCGCTATCACTACAACAGCACCACTACGTCTGCGGCATTTTCCATCGGCGCATTTACGGGAAGCCTGCCCATCACTATCCAGAATATGCCCGAGGAGCAGGTTGGCGCTGTCTATAGTTCGGGTAGCGGCGGCTATACGATTATCAACTATGCCACTGAATCCGCCAATGGCGGCGCTGTGAGCGGGCTCAACGGCGGCTCTTCCAGCATCTTCATCTCCAGGAGCCGGGGCTATGTTGTTGCCGCCAGCCAGTCGTCCAGCGAGGTGACGGTGCTCAACCGGAATACAACCGGCGGCAACTACGCCTTCGACCTTCCCGGGGTATACCGCGTCAGTATGGACCCCGGCGGCTCCATAGCCTTGATCTTCGTGCAGAACTCCAATTATCTTTACTATCTGCGGCAACTGAGTTCGGCGCAGACCCTTACTTACTCCGGCGGACCCAGCACATGGCCTCTGGGAGCCACCGATTGCGAGCCGCAGGCCGCGCCCGCATGGTGTCTCTTCCAGGCGCTGGATCCAGCCAGCACAAAGGCGAATCCCCTGCCGTTAACCTTCGATCGGCCTGTCAAGGCTGTCTTCTCCGCCGACGGCGGAACCGCTTACATACTCAACTGCGGACCGGAGTGCGGCGGCACGGCTGCCTCTGTAACGCCCATGCCTGTTGCGCCGATGATCTTCCTTCAGGGACAAGCGTCCGGAACCCTGCCTTCGACGACCACTCCCAATGTACATTGCGGAACGGTGAACCTCGCGGCGGGATGCATCCCCATCCCCGGCGGCGCCAGCAATGCGCTGGTGGAATCTTCCCTCATGTATGTCGCCGGCCAAAAGCCTCAGCAGGTTTCAGGACAAACCCTCTTCACCGGCAACCTGACGGTCGTCAATCTGACCGCCGATACCGCTTCCGCGCCTGTTCCCATCAGCGACGGAGCGCCCGGCGCGATGAGCCGAATGATTGAGGCTGACAACAATACTCTGTGGATTGGCATGACCAAATGCATCAACGGCGTGCGAGTCGCAACTGGCCAGCCCTACGGCTGCCTCACCATGGTCAACATCACCAATCCGGCCAGTCCCACCGCCACGATTTTGCCTTACATCGGCGACGCCACAGGCATTGCGGCGATTACCGGGCTGAGCAAGGTCTATACAGCCGAGGGCGGACAGGTGTATATCCATTCCACCGTGGATGGCTCGTATATCGATAACTCCAACGTCACCATGACCGGCACAGTCTATGATGTGGCCTACATGGACGCCATCAGCGACTCAGACAACACCGTCTACTGAGCACACAGTGGACAGTGGACAGTGATTAGAGAGTGCCCCATCCTCGCCGCGTATTTGTTTTTGCGGCTTCGGAGTTCCCGCGGACAGGTTTTCGTCCGTGGGGTGAACTAGGGAGGGATACCTGGAACCCAACAGGCTTAGTTCATGAGATGGATTGCCTATGAACGCCTATTCCATTCCTGACTCTTTCGCAGCCGACGTGCTTGCCATCGCCGCCCATCGCGACGACGTGGAGCAGACCTGCGGCGGAACTCTGCTGCGCATGGGCGCGCGCGGTCTTTGCACCGCCATCCTCGACCTGACGCAAGGCGAAGCCGGAACCCGCGGCAGCGCGGAAGAGCGCGCCAGCGAAGCCGCCGAAGCCGCTAGTCTGCTGGGTGTTGGCTGGCGTCAAGCCCTCGATCTGCCCGACGGCGCAATCGAAAACACGCTGGAAAACCGGCTCAAAATCGTGCGCGTACTGCGGCTTCTGCGTCCCCGCGTGGTGATTCTCCCTTACTGGCAGGCCCGCCACCCCGACCACGCCATTGTCGCGCAACTCGGCTATGAGGCCTGCTTTCTCTCCGGTCTCGCGAAGGTAGAGACGGACTCACCACCTCATCGCCCCTTCAAAATCGTCTACGCCAGCCTCTACGCCGATGTACGCCCCAGCTTCATCGTGGACATCACTCCATTCATTGAGCAGCGCCACGCGGCGCTGATGGCCTATCGCTCGCAATACACCAACCAACCCGCCGGAAGCGGACTCTTCGTTCCTGAAGAGGAGATTCGCGAACGCACCTTTGCCGAGGCGCGCCACTATGGACTGCTCGCCGGCGTGCGCTATGGCGAGCCATTTGTGCAGAAGGAAGTGGGGCTGGTGGACGATCTAACTCTGTTGCCGGTGCAGTCGATCTGAATCGCGTTTACTTGGCGAACCACATCCGTCCGCCGACAGCGATCAGCGTCAGCGCAAAGATGCGCCGCAGCCACAGCTCCGAGATGTGCTGAGCGCCGAGCGCGCCAAAGTATCCGCCCAGCAGAAAGCCCGCTCCCAGCAGCAGCGCCACGCGCAGATCGGCTTCGCCGTTGCGATAGTACTCGAGGAAGGCGAATAGCCCCACCGGCAAGAGCAGCGCACCCAGCGAGGTGCCCTGCGCCTTGTGCTGATCCATGCCCCCGAGCCACACCAGCGCGGGAACAAAGAGAATGCCGCCGCCGATGCCCACCACGCCCGAAACCATGCCCACCAACAGCCCCACCAGCAGCATCATCCAGGTCAATTGAACCCTCCCTCATGAATTACCGCACACGCTTTCAGCGTAAATCATGAAGGGAGGGCTCTCAGTCTGCTTCCAGGGTCTTCGTGCGGAAGAGCAATCCAGCCACAGCGCCGCCCAGGCTGGGAAACAGCAGGAAGAGCCAGAGCTGCGCGAGCGCTTGGCCTCCTACCACCACTGCGGGTCCAAAGCTGCGGGCCGGGTTGACACTCGTTCCCGTAATGTGAATTCCGAGCAGGTGAATCGCGACCAGGGTGATGCCGATGGCCAATCCGGCAAAGCCGGTCGGAGCGCTCTTCTGCGTCGAACCTAGAATCACGATCACGAAAATCAGCGTGGCGACAAACTCAAAGACAATGGCCGAGAGGATACTGTATTCGCCTTGATAGCCGGAACCCCAGCCGTTTTGGCCCAGGCCTCGGATGGCAATCTCGTAACCGCCGCCCACGCCGCTGATGATGATTGAAAGCACGCCCGCCGCCAGTGTGGCGCCGACGAACTGGCCGACCCAGTAGCCGAGCATATCTTTGACGGACATGCGTCCGGCCACACAAACTCCGAGGCTGACCGCCGGATTGATGTGGCAGCCGGAGATGGGGCCGATCCCGTAAGCGGCGCCAATCAGCGCCAGTCCGAAGGCGAATGCGATGCCGACAATGCCTACCTTGTCGCCGGCCACTACGGCGGTGCCGCAGCCGAAGAGTACCAGGATGAACGTGCCCACAACTTCCGCAATGTATTTTTTCATGATTCCTCCTTTTTCATTTCGATGGGTGTTGTCAGCACGGAGCAGGACGCGCCGGCCAAGCCAGGGGAAGTTTCGGGAGCAGCAAAACGGGAAGTCTTTCGCCCTCCCAGGGGAAGAACGGGCTATAGAACACGCAAGTGTTGCAGATTCTGCTCTTCGGAGTCAAGAACCTGTCAGGGATTTCCACGGCTCTTTCTGGTCAAATTAACACAACATTTGCAATTCTTTTGCCTGACTGAATTACTCTGTTAATGGTTCCGTGCGGCCTCCGCATCATCACACTAACGGCCGCCGGACGAGGGCAGACCGGTTGAGCCAGACCATTTTTGTACTGGAAGATGACCACGATATCGCGAGGCTGGTGCAGCATCACCTGGAGGCCGCGGGCTATTCGGCGCGGCTCTTCCATACTCCCACTCACCTGATTCCAGACGCCGAGCGCCAGGCGCCTTCGCTGTTTCTGCTGGACATCATGGTCCCCGGCGGCGACGGTCTCGACGTTTGCCGACGCCTGCGCAACCACCCTTCGCTGGCTATTGTGCCTATCATCTTCCTCACCGCGCGCGCCGCTGAAAACGACCGTGTGCTGGGGCTGGAGATGGGCGCCGACGATTACATCACCAAGCCTTTTGCCACTCGCGAACTGGTGGCCCGCGTCAAAGCCGTGTTGCGCCGCTTCGAGCGTCCGGCCTCGCCCTCGCTCCTCAGCTTTGAAGAAGTCATCATCGATCAGGGCGCGATGCAACTAAAGGTGCGCGGCGAACTGACCACCACCACCGCTACCGAGTTCCGCCTGCTCGACTACCTGGCGCGACACCCGGGGCGGGTCTTCAGCCGCGATCATCTGCTGGACGCGGTCTGGGGCGACGCTCGATTTGTCACTCCTCGTTCGGTCGATGTGTATGTGCGCCGCATTCGTGAGAAGATCGAAATCGACCCGGAGAATCCGCGCTATCTGCGAACCGTGCGCGGCGCCGGTTATCGCTTTGAACTTCCCAAAAGCGAGTAGGGCTTTGTGAAAGCTAAACTCTTCCTCAAGCTCTTCGGCCTTTTTCTCCTGCTGCTCGTCTTTCAGGCGGCGGCGATGGAGTTTATCTTCATTCCGTTTATCGCTCGCAAGGTTTTGGAGATCACCCCAGCCAACACCGGCCTGTTTCTCGGCAATGAGGCGCTCTGGTCCGGCCTGATCGCTCTGGCGGTGGCGCTGGTGATCGCTGTAGTGATAGCCGGACGCATCACAACGCGGCTGGAGCGGCTCATCGCCTTTGCGCGCCGAATCGCCGCTGGAGAACTGGATGCGAGGCTTCCTCACACGGAAGAGGAAACGCTCTCGACTCTTGAGGTCCAGCTCAATCAAGCGGTCGAGAACTTCAGTGTCAGGCTGGCTGAGATCGAAAGCCGCCGCCAGGAGTTGGCCGCGGTGCTCGATTCCATGCAGGAGGCGGTCGTCGCGATCACTGCTGAAGGGCTTGTCCGCTGGTCAAACGCTCAGATGCAGCGCATCGCCGGAACCGAGATTCTCGCTGGCCGCGCGCTGGTCCATTCGGTACGCGATGCTGAACTGCTTGCCTGTGTCAAAGTCGTGCTGCAACAGCGTGAGGCGCGTTCCGGACACACCAGTTTGCTCTCGCCGGGGCGCATCTTCGAGATCAACGCCGCACCCATGCCCTCCGGCGGCGCGCTCGCCGTGCTGCACGACATCACACGCATCGAGGCCTCGGAAAACTCGCGCCGTCAGTTTGTCGCCAACGTCAGTCATGAGCTGCGCACTCCGCTCACTTCCATTCAAGGCTATGTCGAAACGCTGATGGATGAGCCGCGTCCCGACGGCAAGACCGCCGATGAGTTCCTCGGCATCATTCTCAAAAATGCTACCCGCATGAATCGCATCACCGAGGATCTGCTCGCGCTGGCCAGCGTTGAAAGCCCGGATTACAAGCTGGCGCTCAAGCCGACGCAGGCGCGGGCGATACTACAGGACGCCATCGATTCGCTGGGCGGCATCGTCGTTGATTCCGGCGTTGCGCTGGAATCTGACGGCGCGCCCCAGAGCCTGATTCTTGTGGATTCCGATGCGATGAATCAGGTCTTCGGCAACCTGATCGAAAACGCGCTCAAGTACGCCAAGGCTGGCAAGCGAATCCGCGTCGGCGCGCGGCTGTTGGAATCGGAGGTCGAGTTCAGCGTTCGCGACTTCGGCCCCGGCATCGCCTCCGAGCACCTGACTCGCATCTTCGAGCGCTTCTATCGCGTTGACAAAGCGCGCTCGCGAGACTCCGGCGGCACTGGCCTCGGTCTGGCCATCGTCAAGCACATCGTCCTTGCACATGGCGGACGCATCTGGGCCGAGAGCGAGCTTGGCCACGGCGCTGACTTCCTTTTTACCTTGCCGCTTGCGCCCGCCGCACAGCCTCCCGTCACCGGCAATCAGGGAGTCGCAGAGGTCAGCTCCGCCGTCTCCAAAAAAGAGTAGCTTCCTGATGGCGTGGGATGCACGTGAGTCAGCCGCCGGTTATGCACTACGATCGTATCCCTGTACCAAAGATTTATCGCAGGCAGATCGCGCGCCAAAATCTGCTGCGCCTCGACATAATCAGCGCGCCTCCGGGCCGTGTCCATGCTCTGGCGCGCATCGTCGAGCAGCGCGTCCAGTTGCGGATTCGAGTAGTGGCTGCGATTGTTTCCCTTTGGAGAAAAATTCGCCGTTGCATAAACGTCGAAGATATCTGGCTGCTCACCGCCGACCCACTTCAGCGAATAGATCTGAAACGCGCCACGCGTGATGTCGGCGTAAAATGTTGCGTACTCATAGCTGCGCTGATCGAGCGCAATCCCAACCTTGGCTAACTGCTGCTGCAAGACCGCGGCAAGCAACCGCGACTCTTCCACGGTGCTGGTCTTCATCGTTACATGAAAGCGAACGCCATTCAAACCGGGCTTGTAGCCAGCCTCGTCCAACAGTCGCGCCGCGCGGGCTGGATCATAGTTGTAGTGCGCCACATCGTCCGTGTATGCCCAGTGGCTCACCGGCAGCAGACTCTCGGATGTTTGAGCATGACCGCTCAATAGCGTCTGAATAATCAGCTTGCGGTCGATGGCGCAGGCAATTGCCTGACGCACGCGCGCATCTTTCAGCAGCGGATCACGCAGGTTAAAGCCGATGTACTGAACCTGCGTTCCCGGTGCATCTTCAATTAGAAGCTTTGGCCGCGTTGCCAATACAGCCAACGAATCCATCGGCAGCGAATTTACGGCGACATCGGCTGAGCCTTTTTCAAGTTCCAGCGACTCGGTGATTGCGTCCGGCACCACGGCAAAGCGCACTCGCTCAATTTTCGGCGTCAAGGTCCAGCTACGTGGATTGCGTTCGATCACCACATTCTGATCGATCTGCTGGCTCACAAATTGAAACGGTCCCGTGCCCACCGGATGCCGCCAGAACTCGCGCCCGCTTCCATCTGGAACAATGCCAAACGCGCCCGTGGAAAGATTTGTGAGCAGAAAATTATCCGCGTGCTTCAGATGAAAGACGACAGTCCGCGCGTCGCGCGCTTCTACTGAGTTAACTGACGCGTACGCGGCGGCCTTGGGCGAGATCACCGCGCCCGAGCGGATCGAGTCAATCGTCCATGCCACATCGCGCGCAGTCAGCGGGCGGCCATCGTGGAAGCGAACCCCCGCGCGCAGATGAAAGACCAGCGTCAGCGGCTCCGGCTGCTCCCAGCTCTCGGCCAGCGCTGGGGCGAAGTTGAAGTTCGCATCGCGCGCTACTAATCCGTCGAACAACAGCTCATCGATGTGTTCCGACTGCGCGTCCGTTCCCACGCGCGGATCAAGACTCGCGGGGCTGCTCTCAATCAGAAAAACTACCGTATGCAAGTCGCGAGGCGAATAGTGGCAGCCGGCAAGCGCGAGGAGAGCAGCCAACGCGAGCAGCCTACGCATACGTCACCTGCCCCAGAATCGCCGGTCGCGCCGCGCCGGTAGCTCGCGGAAGATTTCCCGGCAGATGATGCCACGTCTGCCATGCGAGCAGCGCGAATGCCGCAGCTTCTTTGGCCTCCGCGGGCAGACCAAAGGATTCGCTTGCCGCCAGCTCACAACCGAGCGGGGTAAGCCGCTGCGCGAGCATCGCCATCAGCGTGGCATTGCGCGCGCCGCCGCCGGAGACGATGTAATCCACTGCGTGGCCCTTCATCCCGCGCCGGACAAATGTTTTGTAACTCCGCGCAATCGTCTCGGCGGTCAGTGCGGTTGCGGTAGCCAGCGCAACTTCCGGCCTGCTGCTATGCCGTTTGCAATCGGCGAGGAATTTTGCCGCATACTCGCGCCCGAAGTTTTCGCGCCCCGCAGTGCGCGGCGGCTTCAATTTGTAGTATGGGTCTCTGAGCGCCTTAGACAACACAGGCGCAATCACTGTGCCCCGCGCGGCGAAGTTTCCGTTGTGGTCGTATTTTTTATTGAAGAGTTTTTGCGCAAGCGCATCAATCACCATGTTGCCCGGACCGGTGTCGAAGGCGATAACGTCATGAGGCTTTGCTCCCGCGGGGATCGCAGTCAGGTTGGCGATGCCGCCGATGTTCTGCAAGACGCGCCCGCGCTTCGCATCGGCAAAGAGCGCGTAGTCGAGCAGCGGAACCAGCGGCGCTCCCTGGCCACCTGCAAGCATATCCGCTGGTCGAAAGTTCGAGACCACCGGAACTCCAATCTGCGCGGCAATCACAGCTGCTTCGCCGAGTTGCCATGTACAGGCGAAGCGCCGCCCCGCGTAACTCTCCGTGCGCGGCTGATGATAGAGCGTCTGACCGTGGCAGCCGATCAGATCGAGTTTGATTTTGTGTTGCGCGATGGTTGCGTTTACCGCTTCGGCATAAGCCAAGCCAAGCCGCCAGTTCAGCCGCGCCAACTCGTCAGTTGAAGTAGCCTTCGCGTTCATCGCCGCCAGCACTGCTCGCCGCAGCGTAGCAGGAAACGCGAATCCCTCATTCGCAACGAGCGTGATGCTGGGCCGCAACTTTCCCGGCGCAATTCGCACTACGGCCACATCGATTCCATCGGCTGATGTGCCGCTCATGATGCCGGCCACAGTCATTGCTGTCGCGCTCATGCTCATTGCGCCTCCGTTATTGTTTTGCTGAAGCGCAGAATCCGCACTCGCAGCGACTCGAATTGTTTGGCAGTGAGCGCCGTGGGCAGCCCGCTCGCAAAAAGCCTTTTACGTGAGCGTGCAGTCTGTTTCGAGCGCGTTAATAATAGCTTTGCAAATGCTGGAAATCGCTCTGCTTCGGCAATGATCGCCTCATACGCGCGCAGAATCAGTTCCGGGCTGTGGCAAATTTCAAGCAAATCCATTCCCGCCCGAATCGCCGCAACCGCCGCCTCTTCAATCGGCATAAACTTCAGAATTCCGCCCATCTCCAGATCGTCGGAGAAGATGATGCCGCGATAACCGATGCGCCTGCGCAGCACGGTTGTAATCCAATAGGGCGATGCGCTGGCTGGGCGATTTTTGCCGGGAGTATTGGGATAGGCCGCGTGGCTCACCATCACCATCGGCAACTCACTGCGCAGTTCGCGATATGGAAGCAAGTCTTCGCGCCAAAGTTCGCGCATACTGCGATGAATCGTCGGCGTTTTTAAATGCGAATCCAGCGCGCCGCCGCCGAGGCCGGGAAAATGCTTGCCGCAGCCTACGACATTCTGCGCGGCGAGTCCTGCAAGAAATTCGCGGGCATAATCGATCACTTGTTCTGCTGTTTCGCCCGCTGCGCGTGAGCCCATTACTTCAGCAGATTGTGGCAATGCCAAATCGAGAACTGGCGCGAGCGTTGTGTTGAAGCCGAAGGCCTTCACGGCGCGCGCGATCAACTCGCCGTGCTCGCGAGCAAGTCCAGTCCGATTTGTTCGACGCGTCGCCTCCGCAACCGACTGCGCGGAAGGCATCGGCGCAAGCGCATCGCGCAGCCTATCTACCGTTCCGCCTTCCATGTCCACGCAGCGAAGGCTGTGCAGCGCGCATAAGGCTGTCGCATCATCAAGCAGCGCCCGCGTCTGTCCGGCATCCGCAATGTTGCGGCGGAAGAGAATCACGCCTGCAGGCCGCACCAGCCGCAACCACGCGCGCTCCAGCGCTGTGAGCTCCGCGCCTTCAAGGCCCACGATCAGCAGGCTTCCCACTGCATGACGCAGATTCGCCTTCATTGCTTCTCCTTCAACTCCATCTGCAATTCCTCCAGCAGATTCAGCGCCTGCAATGGCGTCAGCGAGTTCACATCCGTCGCTTCGATGCGGTCCACGATGCGCTGCGAGAGCGGCGTGAAGATTGTCAACTGCACCGGCTCTGCCGCCG
>CAYOYX010000094.1:0-13313 GCA_964408275.1 uncultured Occallatibacter sp.
GCAGCACCAGCGTCGGCAGGCCCAGCGCCAGCACCGGCGCGGCCAGCATCAACTGCCGCGTCAGGTGCAGCGAATCCATCACCAACAGCACCGCGTCCGGCTTGGGAGTGCCCACCATCCTGCCGCGCAGCACGTCAATCGAAACGCGCGCATCTTCACTGTACGGATCGAGCGAATAAATTCCCGGCAGGTCGATCAGCGTCAGGTCGGCGCGGCCCACCCCGGCCATCAGCCCCATGCGCTGCTCCACGGTAACGCCGGGGAAGTTGGCCACCTTCTGCCGCAATCCGGTCAGGCGATTGAAGAGCGTGGATTTGCCTGAGTTCGGCGGACCGATCAACACCACCGTTCTCAACCCACCCGGCGCTGCCGGATGTACGGGCGCTTCAAAGGCTGGAGTCTCACAGCAGGCGTTCATTGCGCGGCCTCAATCAGTTCGTGCTTGTTCACATCCGCTGCCGTCTCCGCCGCCCGTACTCGTATCGCCGAAGCGGTCTCGTGGCGCAGCGCAATCTCCATGCCATCCACCGAGTAGACGGTAGGGTCGCCGGCTGGCGCGCGCAGCAGCACCGTCACCAAAGCATCGGGCACAAAGCCCATGTGCATCAAGTGGTTCTGCACGGATTCAGGCAGATCGAGGCTTACCAGCACCCCACTCTCGCCCACATTCAACTCGCTCAATACGCTCAAGCGGCATACTCCGTCGGACCGTTGAAAACCCGGCCTCGTGAATTACGACCTAAATAGTCTGAATTAAGTATACGGCTATTCACGGTCGATTCGCAATCGCTTTCTTCGCTCCTCACTTTTTAATTATCGGATGAATCGGTAAAACGTATTACCAGCAGTCTCATTCAGTATCAACGGCCTCCGCGTGAGTCGTTCGAAGGAAAGGGAATCGGGAGAAATGCCGAGCAAATTGTAATCCGAAACAAAAATGTCACTGCCGTTGGATACGATTCGCGCGAAATAGTATTCAACTCGTAGGCGATCCAACAGAATGCCAGAGGTTCGCACTAGTGTAATTCAGATGGATTCTGAGCGCGTGTTTCAGCCGTCACATCGGCTCAGGAAACGAACGCGGCAATCTTGCACGTTTGGCGATGTGATTTATATCACGGCGGGCGGTCTCGCCTTGGAGTCTATTAGAGGCAGTGCACACTGCTAAAAACATTTTCGCCGCGGCGCTTGCGCTGTCGCTGCTTGTCTGTGCCGGCACAGCCCGTGCCGCGCAGAAGCCCAAGGACCAGGAGTGCCTTGCCTGTCACTCCGACTCCACTTTGTCGATGGAAGTGAACGGCAAGACAGTCAGCCTGTGCGTGGATGAGAACAAGCTGAAGCATTCGATTCATGGCGATCTCTTTGCCTGCGTCGATTGTCACAAAGATGTCAAGAATCTGGTCCACGAGACCACGCCCAGGAAAATCACCTGTGCGGAGTGCCATGCCGACGCCCAGCAGGCTTACTCGCACAGTATGCATTCCAAGGCGATACAGACCGGCAAAGCGGCGGCTAACTGCCAGGATTGTCATGGGGGCGCGCACCAGATTTTGGCCGCCGACGATGCTCAGTCGCCGGTGAATCATCGCAACATCCCGGCCACTTGCGGCCGATGCCATGGTCAGAAGTTTCTGATGGAACCGGGCGGCGAGAGCGCGCAAACCTTTGTCTCTTTCCAGGAAAGCGTGCATGGGCTGGCCACGGAGAAAGGCTCGAAGAAGGCTGCGGTCTGCACCGATTGCCACGGCGCGCATGAGATTTTGTCGGCCAACGACCAGAAATCTTCAATTTATAAGTTCAATGTTCCGGCAACCTGCGGCAAATGCCACGCGGCGAT
The DNA here is from genome assembly GCA_964408275.1 of uncultured Occallatibacter sp. Taxonomy (GTDB): domain Bacteria; phylum Acidobacteriota; class Terriglobia; order Terriglobales; family Acidobacteriaceae; genus Telmatobacter. The sequence goes on from CAYOYX010000094.1 coordinate 1,838, forward strand.
TGCGACTACCTTCATGCAGAGCATTCACGGGCAGGCAATTGCGCGCGGCAACGGCCTTGCGCCGGTATGTACGGACTGCCACGGAATCCACTCAATCAAGGCGCACGTCGATCCGAACTCTTCGGTTTCGCAGCAGAACATAACGCATGATACCTGCGCACGCTGCCATGAAGGCGTGCGGCTGACGCAAGAGTTTGGCGTGGCCGGAAATCGCGTGTCGAGTTACCTGGACAGTTATCATGGACTCGCCTCTGAGGGCGGCTCGGTGGTGGTGGCCAACTGCGCAAGCTGCCACGGCGTGCATAACATTCTGCCCTCCAGCGATCCGCGCTCGACCATCAATCGCGCCAACCTTGGAGCGACCTGCGGCCAGTGCCATAAGGGAGTCACGAAGAAATTTACTTTGACCCAGGTTCACATGGAAGCCGGCAAGTCGAACGATATCGGCTCAATAGTCGTGCGCTGGGTGAGATGGTTTTATCTTGCATTGATCGTCGTGGTAATTGGCGCGATGTTCTTGCACAACGCAATTCTCTGGCAGCACAAGGCCCGGGCGCGACGCGCCGTTGAGAACCCGAAGATGACGCGCATGAGCCTCCATCAGCGCTGGCAGCATCTGATTCTGCTTTCATCTTTCATTATTCTGGTGATTACCGGATTCGCGCTTCGCTTTCCGAACTCCTGGATTGCCGAAATGCTGGGTAACGGAAATGGAGAAAAACTGCGCGGCCTGATCCATCGCATTGCCGGAGTGATCCTGATCGCTGTCGGCATCTATCACATCTTCTATCTAGCGATCACGCGTGAAGGCCGGCGGCTGATTTGCGATTTCGCTCCGCGTCCGAAAGATGCTTTCGATGCCTGGGCCGCGATGCGCTATCATCTTGGACTGGGCGGCAAGAAGCCGAAGTTCGGCCGCTTCAACTACGCGGAGAAGGCCGAGTACTGGGCGCTGGTTTGGGGCACGGCTCTGATGGCGGTCACTGGCGTGATGATGTGGGCCAAGGTTTGGGTCGGCAATCTACTGGCGCGCTGGTGGGTCGATGTGGCAACCTCAATTCATTTTTATGAAGCGATTCTGGCCACGCTGGCGATTCTAGTCTGGCACTTCTATCAAGTCTTTTTCGATCCCGACGTCTATCCGATGAACTGGGCATGGTGGGACGGCAAGATGCCGGTTGAGCAATATCGCCACGAGCATGAATTGGATACCGAAGCGCTGACGGAAACAGATGCGAATGCGGCCAAGCCGGATGCCGAACCCCCGGCTGAGTAATTCGAACTTCGATTGAAATGCCCAGTGTATCCGTAGTTCCGTCCGTCGCCTCGTTCACATCATCGGGAATCGAACTCTTCGCCACGCGTCTATCCAATCTTTATAAGTCTCGATTGAGATTGAGCGAACAGAGCTGGCGCGCTGCCGATCATCCTTCATCTATTCGGATGTGTACCTGATCTCCAGCGTACGAATGCGATAGCAGGAGTAGAACAGCACCGCGAAGATCAACAGCAGAAGACCTAAAGTCGCGGCCCAGGCGGATACCGGCTCGGTCTCGACCGTTAAAAGCGCAAAGATGCCCTTAGCGGTGACGCTGACCGGCATCAGGTGGCGCAGATACGAGGCGACGCTGAGTTTTTGCAGAAGCGAAGGCAGAACGGGATTGATCGCCTCCCAGCCGAGCAGGATCATTGCGGCCGGCATTGGGTTTCTGAAGAGCATACTCAACAGAAGGAAGATCGCCCCGTATCCCAGACAGGCAAGAACGATGACGGCGAGATATGCCTCCAACTGTCCAAGGCCTGGGCCATTAAAAACATAGTCTCTTCCGGCGGCGCCGAAACCGGCGTACATCAACGCGAAATCGGCGACAACCGCACTTCCAAACAAGAGAACGGCGCTGATCGATCCGGCCACGAACTTGCAAAGCAGAAGCAGTTCGCGCGGCACGGGAGACAGCAAATAAAAATGCAGGCTGCGCTCGATCATCTCGCCGCGAATCAAGCGAGAGAAAATGCCCAGACAGCCAAAGAAGACACCCAGCCGGATGTAGTAAAGCTGGATCACGCTAGCCAGGACATCGGTATCGTCGCCGATCCAAGATGGACGGTGGGACTCGAAGGCAAAATGAAAGAAGACTACAACGGTTGGAATGAAGGCAAGAAAGTAGACCCAGCCCGACTTCAACGAGAAGAGGTTCCGTCGAATCTCGATGCGAATCAGGCGCCGGGCCTGAATCCACCACAGGCCCCACGGCTGTTGCGCCAGATTTCTTAGAAATGTGTTCATGGTATCCAGCATCATCACGCGCCTCCATCGGAGCCGATGAGATATTGATAGATTGCGCTGGCGTCATCGTCGGCTGGAGCGACGGACTCGATCTTGACCAGCCCTTCAGCCGCGATTCCGTTGAGCATCGAGTAGAACTGATCGATGTCTCCAGTGCGCAGAAAGACGCCCCGTCCATCAGTATGCAATCTCGCTTCGACGCAATGATTGACAGAAAACATCCTTGCCGCAAGCAGCTCCGGCCTGTCACAGCGAATAAGAACCTGCATCGGCTTTTCGCGCACCTCTTGCCTGACCTCGCGGATGCTTCCTTCAGCAACCAGATACCCGCCGGTGATGAGGACGACGCGATCGGAGATGCGGTCGACCTCATCGAGAATGTGGCTGGAGATCAGCAGATGCATTCCCTGCCGACCGAGCTCCTGAAAGAGCGCAATCGACTCTGTGCGGGCCATGGGATCAAGGCCGTTTAATGGCTCGTCGAGAACCAGCACTCTGGGATGATGCGCAATCGCCTGTGCAAGCCTGACCTTCTGCCGCATGCCTTTGCTGTAGCCGGCGATCTTGCGCCTTGCTGCGTTGCCTAGCTCCACGCGGTCGAGAGACTCAGCCGTCATCTCGACGGCCTCGGCCTCGCTCATTCCGTGGAGCATCAGGCTGTCGAAGATGAAATCCCATCCGTTGATCCCGCGCGGGAAGGAATCTAACTGGGCGCAATAGCCGAGGATGCGAAAGAGATCGGGTGAGTTGACAGGTGAGTGCCCTAATACTGAGATGCGTCCATTTGAGGGCTGCACAAGCCCCGTCATCAGATTCATGAGCGTCGTCTTGCCTGAGCCGTTGGGGCCGACCAACGTCGTGATTCCCGGTGGAATCGTCAATGAGATGCGATTCACGCCGAGAACCTCACCGTAGAACTTGGAAACATCCTCGAAGATGATCTGGTCGTTCATCCGCGGACTACCTCGCGGGCACGAATGCGTGCATTGAGCATCGCCGCGCATATCAGGCAGGCCATAACGAGCGTGGCTGCAATTGCTGCCGTCGGTAACGAATGATCTCCCCTGATGGATTCAGGCACCCCTACCAATCGATGCCAGAGTGTTGTCATCATAAATGGAATGTTGAGCAGATAACCCCATTTTGTCCGCAGCACTGCGGTCACGATACCTCCCACGCCGGCCGGCACATATGTTGCCGCAAAGATCGCGCCGGTAGCCATGACCCTCCACTTGACCCACGAAGAAATGGCGAGGCCGAGGATGGAAAGGAAGGCGATCCAGATCAGCTCTCCGATAAGAAGGCCGACCGCAATCTGAAAATTAGCGGCGAACCACGGCAGCGGAGACGAGTAACTCTGATAAGTGAACAGCAAAAGGCACGGGACCCAGGTGACAAACGAAAGCGATGTAAAAAGTGCGATGAACTTGCCCAGCACATAACCGAAGCGCGAGATGGGATGACTGAGCAGAATGGGCAGCGCGTTATCGGAAAGATCGAAGCTGATCAATCTGGGCGCGATCCAGCTTGCCAAAGGCAGTGCAAACCAGGATTGAACCTCGATAAGTGTCAGAAAGTATTCGGCATTGATGGTCAGCACCTGGGGGCCTCGGAATCCCGTCAACGCTCTTGCGAGCGGGTTGTTCGCGAGATAGATTCCGATGAGAAAAAAGACGAAAGGCAAGAAGCATATCGTGAAGAGCCCAATCGTGATCTTCGATGACCATGCTTCTTCAAAGCCATATCGCGCAAGCACAAAGACACGAGTCCACACCGGAGTCACCTTGCCGTCATATGCGCGATAAATGTGTTTATAGACTGACATGTGCCGCACGCCCCATTTCATTATCCATCGCCCTGAGGAAGATATCTTCAAGCGAGTCACGTCGCCTGTTCATGCGGCGGATCTGAACTCCTTGTTCGGATGCAATCACGTATAGATCCCTCACTTCGACGTTATCGGGGATCACCAGCTTGATGCGACCGCCGGGGAAGCACGCGCATTCGCAGCCGAGTCCGCGAATGCTAACGGAGAACTTCTCTGTGGCACCCACAGTCTCGAGTTCCATGAAGCTGCGATTGGAGCGGCGCTCCTCTTCGATGTTGCAGAGAGCGGCGATGCGCCCGTCTTTAAGGATCAGAGCCTCATCGCAGGTTTCATCAATGTCGCGGAGTAAGTGAGAGGAGATCAGCAGCCTCGCGCTGCCCTGCTCGCGGATTTCTTTGATCAGCTGAATCATGCGCTGGCGCGCCATAGGGTCGAGGCCGTTGGTAGGCTCGTCGAGGATAAGCAGCTTAGGCCCCTGCGCAAGCGCCTGGGCCAGCTTTATTAATTGCTTCATTCCCAGCGAATAAGTATTGACTCTGCGATATCGAACCTCGCCCAGGCCGACGTAGAAGAGCGCTTCATGCGCACGCTCCAGAGCTTCGCCGGCAGGCAGGCCTGCGAGTTCGGCCATGTAGCGGACGAATCGCACGCCACTCATGTTTCCGATATAGGAATCGTTCTCCGGCATATAGCCGATTCCGCTTCGGACTTGCGCCTTGTCCCGCTGGCTGTCAAGCCCGAAGACGCTGGCCGTGCCCTTGGATGGTGGATGAAAGCCAAGCATCGTATTGATCAGTGTGGATTTTCCGGCGCCGTTGGGGCCAAGCAAACCGATTGCATGACCCTGCAGCGACCCCGTTAGTCCATCGAGTACGATGCGACCTCCGAGCCGGACTTCCAATCCATTAAGATCGATGATCCCCATGTCACTCTCTAACGCCGGTGTTGGCTTGTTTGTTCCCGGAATTGATTAATGTTGCAAGCGTGAACAGGTCAAATCCGAAGAGACGGCTATCGCTCGCCATTTCGATGCGGCTGTCCTTCCCCCATGCGCAAATTGCCGTGGGCTTGGCATCCGCGGCCAACTGATTGAGAGCCTGAGCCATCTCGCCGTTGAAATTCGAAAGCAGTGGGGACAGCACCGGGCTGAGGTTCTGGTACGCAACAGCCGAGTAGTTATCGTTGTCGTCCTTTGGCAGCAGCGCCCTGAAGGCGGTTGCGCGTCCAAGTGAATCACCGCTCGCATGAGTCTGAAGCGCCTGCATAAGAAGAGCGCGGCTGGGCGCAAGAATCATGTAGCCGTCAGAAAAAGTATACTGCGCCACAATGTTACCGGTAGTCAGATCGTGAACTGAATAGTAGCGCTGCCCGTTGGCGTCGCTAGACTCGATTGCAATCTGATGCGATCCGTTGCCTTGTGCCAGGTTGCGAATCGATGCCGTCAATCTCTCGATGGTCTGTTCGAGGCGCGCTGAGTTGTGAACCTCAATGACAGCCTTCCACGATGGTGTCGGCAGAACCGGCCCATCGAGCGACAGCAGGAACTCGCCTCCCAGGTTTGCGGCCAGATCGTCGCGGAAGTTGACGTTTAACTTCGCCTCAACATCGCTCAATCTCTCGCCTGCGTTCTTATCGGGCTCAGCCATGTTTATGATGTCGTCAGCGATGTCTTTCGGTTCCTTCGAAAGTACATCGATCGCGACCGCTGCGTTGGGTGTGACGAATTCGAGCGAACCCATAGGAGCAGGAGCAGCGAGCCATGAAGCGACTCGCTGACGCGTCCCGGCAAATTGCAGATTTAGATGATTCTCACTCTGACCATTCGATTCGCGATGCTCGGCAATCAGATAAGTGAGATCCTCCATTCCAGAGTTTGCGAGAACCTTCTTGCCATTATCGTTTGCCTTGTGCGTGCCGGCTCCATTTGTCATCATCTGATGCAGATCTGCTGCCAAAATAATCCCGGCCCCGCGGTTATATGCGGCTGTGATCTGTTGGCCGAAGTCTCCATTTGCAAAGCCGCTCGCGCCCGCATTCAACTGTGCGTCCACCTGCTTCAGCAAGGCAATGCTATTGGAGAAAACCACTTCATGCTGCCGGATGAGCGCGTAGCCCACACCCTCTGGCGGAGTTGAGACAGCAGCAGCGTGGAGCGCACTCTCGTCGAGAACGGTCAACCCGCGATTTGAACCCGAAGCCGCAAACTGATTCTTGAGTAAGCCATCGAGCCCATCCCGTTTTACATCGGCGATTACTGCGAAGCCAGGATTGTCCGGCTGATTGACGCCAACAATGACAATTTCGTTGCCGAGATACTGACTCACTTGATGAATCTTCCCGACCAACGCATCCAGTTCCGCCGTATTGTTGTCGTGCCCGCGCGCCCACCATTGCTGCAATGCCGGACTCTTGCTTAGTTGGTCTTGAAAAAGCCCGTTTGCCTCGCTTAGGAACTCTCCGAGGTTAGGAATACTGATGTAGAGCAATGTCCCGGCTGGAGCACGCGCCAGTAAATCGCTCGAATATCTGGGCTGCGGAAATGGAATCTGCGCGATTCGGTTATGAAGCATGGCAAGCTGCGCAAGCAAAGACAGATACTTTCCGCGGTCGTGACTCCAGGAGATTTGCTGATCGACTGACGCCGGGGCAAGGTTGTCGCTAGTCGCCAACTGCTCACCCGCCTGCACGAGCGTATCAATGCCCGCATGAGCGACGTGAACCGAGCCTTGCAATACCGCAACGCGCGAACCTTTGATTCCGGAGTTAACCGAGAATATAGTGCCTGTGACTGCAACGCGGCAGTCAGGCGTCTTCACATATAAATGGCCGAACTCGCGCTTGGCGGCCAGCACAATCACGGCTCCGTTATCGAGCGTGATGGTAATGTTGAGGCCCTTGGCGCCGACGCCGAGCGCGCTTCTTCCATTCACTTCGACGGTTGAACCGTCGCTCAGCCGAAGAACGGCGTGCGATCCGCCGCTGGTGCGCAGATGCTCGCCCTCGGCCAATTTGTCTCCGGGAGCAAGTTGGCGATCACCCGCATTCGAGATTAGATATGCCGAGCCATCGATCGATTGCACCTCGGCGCGAACTCCTTGAGGGATCTCCCAGTATGCGTTGTAAAGGAAGAACGTGCAAACCAGCAGCACGGAGGTTAGAGCCAACGACCAGCCAAATCGCTGAGGCCGCCAAACAGGTGCGCGCTCCACAGCCGGCGCGGACCAATTAACCTGCATCGGCCGCGATGCGTTACGGAAGCGGTTGCGGCAACCGCTGCACTCGCGCAAATGAGCTTCGATCAACAACGAACGCGCGGCAGGGAGTGCTCCCGCTCGGTAAGAAGGCAGCAGCTCCGCAATGTCGCCGCAGCCCTCGATGGCGCTGACGTCGAGTTCGATATCCAGGCAACTGGCCACTCGCCTCGCGGACTCATCAACCTGCGCGGCATCAGGCTCGCCGGCCTTTACCGCATTCACTGCAGCATTCAAACGGACTTCGTCATCTCGTCTCATTGTTTTCCCTGCTCCAATTCTCTGAGTCGCTTTTTCAGTTTCGCTCGCGCATGATGAAGAGTCACAGCAACAACCGCCTGCGAAGTTCCCATCAGGGCGGCAATCTCTCGATTTCCCAGCTCCTCAAGATATCGCAGAGTGAACATCTCAGCCGCTCGCGGAGCCAATTCGCTGATCGCAAGCCTGAGCCATGCGCCGAACTCCCGGTTTGACGCGCTTACCTCCGGAGAACTGCCTCGTCCTGCAATGGCTCTGTCCGCGATCTCTTCCAACGGCTCTGTCGCAGAAGTTTTTCGCCTCCTCAGCAGATCGAGCGCTCCATTGATCGCGGCCCGGTAGAGGTAGCTGCCGGCATTTTCGATCGGCGGTAGCCCTCCGTCGGCCAGGTGCAGAAAAACCGCCTGAGCCACGTCCTCTGCATCGGCCATGCTGCCGGTGATGCGGCGGGCTGCGAACAGAACGCGCCGGTGATGTTCCGCAAACAACAGCGAGAGCATCTCGCGGCCTTCCGTGGACGGCAAGGCCTGGATTGCAGCGGCCATAGGTTCACCTTCTTGACTGTTCATAGAGATGACGCACCAACTGAATAATTATTAACCAGTCAAGGTTGGTTACGGTGGAAAAGCTCGAACGCGAATCGGACGGACGCCGCGGAAATGCGATGCAGGCGCATTACCAGCTATCCACCCTAACCCGCTCGCTCCCGCTGCCCAAAGGGGTGCACTACGCCGTCCGTTGCGCCGACGACTGCAAATCGGTAACAGTCCTCCTCATAAACCAGCGCAAGTTCCGACGCTGGCCGAACTGCCACACGATCGCGCCGCTAGTGCCATGCGAGCAAATTATCAAAGATGAAGCCCTGGATACGCATATGCCGCGCAAGACGCTCTACTTCTGATTAACTCGGGAATAACAGCTTTTGTCGATTTCGTTATATATGCCCAACATATTAGCTCTGGTGACGGCCCTGACGGAAAATATTGCAGCCGCCATGGCGACTAAGATATCACGTCTACCGGTCAACTGAATGCTCCGGTCGCAAACGGCGTTTACCAGAATCTATCCTTGTTCGTGCCTTATGCGTTATGATCCGCGTTCTCTGGTTGGCATGGGACGTGGGCAGATCTTGACACGCTATCAGGCGATTACGTGCTCAACGACTCCGGATTTTCAATGAGTGTCATGTATTCGGAACTCCAAGGCTTCAGCGCTTACCACGCCAAGGAGGGTTCCATACGGATCGGTCATTTTGTGCGAAGCTATCGGTTCATTTGCTGGTTCGAGAGTGCCGGAGTTTCACAAACCGGGCAGGCGCTGACGGAGGGGCCGCGCCTGGCGCTCGCTGACCGCTATCTCGGTCGATGCTGTGTCGGACATCACCAGCAGAAAGCTGCTACGAAAATAAGGTCTGATCTCCTTGACAAGGCTTAGATTCACCAATACCTCCCGGCGCGCGCGAAAGAACAGGTCGAGAGGTAGCCTTGACTCCAGTTCGGCAAGCTGGTAATTCACCCAGAGCGAATCGCCGACCGTCTTGGCTCTGACGATGCCGTCCTGCACTTGGAACCAAAGGATCTGATCTACCGGCACAAGCAGGTATCGCCCGTGCTTCCTGCAAACGATGTGGCGCAGGGCCTCAGGCGCGACGCGGGTTGCGCGCAAGATCCTCTCTTTCTCCTCTTCTCGCTCTCCCGTAGACGCATCCAGCCTGCGTGCGCGTTCCACAGCAATGGCGAGCCGTTCCGGTTCAACGGGTTTAAGTAGATAAGCGAGGGCGTTGGCATCAAAGGCAGCGAGCGCGTGCTGATCGTAGCCGGTGACGAAGATAACCAGCGGCACAGGAAGTTCCGGCGGAATTGATCGCAGCACGTCAAAGCCAGTGAGTCCCGGCATCTCTATATCCAGAAAGAGCAGATCTGGCTTGAGTTTTTCGATCTTCTCCACAGCGTCCAGGCCATCGAGCGCCTCACCGATCACGGTGATCTCCGGATGGCTGCCGAGCATCCGGATAAGTCGTGCGCGAGAGTCCGCCTCATCATCGGCAATCAGGCTTCTCATAAGGCAGTGGCTCCATCTTCGCGGGGAAGCAGAATCGTGACGCGAGTGCCGCCACCTTGCCGCGCCTCCAAGTTGATTTGGCCCTGCTCCTGGTAGAGAGCGCTCAGCCGTTGAGCAATGTTCTCGAGTCCCACGCCATTTGATCGTCCGCCGTTGCCGTCTTGCATCGTTGCGAAACCGGAGCCGACGCCGTCATCTTCCACGCGCAGTTGCATCCGGTTCCCCAGTGCCTCGGCGGAGATCCACAGATGACCAGGGCCTGGCTTCGGTCCCAGTCCGTGCTTCAGTGCATTCTCGACGACAGGTTGCAGAATGAGCGTCGGAATGCGCTCAATCGCGATGACAGGGTCGACTTCGATGCTGACCGCAAGACGACTGCCAAAACGGGCCTCCTCAATTTGAAGATAGGTGCGCAGGAACTCCATCTCTTCGCACAGCGAAATGAGCGGTCGGGCGGAGTTTGCCAGCACGTGCCGAAAGACGCGAGCGAGGCGCAAGGTCATGGTCTCCGCTTGGGTGGGATTTGTCACAATGAGATTGGCGATGCTGTTCAACGAATTAAAGAGGAAATGCGGGTTGATCTGGGCCCGAAGCGCGCGCAACTCCGCCTCTGTGACCTGTTGCAACAGAACCGCCTCGCGGCTCTGTTGCTCAACCATCTGTTCCTCAAGGCGCAACGCATCCAGCCGTTGCCCGAATTGCGCGGCGGCGCTGCACAGATAACTCACTTCGTGCGAGACCAGTCCCCGCCGTTCGGGGCCGCGCGCAACCACAAGCACATGGCTCACCTGCCCTGACGAACAGATTGGAACCAATAGTTCCGCTTCGGCCAGAGGCAACTGGTCTCGTAGCGGATCGTGGGCATCCAGTTCCACGATCTCCCCGACCTGAATCGCGTCCGGCCACTGCAAGGCCGGTGGCGTCTCCAGTTCAATCAGGCGGGCCTCTTGTAGGTCGAGAGCATCACTCACCGCTTGTTCTGTAACTTCGGCGGTCTCGCTCTCTGAGTGAATCGTCGACAGGCGATCGGATAGTTGCCGAACCAGTGCGCGGTAGTCGGGCGCGCGAAAGATCCATCGATCCACCCATGCTTCGATGTGCCTGTCCACAACCGCAAATGCGGTCAGCAAGGCCGCGGCCAAGATGGCTTCAACGAGCGTCCGAGCAGCCTCGGGGAACGCCGCATCGGATTCAGCCCGCACCAGGAAGGGAGTCTTCTCAAGCAGGAGGAATGCGACCGCGGTGAATGCCGCCATGAGTATTCGCAAGCTATAGCGGATGAACAGATCGGAGAAGCGAAAACGCGTGAACAAGAAGAACGCGCCGAGAACTATGAGCAGCGTGCTTTGCTCGGCGACGACGCGAAGCACAGTGCAAAGGGCCGGGTAGTAGGAGAGTGTCTCCGAGAGAACGATCGACAACGAAGCGCACAGGACGCCGATCAGGATCGCCAAAGACGGCAACCGCATCGACGGTGACGCCAGACGATCGCGGAATAGCAGCATTCCCGCGCTTAGCAGTACGGCGCCGTTGTACGCGGTGGCCTCCATTAGAGCTATTTGTTGAAGACTCGTGGGCCTGAGAACGCCATACCAGAACGAAACTACGAGCACTGCACCGGTCAAAACCGCCAGAATCTGCAGCACCCGAAGGCTCCTCCGCTGTCCTGGGTTAACGGCTAGAGGGCTCCAGATGGCAAGCAGCGGGATTGGCCAAACCGCGGTTCCGGTGAACTGAGAACCTGTTTACGATCTTGAGACCGGATATTGCGAAGACGCCAGAAAAGTGATC
>CAYOYX010000095.1:0-13063 GCA_964408275.1 uncultured Occallatibacter sp.
CCGTCTTATAGCGGTCGGCCTTCGGCATCTTCATGCGGCAATACCACATCCGATGCCCCACGTCGCCGCGGCGGAAGAGAATCAGGCCGGGTTTCAGTTCCTCTTTCTCGGTAAGAAACGCCATGTTGCCTCCTGCTGTTTATTCCGTTCTGTGCAGTTTCCGTGCAGATTTTCCGTGCAAGTCGTTGATTCTTCGTAGCTGTGCAGGCTTTGTATAGAACATGATAACAGAATATGTTGTTTATTTATAATTATTTATGATATAGTTCTCATCCTGAGCGGAGTTGGGCGCGTTTTTTGCGCCCAACGAAGTCGAAGGACCTGCGTCTCCGTTACCTGCTATCTCATCGATCTTTAGGGGCACCAAACAGTCTCAACTCTTCGCCGAATCAGCCGTCATTCTCACCACCTCTTCGGCAGCAAAAGCCACCAGCTTGGTGCAGAGTTTCTGATGCAGCTCACGCTCCTGAAAGTTGCGCAGACCCTCTTCGGTATTGAGAGCACATCCCGTCAATTCGCGGCAGAGAACTGTTCCGTGCGCTACGCGGAAGGCCTCCGTCAGTTGCCGCGTTCGCAGATAAAGTGCATCGCGGTTGGCAAGGGGATCGGCTGCCATCGCTCCTCCGCAAGCCTCGCCGAGCGCCAGCAGCGCTCCAGTCAGCGCGCCGCAAAGCTCTCCCTGCCGCGCAACACCGCCGCCGAAGGGCGCTGCCAGCGCCAGCCGCTGCTTCTCGCTGAGTCCATTGCCGGTGGCGCAGGCGGCGTAGACCGATTGGGCGCAGTTGTAGTTCTGCGAAAAAAGTTCCAGAGCGCGCTCGGACGGAGATTTGCTCATATGCGGCCTCGCTTGGTAGATTTGCCCACTCCCACAGTATAGGCGGCATTTCCCGCCGCGCCCCAACCGTGCGATCCTGAAAGAACTATGAAGATTATTCTCGGCATTCTCGCTCTTCTCATCGTTGCCGCCTCGCTCTTTGCCGACTACAAATGGCGGCAGTGGATTGCGGCGCGACGCCGCGAGCGCGAGTAATCCCGCGACGTTTTTTTGGCTTTCTCTAGTTAGAATGAACGGATTTGTGCCGCGCAAGCGGCGGCTGCCCCACCGCAGGTGGTTACAATTACATTCAGGGAGCCGTCCAATCACCATGAAGCAAATGTTCGTTTTTGCCCAATACATCTCCGCTCGCAGAATGCAGAGCAGCCTTTTGTTGGCCCTCGCGGCCATCGCGTTCTTTGGCTTTTCCGCAGTGGCCCACGCTCAGTTTGGCGCGCCGGAACCGGGAACGCGAGTACAAGATGCCTCCGCGCTTCATCCGCCCGCGGGCGCTCGCGTGGCCATCGTTGAATTCATGGACATGGAGTGTCCCCGCTGCGGCCTGGAAAATCCGGTCATCAAAGCCGCTGCTGCCAAGTACAAGATTCCCTGGATTCGTCACGACTTCCTGATTCCCGGCCACATCTGGAGTCCGATCGCGGCAGTCAACGCCCGCTGGTTCGACGCGAACAAAGGAAAAGCTCTGGGCGACGAATACCGCGATCAGGTCTTCGCCAATCAGTCTTCGATTTACACGCTGGATGCGCTTCGCCAATTCACCGAGAAGTTCGCGCAGAGCCACGGTATCCAGATGCCCTTTGCAATAGACCCGCAGGGCAAACTGACCGCCGATGTTAAGGCCGACGGGGAGCTGGGCCGCCGCACTGGCATACACCAGACCCCCACTGTCTTCATAGTGACCGCCAACAGCAAGGGCTCTCCTTTCATAGAAGTCCAGGATCCCGACCGGGATCTCTTTCGAACAATCGACCAGGCACTCGCCGACACCGCCGCGGCCAAACCTCCAGTGCGGAAGCCTGTGGGAAAGTAGCGGATATAATACTCTCAGTATTTCGGGACTTTAGGGTCGATCTCTTCGCTCCAGGCGTTGATTCCGCCGGCGAGATTAGTAACGCGAGGGAAGCCTGAGCGCTTCAATAACTCAGCGGCGCGCTGGCTGCGAACGCCCGAATGGCATTGCACGATGATCTCCTGGTCGCGGTCAATCTCGGCTAGACGCTGCGGAAGCTCGCTCTGCGGAATCAGCCTCCCGCCGATATGAGCAATGACGTACTCCCACGGCTCGCGCACGTCGAGGATGTACGGCTTTTCTCCGGCATCGATACGGCGCTTCAGTTCTTTTACTGAGAGTTGGGGGATTGCATTCATCGCTCTGTCTTCTCCTTGGAATTTCAGGCTCTCATTGCATCGTAGAACGCGGGGGCCTTCAGAGCAAGTTGTATGAGTCGTTTCAATCGGTAAATTGCAGCCCGCGCTCCGGGTGTGCGAGATTGGAAGTGCGGGACTGGATACAGGAAAATTTTCTCACTAGCAGACAGGATGGCATCTATGATTCATGAAACCCAGAGTTTTGACCAGTTGTTGGCGACGTTGCGCGCACACTCCTTCGATGTAGCAGAACTGGCCGAACCTGGCAGTGTATTGGTGACGAAATACGGAGCTGGCGCGGTGATTGTTGCCGCTTCGAATGCGCCGGCAACCTTTGCCGTCGCTCCGGGCGCTCTGGTAGAGGGCAAAGTGGCGCGCCTTGTTGACCGCGGCTACCAGAAGTTCTTAAAGACCGCCCAATCTGAGCTGCCCGCCACGGCCAGCCAGTTGCACGCCATTCACCTGTTCAGCGAAGAGTTGAAGCAATTGACCGGATCTGTCGATCTATACAATGAGGCGCTGGGTACGACGAGCGATCTCTACGTGTATGACCGTTTGGCGGGTCGTGAAGCTGTCTAGTTTGACTTCTGTGTAGATGTAAAGTTGCTGGTTGAATTTGTTTGAGCGGAGGCGGGCCGTGGAAGTAGAGGAACTCAAGAGTCAACCCAGCGCACACTCGATTGGGCCAGCTAAAAACATCACAGAACGCCGGGTATACCCCCGTCATACTGTGGATGAGCCAACTGCAATTGTGACGCTGAATCGTGGCGTCGGCTTTCGTTGCCGCGTGTTGGACTTGAGTATGACAGGGTGCCGGCTGCACACCAGCCTGCGCTTCCCCGGCAGCGCTTGGGACAACGTCGAGGTCTCCTTCAGTTTGCGTGGAATGTCTCTTCGATTCAACGGAATCATTCAGTGGATCGATGGGATGCAGATGATCGGCGTCCGGTTTATGGATCTGACTCCAGGCCGCCGGAAGGAGCTGGCCGAAGTCCTTACCGAGGTTATAGCGTTCAACGCCGCAAAGGCTTCTCCGGAAGCCGCTAAGAAAGTTTAGCGATTCTCGCGGCTCATTCTCCGGCCAACTGCTCCAAAAGCAGATCAAAGTCTTCCAGATGCGCGTATTCGATGATGACTCGGCCGTGGCCGCTTTGGTCCTCGATGTGAACCTTCAGGCCAAGAGCGCGCTGCAAACGCTCCTGGACGGCGCGGACATTGGGGTCGGCGGGAGCTTCGGCTTTGGCGTCCTTTTTGGCTGCGCGTTCGGGATGAATAAGAGCCTGCACATAGGCTTCCGTTTGGCGAACAGAAAGCGAATTTGCTACAATCCTCTGCGCCGTCTTCTCCATCTCCTCGGCGTGTTCAAATGCCAGCAGCGTCCGGGCATGACCAAAACTCAACTCTCCCGCCTCGACGCGCGTTTGTACTGAATGCGGTAACTTTAACAATCGCAAAAAGTTAGCAACGGTTGCTCGATCTTTGCCAGTCCGCACCGCCATCTGCTCCTGGGTCATATGGAACTCGCGTGAGAGCCGCTCGAAGGCGCGCGCCTGCTCCATCGGATTCAGGTCCGCACGTTGCAGATTTTCGACGATGGTGATCTCCATCGCCTGCTCATCGGAGACCTGGCGCAGAATTGCCGGAATGGTCTTTTTGCCAGCCAGTTCCGATGCCCGCCAGCGCCGCTCACCCGCAATGAGCTGGAAGCGCCCGCTGGCCAGTGGACGCACAAGCACCGGCTGGACAACTCCGTTCGCCGTAATCGAGGCAGCCAGCTCGGCCAACTGTCCCTCGTTCATCAGGCTGCGCGTCTGGAAGGGATTGCGATCGATCTGGTCGATGGGAATCTCCAGCGGCTTTCCCCCTTCCGTCTCTACTGCGGCGGTAGGAGCGGGCGCGGAGGGGATACGCGGCAACAAAGAGTCCAGGCCCTTGCCCAGTGCGCGGCGTTTCGTGTCAGGTGCGGCAATGTTCATCGTTCAAAATCCTCTAATCCTTTGAAATTATGATTGGCCGGGTGCCCCACCCTCGCCGCGTCTTTGCTCTTGCGGCTAGGGTGGGAAATCGCGCGTCCATCACTGGTTCGGCACGGCGCTGACCTCCGCTTCGGAGGCAATGCGGCCCTTCCGCGGCGGAAGCTCAATCCCGTTGCGCGCAATGAACTCTCCGGCCAGCTCGAAGTAGGCCTCGGTGCCCCGTGATCGCGCATCATAGAGCGCCACCGGTTTGCCGTGGCTAGGCGCTTCGGCCAGCCTCACATTGCGCGGAATCACCGTCTTGTAAAGCCGGTCGCGGAAGTACTCGCGCAGCGTATCCGTCACCTGCTGCGCCAGGTTAGTGCGGTCATCGTACATCGTCAGCAAGACTCCTTCAATCGTCAGCGCGGGATTGTATGCGGCGCGCACCCGTTCGAGAGTTGAAATCAACTCCGAGATCCCCTCCAGCGCGAAGTACTCGGCCTGCATCGGCACAATCAGCGTGTCAGAGGCGGAGAGCACATTCAGCGTCAGTAGGTCCAGCGCCGGCGGGCAGTCCAGTATCACCAGATCGTAACCGTCTTTGACCGGCTCCAGCGCACGGCGCAATCTGAGCGCTCGGTCCTCGGCTCCGGCCAGCTCGATGTTGGCGCCGGTCAGGTTCTTCGATCCGGGCAGCAGAAAGAGCATATCGATCTCTGTGGGCAGAATCACCTGCTCCGCCGGGGCGTCGCCCATCAGCACGTCGTAGATCGAGCGGCGGTTGTCGTCGCGCTGAAAACCGATGCCGGAGGAGCAGTTCGCCTGAGGATCGCAATCCGCCAGCAGCACCTTCATGCCTTCAAGTGCGAGGCACGCGGCCAGGTTGATGGCGGTCGTAGTCTTGCCGACTCCGCCCTTTTGGTTGACAACGCCAAGTATCTTGCCCATGGACTTCAAGAGTAACGGGAAGGACCGTTTTTTGGGTAGCAGCTTGCATTGTGGAGAACTGGGCGAAGCTGTGGAAAGCCCCTGAGGGTTGCATGAAAGAAATTGCGGCAAACCCGCGCGGCTCAAGGCTTTCGCGGCAGAAGCGATTTTTGCGTTTGAGGGGATGCAAAAAGAGCGAATCGGTGGAAAACTTCCTGATTTTTGTCGAGAATAATGGCATGAAATTGAAAGATTATTCACGTGCGCCAAACTGAAACTGCTCCCATTTCGGGATTTTCTGAGATTTGTTCCACGTGGAACGAATTCCATTTTGGGTTTGCTTTGGAGAATGTTTCACGTGGAACAGACCCCCTCTACCGACTCCTACCCATTCCAATTACAATTCTTCAAAACCTATCTTGAAAGAAAATAACGGCAACTGTCACACAGCCCGATCAAGTTTGTCTTATCTGTAGGAGACTCTATATGCAAACTCAACCCGCCGCACTGCAAATTCCCTTCCTTGAGAACACCACAAGTAACCCTGATGAAGAACTCGTTCGTGGCGCAAAAGCCGGCGACCGCGATCAACTCGAAATTCTATTCTCGCGTCATCTTCCGTGGATCTTCAACCTCTCGCTCCGAATGCTCCATCGTCACGCTGACGCGGAAGACGCCACGCA
This sequence comes from uncultured Occallatibacter sp., assembly GCA_964408275.1. Taxonomy (GTDB): domain Bacteria; phylum Acidobacteriota; class Terriglobia; order Terriglobales; family Acidobacteriaceae; genus Telmatobacter. Next base: position 5,772 of record CAYOYX010000095.1, read on the forward strand.
GGAAATCCTGCTGAAAACCTTCAAAGCGCTGCCTGACTTCCGTGGCGAGGCTAAGTTCCGCACATGGCTTTATCGCATCGCCGTCAACCATCTACTGACCGTAAAGAAACCCAAGTGGGCCGCCTCGGATGCCGTCTGCTCCTTTACCATCGCTTCTGCCGGACTGCGTCAGGTACCCGATCTTGATCCGCCCGATCCGCGCACCGTACCCGTCCCGATTGAAATTCTGATTGAAGAAACAAAGAACAACTGCATGATCGGAACGCTGCTTTGCCTGGATGGCCGTCAGCGCCTTGTCTTTATCCTCGGCGAAATCTTTCAAGTCAGCGACGAAGTAGGCGCTGAAATTGTCGAGGTCACTCCAGCCAACTTTCGCCAGATTCTTTGCCGCGCTCGCCGCGATCTCTACGAGTATCTGCGCGACAACTGCAGCCTCGTCAATCCGGAAAACGCGTGTAAATGCACTCGCAAGACTCACGCATTCATCCAAGCAGGCTTTGTGAACCCGGAGAAGCTTGAGTTCACGCAGGCTCACGTCCGCAAAGTGAGAGAAGTTGCCGCGCAACGAGCTCCAGAAATCTTTGACTCCCACATGGAGACTGGAGCCAGCGTCTACCGCAACCATCCCTTTTATGAGCCTTCCGAACAGGCTGAAATCTTGCGCCTGGTACTACCGCAACTCGCGCTCTAATACTGATTACGGAACACCAAGGAGAGAGATGGAAACAGTGAATGCTTTTATTGGAAAAACGACGAAGCCGACGGAAGCGGAGGTCGCGGCGGCGCTGGGTTCGACCGACGCACTATGGAAGCAGTTGGTGAATTGGATGGCGGAGCAGGGAGCAGCAATTCAGGATTGGAATTCTTACTCGCCGAAAGCTGGCTGGGCGCTGAAACTCAAACAAAAAAAGAGAACCATCGTCTACCTGTCTCCATGCGCGGGCCACTTTCGCATTGCTTTCATCTTTGGCGACAAGGCGGTTGCGGCTGCTCACGAGGGCAACCTCTCAAGGAGTACTCTCAAGCTGCTCGACGAGGCGCCGCGCTACCCGGAGGGAACTGGCTTACGACTGATGGTGAAGTCGGCGAAAGATCTGGCTCCGATCAAGAAGCTGGCTCTTATCAAACTGGCGAACTGATCACTCGCTCTCCTATCGCAATTTTTCGTTCCTCGCCTCCGGGAAGTGGGATCAGCTGTGGCCATGCAAACTCCGCTCCCGCCGTTGCCTTGAGCGCATCCAGCTCCTTGCAGGTGGTCATCAGCGCCAGATAGCCACCGGAGCGAACGAGTTTGCCTGCGGAGCGGACGGCCTGGTCCATCTTGTCTACGGCGCGCAGAGTCACGCAATCAAAGCGATCGTTCAGCGCTTCTGCGCGGGCGGAGTGGACGACTGCGGAGAGTTTGAGAACGCGGACAGCTTCGCGGAGAAACGCCGCCTTCTTGCCTTGAGACTCGGCGAGGGTCACGGCGATCTCCGAGCGACAAAGCGCGATTGGGATTCCGGGAAAGCCTGCGCCAGAGCCGAAGTCGAGCAGTGTCTTGATTCCGGCGGGCAGCGCGCGGGCGCAGGCGATGGACTCGACAAAATGGCGGCGAAGAATGCCTTCCTCGTCGCGAATTGCCGTCAGGTTGACGCGAGCGTTCCAGCGAAGAAGAAGCGAAAGATAATCCTCAAAGCGGCTCGTCAGCTCTGTTTCCAACGGCTGTAGTGCGACCTCAGCTAGGAGGGTGTTGAGTAGGGTTCCCGCCGTAACTACATCGTAGCTCATATCTAAGCCACGGATTCCCGGCTAACTGAGCCTTCAATCCGCCTCGGCTGCCAAACGGTCGCCGCCTCCACAAAAGCCGCGAAGATGGCACGGGAGAAGGCGCTTTGGGTGTAGGTCCGCTCGGGATGCCACTGTACGCCGAGGACGAAATGCTCCGGCGAATCCAGTTCCACCGCCTCGACCACATCATCGACCACAGAAAGCGCGCTGACGACAAGGCCGTCGCCGGGTTGCTTGATCGCCTGGTGGTGGCTGGAGTTGACCTCAGGCTCTGCTGGATAATTCTCAGGAATCAAGCTGGCGAGCCGCGAGCCGGGCGCGATTCGCACCGGATGCGCTTGGACAATCTCCCGGCCGGGCCGGTGATCAACCGGCGTCTTCAAGTCCTGCACCAGTGAGCCATTCCGCCAAACATTCATGCTCTGCGTACCGTGGCAGATGGCCAGGATCGGCTTGTGCAGGTTAAAGGCCTCCTGTAGGAGCAGCTCATCGACGGCAGTTCTGGCCGGGTCCGCCTCGCCGCACTCAGGAATCGGCGCCTCGCCGTAGCGTTGCGGGTCCACATCAAAGCGGCTACCGGGCAATAGGATTCCCTGTACGCCGGCCAGCAGCCTTGCGACGCGGTCCTGGCGCTCGTGCAGTGGAACGATAATCGGTGTGGCTCCGGCGGCGCGCAGAGCGACAAGATAAGGTGGGAGCGAGCGCTGATTGTAACCCGGATCGCTTCCGGTGGATTCAGGGATTGCGATATGAACGCACATGGCAGCACATAGTGTAATCACAAAACCATCAGATGCGATAGGGGGGTCGTAAAGATCGAGTTAAACTTGTGTACCAATGGCCGCAACTTTTCTTTCCGCATCCGCGCCGTACGGCTGGCGAAGACCTTCAATGTCCGCTCGAAGCCGCGCGGTCAGTTCATCGCTCTGCCGCAGATTCATGCCCGCGGTTTCGATTGGATCGCCTACGGTCAGCGTCAGTTCTCCCGGAAAAAGATGGCGAGTGTGAATCGGCAGCAGCTCGTAGACTCCGCTCAACGCCATCGGCACCAGCGGAACCTGCGCGCGAATCGCCAGATAAGCCGCGCCGGAAAGAAATGGCTTCAGCTCGCCGTTTTGCGTACGCCCGCCTTCTGGAAAGACGAAGAGCGCCATGCCTGAGCGCAGCGCTCTCGCTCCCGCGCCGAGGCTGGAGATGGTTGCGCGCGGATTCCTGGTATCGATTGGAATCTGTCCTGAGCGGTTTAAGTACCACCCTATGAATGGAATAGGCCATAATACACTGCGCGCAAGAATGCGAAACTGGAAGGGCAGCGCCGAGAAGATGACCGGCGTGTCCATATACGAGGTATGGTTGGAGGCGTAAACGGCTACGGGATGTTTGTGCAGATTCTCCTTACCGAGGACCGTAAGCTTACACCCTGATGCCCACACACAGCACCTTGCCCAGAGCCGTGCGATTCTGTGTTGCGCATTGCCTTTCTTGTCCACCAGAGAGACCAATAGCGAAAGGCTTCCACAGATGGCTGTCATCACCACGAGGAACGGAAGCTGAATCAGGTTCGTCTGCCAGCAATAGAACCACGGCAGCGGATTGGGACGCTGTCTCATGATGCGCCACCTTCAGCGAACAGCAACGAACGCGCCTCGCCCACCAAATAAACGGAGCCTGAGACTACCACCACCCCGCCTTGCCCGCTCTCACTGGCCAACCGGATCGCCTCACGCACCGATCCAGCGCTCACCGACGGCGTCCCTGTCGCTCTGGCCGCTGCCTCCAACTCCTCGATTGGAATGGCTCGCGATGAGTGGATCGGCGCGAAGATCACCTGCTCAAAGAGCGGAAATAAAATCAGCGCCAACTCGGCGACCGGCTTGTCGCGCAGGCAACTGAAGATCAGAATCCGCGGGCGCGATTCTTGCAGCACTCCAGAAAGCCCGGAACGCAACGCCATTGCGCCGGCTGGATTGTGCGCCACGTCCAGAATCCACTCAACCACGCCGCGCGACCCAATTCGCTCCAACTTAATGCGCTCCATGCGCGCCGGCCAGCGTGTCTTCCGGATTCCCTCCGCGATTGCCTCAGGTGTGATCGGTAGTCTGTGCGCCGTCGCCAACTCCGCCGCCGTCGCAATGGCCAGAGCGATATTTCTATGCTGATGCGCGCCGCTTAATGGCGAATTCACTTCGATCTCCGCGCCTAGCGCATTCACCGAATAAGGCCCGACCGCGCTGCCATTGCTCGGCAGGAAAGCGGCGGCGTCAATCATGCGCACATTCACTTCGGCGCTCATCTCCGTTAGCACCTGATTCGCCTCCGAGTGTTGCGGCAGCGTAATCAGCGTTCCGTCGCGTCGAAGAATCCCAGCCTTCTCACGCGCAATCGCAGTGATGGTCGTGCCTAGCCACTCGGTGTGGTCAAGAGAGATGTCTGTAATCACCGAGAGCAGCGGATCAACGGCGTTGGTCGCGTCCAGCCGTCCACCCATCCCCACTTCGAGGACGGCCAGTTCCACATGATTCTCGGCAAAATAGAGCAGCGCCTGCGCCGTCAGAATCTCAAAGAAGCTGGGAAGCTGCGGCAGCTTGCCTTCTTGCAGCAGTCTCTTCGCCTCATCAAGAACGCGAAAGAAAAAGCTGGCGAAGGCCTCATCGCCAATCTCAACTCCACCGATGCGTATGCGCTCATTTGCCCGCTCCAGATGCGGCGAAGTGTAGAGGCCTGCGCGAATCCCGGCGGCAGAAAGGATCGAGGCCAGCGTCGCAGCCGTGGAGCCTTTGCCGTTGGTCCCCGCAATCAGCACCGACCGAAAGCCACGGTGCGGGTTGCCGAGCGCATCAAGCAGAATACGAACCTCATCGAGCGAGAATTTGCGCCTCGGCTGGCCGGGCTGCGTATACAGCTCTGGCGTCATGGCATTCAGTTGTGCGATGGCTGCCTGATAAGACATGGAAAGATCAGTATAAGAGCCGCATCTCAAAGTGCGCGACACAGTATCAACTGCGCAGCAGTAGTTGCAGCGCTTCGCGGGCATTTTGCAGGCAGCCGCGCGCCTCGTCTTCAGAGAGCAGCCCTTGATGAACTGCCTTTTTACCGGTGTCATTCACCTGGTTGGCCACGCGAGGAAAGTCCGCATCAAAGCCCGTCATTTGCAGATTATTGTTGACCTCATGCAGCAGGTTGCCCAGTGTCGCTGTGTTGCGATAGCGAGTCCGCACCTGCCGTGTCAGCACCGGGGGCAGCTTTTGCTTGATAGCTTCTTCCAGCACTGAGCGGCACATCACCGCGCAAGCCGTGAAGAGGCCAAGAAAATAGCAGCGAGTCGCTTCATCCAGGTAGCGGTCCGCCTCCTCGGAGCTGGGCGAAGCCACCACGCACTCACGCAGTTGCGTTGCCCGCAGCACCGCAGGCTCAACCAACTCCAACAACTCCAACGCAAAGGCTGTCCGCAGCAGATCATTCTGCTGCCCATCCAGCGCCCGCTGAATCTCCTGCCATGCAGGCGTCGGCGCCTCGAAACCAGCATATTGCAGCTTAGTGAGTGTGGTCAGCCGCTGCCGCGCGTGCTGGATAAAGCCCTGCCGCATCTCCTGCGCCAGCCTCCGCCAACCGCTGACAAATGCCGTCGCATCCTGCTGATAGCGCGCCCACAGCTCGTCATAAACGATCCCCGGAAGCACATCCTGTAACTGCGCGAACCTTCCCGATTGGGCCAGTTCTGAAATCGCGTCGCAAAACTCGTGCCCGGGCGTACCCTCGACAGACATTTGCATCAACTGATCTTCCAGCCGACCGATGTCGATGCCCATGCCCGGAGTCCTCCCGATAAAGTTTAGAACTCTCGCGCCTCAACGCCAGGAAATACTCTGCATATTCGCCGCGCAGGTTGCTGGAATGGGAAGCATTTTTGCCACTAGCCGCAGACGGGAATCGGCTCATCGCGCCGTGGGCTTTGTGAATAGCAGGTCACTTCAAAACCCTTGCTACAAGCGGCTCTGTACGCGCTTCACACACAAACCCTCCGCTTTGCACAGCCTCTTTTGCGCTGCCTGTGGGAGTCGTGGGAAACCACACCCTCATCCCCTTGCTCATCATCCTGTTTTCCAATACTCCTCAATTCCACAGCCCGGTTTTAGAAAACTCACCCGCCCTCCAAACCATTCTTCGCGAATTACATCGCTCAAATTTCCACTTTTCCTGCCTCATCTACGGGTACTACTGTCTTTTTTCTTTATCTCTTATACCTTTTCCTCTACCGTCACGCGATACTCCTGGTAATCTCAAAAATTAATGAAATCGCTTCCTGCCCAGGAATCCAGAGATGCACCCCTGTTTTCCACGCGCAAATAAGATCAAAGGTGAATACAATCAAGAAGAAGAAAAGGGAGCTGTTTCCGTGGGGAGGCCAGTTGTTGTACAGTGTGGCCAGTGCGGATTCCGCTTCAAGAGAGTTTTGTAGCCGCAAAGCGAGGATGGGTTTATGCCGAAGGTAGAAACAGAAGTCGAGAAACCGGCCGCATCGGGAGCAGCGATGGAGATTACCGTAACCCGTCAGGAACTGGTCAAGGAGCTTACCGCTACGCAAAGCGTCGTCGAGCGCAAGACCACTATTCCCATTCTCTCCAACTTCCTCATCGAGGCCGAGGACGACCGCCTCAACATCACAGCCACCGATCTCGACCAGGCCATCCGCACTTCAGCCGCGGCCAAAATTAAAAAACCAGGAGCCTGCACCATCCCCGCGCGCAAGCTCTACGACTACATCAAGCTCCTGCCCGACGGCGAGATCTCCATCAAGCTGCTCGACAACCACTGGGTGCAGATCCGCTCCGGCCGCTCGAACACGAAGATGGTCGGCATGGCTCGCGCCAACTACCCGCAGGTTCCCGAGTTCCCCAGCGTCGCCGCTACCAGCATCTCTACGCTGGCGCTGAAGACGCTCATCAATCGCACCATCTTTGCAATCTCGAATGAGGAATCGCGCTACACCCTCAACGGCGCGCTGCTCGTCATCAAAGCCGAATCGCTGGCCATGGTTGCCACCGACGGACACCGCCTCTCCTACGTCGAAAAGCCCAACGAGACTCTCGAAGGCATCAGCGGCGAGAAGCGCGTCCTCATTCCCCGCAAGGCGCTACAAGAGCTGCAACAACTGCTCTCCAGCACCGAAGCCGAGAAGGTCGAGTTCGCCGATGACGAGCACACGCTCTTCTTCCGCGTCGGCCATCGCACGCTGAGCACTCGCAAGCTCTCCGGCCAGTTCCCCAACTTCGAGGCGGTGATGCCGCGCGACAACAACAAATTCGCTGTCGTCAGCTCCAGCGAGCTTGCCAAAGCCATCGAGCGCGTCTCGCAGTTCGCCGACGAGCGCTCCGGCGCCATCCGCCTGCGCTTGGAGAGCAACGAACTCAAGCTCAGCGCCAGCTCCACCGACTCCGGCGAGAGCGAAGACACCATCGACACGCCCTACTCCGGCGACCCCATCGCCGTCGGCTTCAACTCGGTCTACATCCTCGACTTCC
>CAYOYX010000096.1:0-12479 GCA_964408275.1 uncultured Occallatibacter sp.
CGATATGCCGCTCCAGAGGCGGCTGTCCTACCATTGAACGAGGGGGCAACAAGGGCGCTGATACCCCTCTTGCTGCCAGATTGGCGCGGTCCTCGGCAGGACGCCGACCACCAAGCCAACTTGTTCATCATAAGGGGACTCTCCCGCTTCGGTCAACCGCGACTGAAAAAGGTGGGTGACTTGGCGCACCCAGTCGCTCCGCCGGCCCTCGCATAGAAAAATTACACCTTAACCTCTATTCAGTATCCCCCGGAGACTGTTGTCTGATTTTCCGCCAAATCGTCTAACATAAATAAGGCTCCAATCTTTTTGTGATCGTCGTGCCAAGCACGGAGCAAAGGCTGTGTCATGAAGCGAATCTTCGCATTTCTTCCGGCTCTCACGGCGTTCATGCTGCTGTATTTCGCGGCAGCGTCGGGCATTGGGCAGCAAAGCCCCGCATTGAACTGGGAGCAGGTGAAGGCCCGGTTTGAAGCCGCAAATCCCGCGCTTCGCGCCGATGCACTAGGTGTGGATGAGATGAAGGCTGAGGAGATTACGGCGTTTTTGCGCCCCAATCCCACGGCTTCATTCCTTATGGACCAGCTTTATCCCTTCGGTCCGCACTACGACCCCAACGTATCAGGTGTGCGCAATCGCCCTTTGAGCAATGCACTGACCACCGGGTCGATCAGTTATCTCTATGAGCGTGAGCACAAACGCAATTTGCGGCTGGAGAGCGCAAAGGAGGGAACAGAGATTGCCCAGTCAGAGCACGTAAATCTGGAGCGCAATCTTCTCTTCAACCTGCGCTCGGCTTTCGTCGACACACTGGAGGCCAAGTCGGTGCTCGATATGGCCCGCGCCGACCTCGAATACTACGACAAGATCATCGCCATCAGCCGCAATCGCTTCAAGGCCGGCGACATTGCTCAGATTGACCTGGACCGCATCGAGCTATTGCGCGTTCAATACGAAGCGGAGATCCAGACAGCCATCGTCAATCTGCGCACTGCGAAGATTCAACTTCAGCAACTGCTGAACGACCGCACGCCGGTGGAGCAGTTCGACGTGACCGGCAACTTCGACTACAGCGATGATCTAAAGCCGTTGGAAGATTTTCGGAAGATGGCGTTGGATGCGCGTCCCGATCTCAGAGCCGCGCTGGAATCCCTTCAGCAGGCGCAGACCAATCACAGACTGGCCAAGTCCAACGGCTCGGCTGACCCCACCTTCAGCGTGGATGCGGGCGCCAATCCTCCGCTTGACCCTTACGTTGGCATCGGCGTCAGCATTCCGCTGCGCATCTTCGACCGCAATCAGGGCGAGAAGCAGCGCACCCAGATCGACATCAGCCGCAATCAGCAGTTGACAGACGCCGCGCGCACACAGGTCTTCAGCGATGTGGATACGGCCTACGCGCAGGTGGAGAGCAGTCTGGCTTTGCTGCGGCCCTACAAGGCGCAATACAAGGCGCAGGCGTTGAGGGTTCGCGAGACGGTGACATACTCTTATCAGCATGGAGGCGCTTCGCTGATGGACTTTCTCAATGCGCAGAGCGATTATCGGGCAGTGCAATTGGCCTACCTTGAACTGATCGGCTCATATCTGACCGCCGCTGGACAACTGAATCTTGCCGTGGGACGCGAGGTAATCGAATGAGTTTTTCTTCTATTAAACATCACTTTAACTTTTCGCTCTATATTACTCTGGCTGCATTGCTCGCTCTTTCCGGCTGCAAGGGCAAGGAGACAGGTGATGGCGCGCCTCCGTCTGTCAAGGTGATTCAGGTGGCGGACATGAATATGATCACTGTCGATGCGAATGACGCGGGCAAATTTCCCATCATTTCGGCGGGCCGGATCGAATCCGCAACCGAACTGACCGCAACCGGCAGCGTCTTTCCCGACATCAATCGCGAGATTCCAGTCATATCGATGGCTAATGGCCGCGTGGTAGAGATCAAGACGCGGCTCGATGACAACGTGAAGAAGGGGCAACTACTGCTGAAGGTGCAAAGCCCGGATATTACTGCTGCCTTTGACGCCTATCTCAAGGCGGCCAACGATGAGCACATGGCCGACAAGGCCTACGCTCGCGCCGACGATTTATTTCATCACGGCGCAATCTCTCAGGCGCAACTGGAGCAGGCTGAGGACGCGGAAAAGGACGCCAAGGCCGATCTGACCGCAGCGGAAGAGCAACTGAAGACGCTGGGCGTGGACAAGGATCATCCCAGCAGCGTCGTCAGTGTCTATGCGCCGATCAGCGGCGTGATTGTGGCGCAGAATGTGACGAATGCCGCGGCGGCGGGCGTGGGCCTCTCCGGCTCGGCCACGGCCTTTACCATCGCCGATCTTTCGACGGTATGGATCGTCTGCGATGTCTATGAGAACGACATTCCCAAGCTGCAACTAGGGCAGGAGGCGCGCATCAAGCTCAACGCATTCCCTGACCGCCCGCTCACCGGCCGCATCAGCGACATCGGACCGATTCTTGATCCATCGCTGCGCACAGCCAAGGTTCGCATCGAAGTTGCCAATCCGGGATTTCTCAAGCTGGGAATGTTTGGGACTGCGACATTCACCGGCCACGAGAAAGAGACGCACACCGTGGTTCCAGCCGATGCGGTTCTGCATCTGCATGATCGCGACTGGGTCTATCTGCCGGCGGGTGGGAATCACTTCAAACGCATCGAGGTTCATGCCGGACGGATGCTGGACGGCAGCCGGCAGGAGATTCTCTCTGGCCTCGCTCCAGGCCAGCAAGTGGTTGGCAATGCTTTGCTTCTTGAAACCGCGGGGAATCAATAGATGATTCGCGCACTCGTCGATTTCGCGCTTAAAAACCGCTGGCTGATTCTCGGCGGAGTCGTCGTTCTCTCGGCGTGGGGAGTGGTCAGCTTTCGCGCGCTGCCCGTCGAAGCCTATCCCGACGTGGCCAACAACTACGTGCAGGTTCTCACGCAGTGGCCGGGCCGCTCGGCGGAAGAGATTGAGCGCCAGGTTACCGTGCCGGTCGAGATACAGATGGCAGGCATTCCTCACCTGACGCATCTGCGCTCGACGTCTCTGGCCGGGCTTTCCAGCCTGATGATGATCTTCGACGACGACTCAACCAGCGACATGAATCGCGAGCACGTGCTGGAGCGGCTCAGCCAGGTGACATTGCCTACCGGTATCGCGCCGCAGATGGGAACCGACTGGAGTCCGGTCGGTCAAATCTTCTGGTACACCGTCGAAAGCACCAACCCTTCCTACGACGTGATGGAGAAAAAGTCGCTGGAAGACTGGACGCTGGAAAAATCCTTCAAGAGCGTCAAGGGCGTGGTGGACGACTCCAGCTTCGGCGGGCCGACCAAGGAGTACCAGATCCAGCTCGACCCGGAGAAACTTGTCTCCTACGGATTGAGCATTGCGCAGGTGGAGCAGCAGATCGCCAACAACAACACCAATGGCGGCGGCAGCTTCATCGAGCAGGGCGCGCAACAGATCAACGTGCAATCAGTAGGCCTCTACGCCAGCGTACAGGACATCGAAAATACCGTCGTCAAAAACTCGAACGGCGCTGCGATCAAGATCAAGGATATTGCGACAGTAGTTCAGGGGCCGAAGATTCGCCTCGGGCAGATCGGCAAAACTTACAAAACATATTCTATTGTGGACGGCAAAAAAGTTTTTGAAGACGGCACGATCATCGACAATCCCGATACCGTCGAGGGCATTGTGGCCTTGCAGAAGGGCGATGACTCCGACCCGGTGCTTGAAGGCATTCACGTCGAGGTCTACAAGCTCAACGGCGACAAGGACCATCCCGGCATACTGCCCACGGGCGTGAAGGTTGTTCCCTTTCTCGACCGCTCCGATCTGGTCAGATTCACGGTAGACACCGTTGAGCACAATCTGACAGCGGGAATGTTGCTCGTCTCCATTATTTTATTTCTATTTCTCGGCAATATACGCGGCGCGATTATTGTTGCGTTGACAATTCCTTTCGCGCTGATGTTCGCCTCCATCTGCCTGGACCTGAGCCACATTCCCGCCAATCTGCTTTCACTGGGCGCACTTGATTTTGGAATGCTGGTGGACGGCTCAGTTGTGATGATCGAAAACATCGTCCGCCATCTCTCGCAGCACGACGACACGCGCACTCCGTTCCGGAAGATTCGCGAGGCCGCGTATGAAGTTCAGCGTCCAGTATTTTTTGCGCGCGGCATTATTATCGCCGCCTATCTGCCCATCTTTACTCTGCAAGCCGTTGAGGGCCGGCTCTTCAAGCCGATGGCCTGGACCGTGACATTTGCCTTGCTGGGCGCGCTGGGCTTTGCCATGTTCGTAGCGCCGGTGATGGCCAGCATGATCTTCAGCAAGGGCGCCAAAGAGTGGCACAACCCGGTCATGCAGTGGCTCACCGTGCACTATCGCACCGCAGTTCGAGTGGCTATTATGCATCGCCGTACAACTGTGGGCATTGCCGCGGCTCTCTTTGCCATTGCCATTTATCTCACCTTCGGAGGCCCCGTCGGCTCGGAGTTTCTGCCGCATCTGGACGAAGGCTCGATCTGGGTGCGCGGCACGCTGCCTCCCAGCGAAGGCCCCACCGCCAGCATCGATTTCACCAACAAAGCGCGTGTAGTGATGGCAACATTTCCAGAGGTCACACAGGTCGTCAGTCAGACCGGACGTCCCGATGACGGAACCGATACTGCCGGATTCTTCAACACTGAATATTTTGTCGATCTCAAGCCCAAGAAGGAATGGCGTCCAGTTTTTCATCAGAACAAGGAAGCTTTGATCGCCGCCATGGACAAGGAGCTGCAAAAGTTTCCCGGAGTTCTCTGGAATTACTCTCAGCCCATCTCCGACAACATGGAGGAGGCCGTCAGCGGCGTGAAGGGCGAATTGGCCGTCAAACTCTATGGCGACGATCTGCGCACGCTGGAAAAGAAGGCCGATGAGATTCAGGCGCAGATGGCCACGGTTAAGGGCATCGAAGACCTGGGCATCTTCCGCATTATCGGCCAGCCCAATCTGAACTACACTGTGGACCGCGCCGCCGCCGCACGCTGGGGCATCAACGTCGCCGACATTCAGGATGCGGTGCAGACCGCCGTTGGCGCCAACGCGCTGACGCAGGTGCAGCAGGGCGAGGCGCGGTTTGACGTGACTCTGCGCTATCAGAAGCGGTATCGCGACACGCGCGAGGCCATCGAGAATGTGCGCTTGCTTGCGCCCTCGGGCGAGCGCGTTTCGCTGGCGCAGTTGACCAAAATCTCCACCGACGACGGCGCGGAAGAAATCTATCGCGAGGGCGGCCAGCGCTACATTGCCATCAAATACTCCGTTCGCGGGCGCGATCTCGGCTCGACCGTCGAAGAAGCACTCAGTAAGGTCAACAAGAATGTCGCGCTGCCGGCAGGTTATCACACCGAGTGGGCCGGCGAATACGAAAGTCAAAAACGTGCCGACAAGCGCATGGACCTCGTCATTCCCATCACTGTGATGGCGATTTTTCTCATTCTCTACACCATGTTCCGCTCCTTCAAATGGGCGATGCTGATTCTTGTCTCGGTGATGATGGCCTCCATTGGCGGGCCGCTGGCGCTGTTCATTACTCACACCAACTTTTCGGTTTCATCGGCGGTCGGATTTCTGGCGCTCTTCGGCGTTAGCGTGCAGACCGGCGTCATCATGATCGAGTTCATCAATCAACTACGCGCGCGCCGCAAGGGCATGGAAGAGTCCACGCAGGAACATATCGTTGAAGCCGCCGTCGAGGGAGCCGTGCTGCGCCTGCGGCCCATTATGATGACCATGCTGGTGGCCACGCTGGGCCTGCTGCCTGCCGCGCTTTCGCACGCCATCGGGTCGGACTCGCAGCGTCCCTTCGCGATTGTCATCGTCGGCGGATTGCTTGCCAATCTGGTGATTGGCGTCTTCCTTCTGCCCACGCTCTATGTGTGGATGGCACGCGAAAACGATGTGCTGCCGGCGGTTGAATCGACCGAGGATTTTTAGCAAATTCCTGTAGGAGACAGGAGAATGAGGACTGCATTCTCCGATTTCAATATCGCAAAAAGAGGTTCCTACTAGCCGGCGACGAGCACTGCGCGTTTGCGGCTGAGCAGCAGAGGCAACACCTGCTCCAGTGCTGCCTCCACTGTGAGGCCGTGCTTGGCGCGCAGCTCATCGACCTTGCCATGTTCGATGAAGCGGTCGGGCCAGCCGATGCGAACGACAGGAATTGCGCTACCGAGTTCGGCGAGAGCTTCAATCACCGCCGAGCCAAATCCGCCCATCTTCACGTGATCCTCGAAGGTCACAAAGGCGGCGACGCGGCTGGCGTACTCGGCGAGCATCTCGCGGTCTATTGGTTTAACGAAGCGAGGATTGACGACCGCCGCAGAGTAGCCATCCCGCTCCAGACGCACGGCCAACTCAGCGGCCATCGTGGTCATCGGCCCCAAGCCAAGGATCGCCACGTCGGAGCCGTCCTGAAGGATTTCAGCTTTGCCTACAGGGATAATTTGAGGCGCGGGCTTGCGCGCAGCACCCGGACCCACGCCGCGCGGATAGCGAATGGCGCTCGGCCCTGGAAACTGGAGGGCGGTGGCCATCATGTCGGCCAGTTCGTCCTCGTCTTTGGGAGCCATCAAAACCAAATCAGGCACTCCGCGCAGATAAGCAATGTCGAACAGGCCGTGATGTGTGGGACCATCGTCGCCGGAGAGGCCGGCGCGATCCATGCAGAAGAGCACCGGAAGCTTTTGCAGAGCCACATCGTGAACGATGCAATCGAAGGCGCGCTGCAGAAACGTGGAGTAGATGGCGCAGACGGGCCTGAAGCTTCGCGTCGCCATGCCGGCGGCAAAGACCACAGCGTGCTCCTCGGCGATGCCTACGTCGAAGTAGCGTTTGGGATGATGCGGACGGAAAAGATCGAGGCCCGTTCCGCTGGGCATTGCGGCGGTGATGGCGACAATGCGCTCATCTTGATTGGCCAGTTGAACCAGCGTGCCGGCGAAGACCTCTGCGTAGCTGAGCTGTCCGGCAGGCTTGGTATCACCGGTCTCCGGGTCGTAGGGGCCGAGGCCATGAAACTTTTTCTGCTTGTCGAGCGCCGGCTGAAAGCCGCGTCCCTTCTGCGTCAGCACGTGCAGCAGCACCGGGTGATCCGCCGCTTTGAGAAATTTGAAGGTCTCGACAAGTTGCGGCAGATTGTGGCCATCGATGGGGCCAAAGTATTCCAGCCCGAATTCTTCAAAGAGAATCGAGGGCCAGAGCATACTCTTGGCTGCTTCTTCGGCTCGACGCGCAACTTCGACTGCGGTCTTTCCGCCGACGCGCTCGATGATGCGCTTTGCCGATTCGTGCAGGCTCTTGTAGTGCTCGTTGGTGACGATCTTGTGAAAGTAGCGGGCGATGGCGCCAACATTGCGGTCGATGGACCACTCGTTGTCGTTGAGCACGACGATCAGCCGCTTGGTCTGTTCGGCGATGTTGTTGATCGCTTCAAATGTAATTCCGTTCGTGAAAGCCGCGTCGCCGGCGACGGCGATCACGTGCTCTTTGCCGCCGGCTAGATCGCGCGCCACTGCCATGCCCAGCGCGGCGGAGAGAGCCGTGCCCGCGTGCCCAGCGCCGTAGCAGTCGTGCTCGCTCTCAGTGCGCAGCATGAAGCCGTTCAGGCCTCCGGGCTGGCGAATCGTCTCCATGCGGTCGAGGCGGCCAGTGAGCAT
Organism: uncultured Occallatibacter sp.; assembly: GCA_964408275.1. Classification (GTDB taxonomy): domain Bacteria; phylum Acidobacteriota; class Terriglobia; order Terriglobales; family Acidobacteriaceae; genus Telmatobacter. The sequence goes on from CAYOYX010000096.1 coordinate 7,718, forward strand.
TTTGTGAATGTAGGCCTGGTGGCTTACGTCGAAGAGCAGCTTGTCATCGGGAGTATTGAAGACGGTGTGCAGCGCCAGCGTCAACTCAACGACGCCGAGATTGGGACCGAGGTGTCCGCCGGTTTTCGAGAGCGTCTGTATGAGGAACGCGCGAATCTCCTCGGCCAGCTCCGCCATCTGCGCAAAGTTCAGACGCTTCAGATCGGCGGGCGAGTGAATAGATTCCAGCAGTGCTCCCATCGTCTTTTCCCTCAGAAATGCCGAACAAGCTCAGACGCGTGAATTGTGCAAATCACCATCGCCAGCCGTTAGTATATCAACGAGCAGATTTTCGCGTTTTATCGTTGCGCGCCATCGTCACTCTTATTGGACGGTTCTTCAATCACTCCGTCATAGAGCGAGGCGGCAAGCAGCCTTCCGGCAGCCGCGCGCACCAGCGCGATGCGATAGCCCGTCTGAGCAAACTTCCAATCCAGCGTTTTGGGATCAATCACATAAATCTGATCACTGGCTCGCGAACTTGCCAGAACCTTGTCCAGTTGCGCGTCATAATAGAGGTCGTCCACGTCGGTTAACGGAAAGCGGTCAACCCACATCCACGTCTTGCCCAGATCGTGAGAGAAGTAGACGCCCTCGCGCGCACCGATCCAGACAGTTCCGTCGGAGGAGAAGACCACGCAATGAATCCGCGTGAGAACGGCGGGAACGCCCATCGGCATCCAGCTTTGGCCGGCGTCGCGAGAGAGCACAACGCTATCCTGCTCGGCTGCGGCCAGCAGCGCGCCATGTGCGGCGGCGGAGAGATAATTCACCTTTCCCATGACCGGACCGCCCTGCCAACTGGCACCCTTGTCCTTGCTGGTGAAGAGGCCGCCGGTGGTCGCGGCCAGCCATGCATCGCCAGAGAGGTCGAGTTCGCGCACGCGACTGGTCAGCTCGTGCACGGTCTCCTTGACTTGCTTTTCGACGTTGACGCGCTTGCCGTAGTGCGTCTCTGTGGCAGTCTTCACCAGCGTATTCTGAATCGTGTTGAGCGGCTTCCAATGCGAGCCTGACTTGTCGGTCGCAAGCGCGAAGATGCCGTGGTTGGTTCCGGCCAGGATGGTTCCCTCCGGCGACTGCGCGAGTGAAAAAACATCGCGTTCGTCGAGGCCGTCACTGATCTGCTCCCAGTGCGCGCCGCTGTCGGTGGAGACGAAGACGCCGCCAAGGCTCTTGTCGTTGACGACTCCCGCGTAGAGCCGCGCGGGATTGTCGCGATCCACGAGCAACGCTTCGACCTTGCGCCCGGAGAAGCCATTATTAGCCGAAGCAAAAGTTGCCGCACCGTCCTTGCTGAGCAGAACGCCGCCGCGATCTGTAGCCAGCAGCACGTGATCGGTCTTCAGCGGATCGATAAAAACATCGTTGACGATGACTTCCGGCCCGGTCATGCGCGCGAAGCTCTTGCCGCCATTGACAGTTTTATATAGCCCCTCGGTAGTTCCGGCGTAGACCACGTTGCGATTAACTGGGTCCTGCTTCAGTACACGCGTTCGGCGCGCCGTTGAAGGAATGCCCTGAATTTTTTTGAATAGCTCCGCCGCGTTGACGCTTTTGTAGATGCCGCTGCAGGCGCTGGCATAGACAATCTTCGGCTCGGCGGGATCGATGATGATGGAAAAAACATCGGAGTCATCGATGACTCCCTGCTTGATATTGCGCCAGCTTTTGCCGCCGTCGCTGGTCTTCCACGGCAGGTGCCACGTTCCGGCATAGAGGACATCGGGGTCGGCGGGATCGATGGCCAGCGACTCCACCTCGTGAATCTCATGGCTGCCCTGCGGGCTGATCAGCGTCCATGATGCGCCGCTGTCGTCGCTGCGAAAGACTCCCTCGAGCGTTCCGGCAAAAAGTATTGCAGGATTTGACGGAGACTGCGCAAAGGCGCGAATCGACTGCCCATGCAGCCCTTCGACCTCGCTCCAACTCCGTCCGCTGTCGCGGCTCATCCACAATCCGCCGCCGGTGGAATCGAGCCTCCATGCGGCGACAAAGATCGTGGAGGGATTGGCTGCGTCCACGATGATGTGGTCGAGAATCAAGTCATCGAAAGAGTCCAGCTTAGAGAGTCGACGCCAGGATGCGCCGCCATCCAAAGACTCGTAGAGCCAGCTATTGGTCGAGCCGAGGTAGAGGTGAGCAGGTTGGCCGGGAACCGCCGCAAAGGCGCGCGCATCACCGCCGGGAGGGCCAATTGCCTTCCACGGCTCCTGCGCCGGTAAAACGGCCACCACAATCAAAAACAAAAACGCGAAGATTATCTGCGCGAATCGTCCGGAATTGTTGAAAAAATCAAAAAAACTTTGCAAACGATTCATGCAGCTTACTGAACCCCTCAATCAAGAATAATCGAGAAGGGCGGAGAAGAAGAAAAGGTTGACCGGCGAACCGGTCAACCTTAAATGTTTGTACGAAGATATCTTGACGTAATGCAAGCGGGAACCAGCCGCGGGCCAGCTCCCGCAAATCAAACGTCTACTGCATCTTCATTTTCATTGCCGGAGCCTTCTTGCGAGTCACAGGCGCACCCTTGCCGAGCAGCGTCAGGGAATCGGCGGCGTTGAACGGGAACTGGCGCACGGATTGTTCGCCCGTCGTGCTCAACGTAACGTCAACGCGGCGGTTCTGAGCCAGTACGATGATCGTCAGGTCGTGAAGAACTTTCTCCCGATCAGTGGCGTTGAGATCAGGATTCTGTTCGACGAGTTCTTTCACCTGATCGGCGGTGAGCTCTTGCTCTTTGCCAAGGCCGCGCGTTTCAATGCTGGCTTCGGGAACACCATGTTCAACCAGGAATTGCTTGGTGCGAGCAACGCGGCGTTCGGAGAGCGCCTGATTGTACTCGGCTGATCCGCGCGAATCCGCGTGGCCGCTGAGAATCAGGTGCGCATCCGGCTTGAATTCAAGATACTTCTTGAAGTCGGTTGCAAGGACGGTCAGAGTTCCTTCTTGACTGGACACCAGGCCGCCTTCCGGTTTTTCGGGCCGCGGCTGCGCGGTCGGGAAAAAGACACTGTGAAGCGCCAGACGAGTCTCAAGCCGCTTGACCTCAGGTGATTCGGTGGGAGGCACATACGGAACCGCGATGGTCACGCTGGTAGTTGCTGTCGCCACCAGGCTCTTGTCGTCGGTCGCGTTGCAGGTAATCGTAACGGTGCCGGGAGGAGCATCAGCCGAAGTGTAGGTCGCGGTGGCATCGCTGCCGCTGATGGAGCCGGCGGTCGCGGAATAACTGTAAGTCAACGGACGATTTTGCGGACTCATGCCGCTGGCCGTCACCGTGCTGGTTTCACCCGGCTTGATGGTGCTGGGACTGGCCGCGCAACTGACCGTCGGCGGTTCAAAGGGCTTGACTGTAAAGCTGGCTGTTGCCGAGGCGTTTTCCCACGGCTTCAAGCCTTCCTTGCCGGCTTTGCCTTCCTTGGCGACACAGTTCACCGTATACGAGCCGGGAGCAAGCGTAGCTGTAGCCACCGTGGCAGTTGCGGTGTTCGCCGACACGCCCGGACCCGTCAGGCTGTAAATCACATTCAGTTTGGGGTCCAGATTGCCCGCCGTCGCTGTCAGAGTGACCGGATCGCCGGGAAAGATTGCACTCGGGCTGGCGGAGCAGGCGAGGGTTGCCTGCGGCGGCGGCGCGAATGAGCCGCCCTTGAACACAATGCCCGCGCTCAAGCGCGCAACGTTGAAGTTGCCGGTTACACTTCCGGCGAAGTTCTCATGGGTGTACTGGTAATCGACCTGAATGAGGCGAATTGCGAAGTGATGGCCGATGTTGTAGTCCAGGCCGCCGCCGGCTGTCACCACCGGACCCCAAACATTGGATTGAAATGTGCTGCCGACGCTCTCCGCGCCGCCAAGCACATGAAGGAAGGGAGTAAAATGTGTGCCGGGATAACGATAGATCAAGCCGCCCGATCCGCCGCTGAAATCGTCATTCGGCGTGTTTTCATTCTTCTCATTGTGATAATCTCCCTCAATTTGCAGGCCGAAATTTTTGGTGAAATACGCGGCAACGCTGCCGATGGCGCCTGCATTGACGGACTTGTACTGAAAGCCGCCCACGGTTGCTTTGGGCGCAAGATAGCTGTATCCGGCAAAGATGTCCCACTTGGATGCGGAATCACTGGTTGAGTTCTGGGCTCCAAGAGCAAGCGGTAGGAACACCATGCAAGCTAACGCAAGGAACCGGCCTATGGATTTTGAAACGCAAAAGTTCATTTGCTTTACCTCCGTATTCAGATGGGTTGAGAAATGGACATGGTTGGCTGTGAGCACAACCCTTACTCGAAAAGGTTTCGAGTTTCACAAACGGGGAATCGTCTGAGTTCCGTACAACTTAATAAAACATACCACATGGCCGGTCGGTGAGCCAGTCAGCCTTCAAGGTAATTCAGTATGAATTCAAATGGTGTTAGCGGCAGATTTTTCAACCTGCCGCTATGTGAATGTGCGTGGGGAGACTACTTCATGTGCTTGGCTTTGGCCACGGGCTTGTGCGCCGCTGGCTTCACCATGGCTTCGTCCACAGGGGTGGTTCCCGGAACGTCGGCTGCAAAATCAGCGCCTGCGGGCACGAGGTAATTCTCGACCTTCTGTTCGTCCGTTGTGCCGGTGGCTACACTGATGCGAGCGGCGTCGATGCCCTTCTCGGTGACCAGATAGTCCTTGACGTTGACGGCGCGCTCGGCGGCCAGATCCTCAACCTTGAGGTGCTTGT